>NZ_JAMYSJ010000035.1:0-56681 GCF_040321855.1 Mesorhizobium sp. M0227 | reverse complement strand
CGCGAGCACAAGAAGCTCGCTCTACGCCAAGCCGCATGACCAGCTTCATGATCGCCCATTTTGCAGAACTTGACGCACACAACCCCCGGCCGCCCTCTCCCCGGCCCTCCAGTCGCCGGATTCGAACCCATACTGGAACCAAATCGCGGGGCTTGGAACCAAATCACGGGCGAGACTGTTCAGTTGTAACTTTGATCCCACGCTGCGGCCGGCAAAGCGGCGACATTGAGGAGTTCTCACCATGAAGATTTCATCCGGATTTCGTTCCATCGCGGTGGCCGCCATCGCCACCGCGAGCATCGGCTTTGCCAGCGCCGCGCATGCCGACAGCGGCACGATCCGCTTCGCCGTCTACAAGGCTGCCTTCTTTGTCGGCGGCTCCGGAGGCGAAGGAACGCTGACCTTCCATGGCCGCCGCTATCCCATCTCGGTCGGCGGCGTCTCGGGCGGTCTCGCCTTCGGCGTCTCCAAGACCTATTTCCAAGGCACCGTGCGCCACATCAAACGCGCACGGGATGTGACCGGGGTCTATGGTGCGGCGGGCGGTGGCGGCGCGCTTGGCAAAGGGGCTCAGGTGATCGTCATGAGCAACGACAAGGGCGCCCGGCTCGAATTGACGGGCAGGCAGGTCGGCCTGCAGGTCAACGCCGACCTCAGTGGCATGAGCATCTCGCTGCGGTAAGGGCTAGCTCCTCAACCCCGGCGCTTCCTGCCCCGTCCGCTCGACATATTCCGTATAGCCGCCGCCATAGGTGTGGATGCCTTCGGGCGTCAGTTCCAGCACGCGGTTGGAAAGCGCCGCCAGAAAATGCCGGTCGTGCGAGACGAACAGCATGGTGCCCTCGTACTGCGACAGTGCCGTGATCAGCATCTCCTTGGTGGCGATGTCGAGATGGTTGGTCGGCTCGTCCAGCACCAGAAGGTTGGGCGGGTCGAACAGCATCAGCGCCATCACCAACCGCGCCTTCTCACCGCCTGACAGCACACGGCATTTCTTCTCGATCTCGTCGCCGGAAAAACCGAAGCAGCCGGCAAGTGCCCTGAGCGGCGCCTGGCCGGCTTGCGGAAACGCGTCCTCCAGTGTCTGAAACACAGTGCGCTCGCCTTCCAGCACTTCCATCGCGTGCTGGGCGAAATAACCCATTTTGACACTTGGCCCGCGCGCCACCGTGCCGGTGTCGGGCTCGGAAGCGCCGGCGACCAGCTTCAAGAGCGTCGACTTGCCGGCGCCGTTGACGCCCATGATGCACCAGCGCTCGCGGCGGCGAACCTGGAAGTCGAGCCCCTCATAGATGGAGCGGCTGCCATAGCCCTTGTGGACGTTCTTCAGCGTGACCACGTCCTCGCCGCAGCGCGGCGCCGGCAGGAAATCGAAGGACACGGTCTGGCGGCGCTTCGGCGGCTCGACGCGGTCGATCTTGTCCAGCTTCTTCACCCGGCTCTGTACCTGTGCGGCATGCGAGGCGCGCGCCTTGAAGCGCTCGATGAAGGCGATCTCCTTGGCCAGCATCGCCTGCTGGCGCTCGAACTGTGCCTGCTGCTGCTTGTCGGCGATCGCCCGCTGCTGCTGGTAGAATTCGTAGTTTCCGGAATAAGCGGTCAGCGAACCGGCGTCGATCTCGACCACCTTGTTGACGATGCGGTTCATGAACTCGCGGTCGTGCGAGGTCATCAACAGCGCGCCGTCGTAGTTTTTCAGGAAGGACTCCAGCCAGATCAGGCTTTCCAGGTCGAGATGGTTCGATGGCTCATCGAGCAACATGGCGTCGGGCCGCATCAACAGGATGCGGGCCAGCGCCACGCGCATCTTCCAGCCGCCCGACAGCTTTCCGACATCGCCGTCCATCATCTCCTGCGAAAAGCCGAGACCGTCCAGCACTTCGCGGGCGCGGCCATCCAGCGCATAACCGTCGAGTTCCTCGAAGCGGTGCTGCGCCTCGCCATACTTTATCGATGATCTCGTCCATCTGGTCGGCCTGGTCGGGATCGGCCATGGCCGCCTCGAGCGCTGCCATCTCGGCCGCGACTTCGGACACCGGCCCGGCGCCGTTCATCACTTCGGCCACGGCGCTGTGGCCTTCCATGTCGCCGACATCCTGGCTGAAATAGCCGATGGTGACGCCGCGATCGACCTGCACCTGGCCTTCGTCGGGCTGCTCCTGGCCGGTGATCATGCGAAACAGCGTCGTCTTGCCGGCGCCGTTCGGCCCGACGAGGCCGACCTTCTCGCCCTTCTGCAGCGACGCCGACGCTTCGATGAAGACAAGCTGACGGCCGTTCTGCTTGCTGATGCTTTCCAGTCTGATCATGCGGTGCCCGGGCTATATGCTTGCGTGAAAGGATTTGCCCGGCGCCTTACGCGAAGGATGGCCGCAAAGAAAGAGGCGCAAGCGCCGCATACAGCCGATCTCCCCCCTCGTGGCAGGGCTATCGCATATGGATTCTTGCGAAGAAGAACCCCCACCCTAACCCTCCCCACAAGGGGGAGGGAACGCTGCCGCATGCCTTTAATTCTTCTTGGCGCCGAAAAGACAGGCGATTCTCCCGGGTCAGTGCCAACGGAAGTCTCCCTCCCCCTTGTGGGGAGGGGTTAGGGGTGGGGGTCCGTGCCGGGCAGACATCTCAGGAATTCCATATGCGATAGCCCTGCCACGAGGGGGGAGATTGGCAGCTTCAACGCCCACCAGACACACCCCAGAAACAAGATTCAACATCCGGGAAAAACTCGCGAAAACATCGCCTGTCATAACCACCCTCGCGGCGGCCAAGCGGCCGCGGCACAACGCGAAGAAATGGTCCCGAAACATGCAACGACGTTCGACCGGATGGATCGGTGCCCTGACAGGCATTTCGCTCGCCATGCTGGCGGTCGCACAATCGGGTGCGGACGCAGCGGTCACCCGGAGCGAATATTGCAGCCAGCTCGGCCTTCAACTCGACGGGGCCATCCAAACGAAAGTCGCCCCAGGCACCAGCGCAAGCCAGATCGCCGAGGCAACCGCGCTCCAGGACAAGGCGAACCGGTTTTGTGCCGAGCGCAAACGGGCCCAAGGCATCAGGACCTACGCCAACGCCCTGAAGCTTCTTGGCGTGACGCCGGTCGACCTGAACCAGTGACAGCAACCATCAATCCTTGAAGAAAGGGCCGCCTCTCTCGCAGAGTGAGGGCGGTTTTTCCAGCGCATCGCACCGCGGAAGTTCCTGTCGACTACTTCTCGCCCAGATACTGGAAGACGGCCTGTTTCCACCAATCGCTTTCGATGGTCTGCAGGAGGGCGACATCGAGAGACTTGCGCAACGGGCTGCCGAGCGGCAGCGCAATGGCATATTGCTGCTGGTCGAAGGCCGCATCGAGAACCTGCAGGCTTGTCGCGTAATTCTGCCCGACCAGCCAGCCAAGCAGCGGCTTGTCGTGCACCAGCGCATCGATCTTGCCGGCGCGAAGCGCGTTGAGGCCCTGCTGGATCGAGGCAAAGTCCTGATGACGGATCTGGGTCGAATCCAGATAGGACGCCGTCGACGAGCTCTGCACCGCGCCGACCCTGACCTGGGCGAGATCGCTTTCGCCCTGCACCATTCCTTCCATCTGCGTCACCGTCAGCACCGATGTGACGCCCGCGGTGAACACCGCGATGGCAATGATCGATCCCATCATCCAGAGCGCGGCCAGCACGCGCCCCGGCACGGTTCGCGGACCGAAGTCGCCGGTGCTGGCTTGCGTCGCGGCGATGGTCGACCACCACATGCTGGAAAACAGTCCCTTGGCGACGCCGCCGCCGAAATCGTCATTGTGCCGACGTTCGAACATCCAGATCAGGACGCCGACCACCACCGATATGATGACCAGCCCCAGCACCGCCTGCAGGAAGCCGAACGACGTCAGGGCATGCAGCACCGGCCGCCATGACGGCTGATTGTTGAGCGGTGTCGCAATGCCGAGCCCGGTCGTGAAGAAGGGCTGCGTGAAGTCGACGGCCTTTTCGCGGTCGGCCGTGACCGTGATCGCGGCCATCGCCGCATCGAACCTGCCGTTGACGACGCCATCGATCTGGTCCTGCACGGCAGGCACTTCGACATAGCGGAAGCGAAGGTTGAGCCGCCCGGCGATTTTCTGCCAGAGGTCGATGCTCAATCCCGACCAGCTGCCGTCCTGCAGCTTGAACGCAAAAGGCGGCGCCTCCTTGATCCCGACCGAGATCTCTTTTGCCGGCGAGGCCGAGGGAGAAGCCAGGTCGGGAGACGTCTGGTCGGGCGAGGTCTGGGCAAGCGTGGCGCCGGCTCCCACACACGCGACGATGACAATGAGACCCAGCGCCATCGTCCACGAAGCAACTCTTCTCAACGGCAACGACTCCCAGCGTCCGCCGCTCGATCGTCGCGGCTTTCGAAGGGTAGCCGCCGTGCCGTCCTTCGTCCACCGGCGATGTCGTTGCTGAAACAGCCGCGCGACGCGCCGACCATCGAATTGCGCAAAAACAAGCAGTTGGAACAATTTCACGATTCAGATCCTGAAGCGCTTCGCGCAACGCCGGATCCCGTGCGGACAGGCTTGCCGTGCCGAAGACGAACTCGCGCCCAAACCAGCCCACCCCAAACCTTACGTCCTGCCTTGCGGGTAGATCGTCTCGCCGCGCTTCAGCATTGCCACAAACGTCTCGATCTTCTTCTTGCGCCCGGCCTCGGTCTTCATGTTGTGGGTGCGGAAGGCGAGCGCGAAACGGTTCTGGGCACTGAGCTTTGCCAGCATCACCTTCGCAGCGGGTTCGGCGTCTATGGCAGCCTGCAGGTCGTCGGGGATTTTCATCTCCTTGCCGCTGCCATAGGCGCGCGCCCAGCGCCCGTCCGCCTTGGCCGCCTCGACCTGTTTGAGCCCATGCTCGGTCATGCGGCCCTCCTCGACCAGCCGCGCGACATTGTCGATGTTGATCAGGCTCCAGATGCTCTTCCGGCTGCGCGGCGTGTAGCGCTGCAGGAAACTCTTGTCGTCCAACCCCTTGCGCACCGCATCGATCCAGCCGAAGCACAGCACCACGTCGATGGCTTGCTTGGGGGTGATCGACTTCAGTCCCGACCCCACCTTGTGAACCTTGATCCACACTTCGGTTTCCGTGGCGTGGTGCTTGCCGAGCCATGCGTAGAAGCTGCCCGGATCCGGGAATTCATGGACCTTGTCGGGATCAACCTTGACCGGCGCCATTAGCCGGCCTGTCCTTTCGGTGTCGCTCGCGCCATCAGTTCCCTCTCTGTCGTCCCTGGCATTGCCCGTCATCGACCAGAATGGCACGAGTCGCTGTCAGTTTCCGGCAGCAAACTTGGCGGGCGCCTACGGCGTTCCTTCGCGCCCCTCGACCTGAACATTTTTCTCCCGGCCCCGCTGTATGAAATTTCGGAATACCTGCCATGCTCGTGCTCGGGCACGCCATCTCGCTCCCGGGGGAATATGCCATGAAATCTCTGTTGCTCGCCTTTGTGTTGTCTCTCCACACGGCCGCCCTCGCCGAGCCAATCGAAACCCGGAAGATCATCACAGCGGTGACCGGGGACTTCAACGGCGACGGCGCCGTCGATCTCGCCATGGTGGTGGAGACCGAGCCCGGCCAGCCGATGGACGTCCACTTCTTCCTCAGGGACAAGGAGCACAATTACCTCAAGCCCGTCGAGATCGTGCACGAGCAGATCCACGGGGAATGGAACGGCTACGACCGGCCGGGCTACGAGAACTCCGACACCGAGCCGGAACTGACGATGCTGCCCAACGGTTCGATCAAATTCTACCTGCCTGCGATGCCGGTCGGCAGCGAACGGACCGACATGACGCTAACCATCGCCTGGCGCAACGGTGCCTTCATCGTCGCCGGCTTCGCCTATGACCATGATGACTATTTGAAGGAGAATGCCGAAAGCGCCTGCGAGTACAATGTGCTGACCGGCAAAGGCACCAGCAGCGAAAAGCAGCCGGACGGCAGCACCAAGCACAAGACCGTCTCGATCGAAGGCCTGGCCATCGCCTTCAAGGACTGGAACCCGGGCGCTGCCTTCACCGCTTGCGGCAACTGATCGCCCTGCATCATCGGCGCTTCCGATAGCGCTATCGGTTTCTTCCGTTTTCACTTGCCGTACCGGACTGCCAATTCCCTGCCCTTCTCCATCCAAGCAAAGGCAGAGCGAATGAGCATTTCAAATCAGAAAATCCTGATCGTCGGTGGCGGCTCTGGCATGGGTCTGGCGCTGGCCCGGCGCTGCGTCGAGGCCGGCGCCGAGGTGATCATCGCCGGGCGCGGCGAGAACCGGCTGCGGCAGGCGCGCCAGGCGCTTGGCAATCCCGCCGAGGCCCTGGTCGCGATGGCCGAGCGGCTGCCGGGTCGGGCGGATCGGCCAACCCGACGACATCGCCCACGCCATCGACGCGTCTACTGCAGTTGCGGCTTTTTCAGAAAACTGCCGCGGTCGGCCGATTTGACGCGCAGCCAGGTTTCGCGGCCGTCGCGCAGCACCCGCATCGGGATCTCGGCACCGGCCGAGCCGCTCTCCCACAGCTTGCGATAGAAATCGGCCAGCCCGTCGACCGCGCCGTCGCGAATGTCGGAGATGATGTCGCCCTGGCGCAGGCCGGCCTTGGCCGCCGGGCCGCCCTCTGTCACGCTCATCACCACCACTCTGCCGTCGCTTTCGGCCGACAGGGCGCCGAGCCACGGGCGCGGCGGCTTGGCCACCTGGCCGCGCGTCAGGAGGTCGTCGAGAATGGGCGGCAGCAGATCGATCGGCACCACCATGTTGATGTCGGCGACCTCGCCGTTGCGGCTCATCTGCAGGCGCAGGGAACCGATGCCGAGCAGCGAGCCGTCAGCGCCGAACAGCCCGGCACCGCCCCAGGAGGGATGCGCCGGCGCAATGAAGATCGCCTCGTCGAGCAGATACTCCCAGTAGCCGGCGAATTCCTGCTTAGTGACGATCCTGGCCTGCACAGACTGGCCGATGCCGTCGGCCAGCACGACGGCGTCACCGATCCTGGCCTTGCCGGCATCGCCCAGCGCCACCGCCGGCAGGCCGAGCGGCGCCAGCGCCTGCACCAGGCCGAAGCCCGATTCCTGGTCATAGGCCAGCGCGTGCGCGGGGATGACGCGGCCGTCATGGCTGGTCAGCCAGACCTCTTCCGCCTCCGTGATGAGATAGCCGATGGTCAGCACCAGCCCGTCATTGCGAATGACGACGCCACTGCCTTCCCTGAGCGTGCCGAGCGCCCCGGCCGTAAAGGCATCTTCGGGGACAGTGGCCCGCACGGCAACGACCGAGCGCGGATTGGGATTGATGGTCATGCTTTTGTCCTGGATGGGCTTTGGTGACATCTTCTATAGGTATGCCACGCAGGAGAAGGCGCAAGGGTGAGGAAGTGCCCAATTGCCGATGTTGGCTCCGCAGGCATCGATAATAGTTCAACGCAAGTTGAACTTACACATCCGCAGCCCTAGTTTATGGCGACCTGCCATCCTTCCCCGACACGAGGCCACGAAATGACCGACTACACACCGCCGAAAGTATGGACCTGGAACAAGCCGAGCGGCGGAGCCTTTGCCAGCATCAACCGGCCGATCGCCGGGCCGACGCATGACAAGGAACTGCCCGTCGGCAAGCATCCGTTGCAGCTCTATTCGCTGGCGACGCCGAACGGCGTCAAGGTCACGGTCATGCTGGAAGAGCTTCTGGCGCGCGGCCACAAGGGTGCCGAATACGACGCCTGGCTGATCCGGATCAACGATGGCGACCAGTTCGGCAGCGGCTTCGTCGAGGTCAATCCAAACTCCAAGATCCCGGCCCTGATGGACCGCAGCGGCAAGACGCCGGTGCGCATCTTCGAATCCGGTTCGATCCTGGTCTATCTCGCCGAAAAGTTCGGTGAATTCCTGCCTACCGAACAGCCGGCGCGCGCCGAGGTGCTGTCCTGGCTGTTCTGGCAGATGGGCTCGGCGCCGTATCTGGGCGGCGGCTTCGGTCACTTTTATGCCTATGCGCCGGAAAAGTTCGAATATGCCATCGACCGCTTCTCGATGGAGGTGAAACGCCAGATGGATGTGCTCGACCGCCGGCTGGCCGAGACTGAATATCTCGGCGGCAAGGACTATTCCATCGCCGATATGGCCGTGTGGCCCTGGTATGGCGGGCTGGCGCTCGGCCGCATGTACAATGATTCCGCCGAGTTCCTATCCGTGCAGGAATACGCACATGTGCAACGCTGGGCCAAGGCGATCGACGCCCGACCGGCGGTCAAGCGCGGCCGCATGGTCAACCGCGCTTTCGGCGAGCCTGCCATGCAACTGCATGAGCGCCACGACGCCAGCGATTTCGAGACCAAGACGCAGGATAGACTGGCCGCCGAATAGGCCATCGCGGATCGCGACAAAGGAAACCCGCCACCGACGCGACGTCGGGGCGGGTTTTTCCCAAGGTCCAATGCTGCGGGAACGCCTTAGTGCAGCACTTCAACGATCTGGCGGGTCTCCGGGTCGACGAGGACCGTCTGGTCATTGATCACCGCGACGCGGTATTTGACGTCGGGCACCTCACGCAGTTCGACAGTGTCCGGTACCGACGAGCCGAGCTTGAGTTCGACCCCCAGAAGGTTCACCGAGGCAAGCGGTTCCCTCTTGATGTATTCGCGAACGACCGTCTCCTGCTGCGGCTGGACGACGACGACGCTCTCCGCCAGCGCCGCACCAATGCCGCCCGTCAGGACGATGGCAGCCGCCGCGCTTGTAAGATAAAGTTTCATGACCGTCTCCTAGTGACAATTGAATTCCGCCCTCCATAAAAACTCCACCGCTGCCATGTGGTTCCATCGAACTTCAGAATTGAAGATGTTATGTTTGCAGCCCGGATATTAATTTGTTGCTGATCAAGCATGCGGCAGACAGCGCAGAAATGCTTGAAAACTTGCACAAATGTGTATGGACATTAGAAGACGAAAAATTCCTTCTGCAGCCGAATTGGCGAAGCACCTGTTGTCGCCGCGTCAAATCAGCCTCGCGGCCCTCTATCTCGACGATGGGAGCACGAAAAAGACTCGCCCCGCCGGGAGCAGAGCGAGCCATGGCAGTGCCGATAGAGGTGGCAACCTCACCGGTACTGCTAGAGAAGCATGATCACTTGTTCCACCTGACGGCCTGAGCCATGCGAAGCCGGTCGCGCATGCATCATGTTCCCACGACGACGCCGAAATGTTCCCACGATACGCTGTGCCGAAACCTCCAGCAGGGCTATGCCCAGACAACGCTGTCTCTCAGTGACCAAACACCGTGATCGCGCTGTGGGCGAGGTTCCCCGAATTTGCCCGGGCGCACACGCGCGAGTGATCCTGGCCAGCCGGTCTCAAAGCTGGACACCGTCGCGATGCAATGGCGGGAAGGCGTCTACCGGATCCTGGCTCGGCACGATATCGTGCGAGCGCCTGAAGATCAGCCTCACGATCAGCACGAAGTAGCCGACCTGCAGGACAAGCAGCGTCGCTATCGTCCAAGCAAATGCCTCCAAGAAGGAGCCGGTGGCCATATAGGTCCAGGCCGCGACGATGATGGCCGTGGCTGACATTCCTACGAGAAACTGCCCAAAATACATGGTTCCCAAACCTTCGAAGCCGTGCCGGCTCCAACCAGTCCCTGCCTCATTCCCATTTCCCGCGAATAACATTTCATTATTTTAGCAACTTCGCAAGTAATCGGCCGGTCGCCCCTACGCGCTCTCCATTGCGCGCTCTCCATTGGCAACAATGGCGATCCGAGGCGCGCCAGCGGGGCTGGGCGGACGCGCCAGCCGTCGACAATCCAGAAGCACGCCCGCTCTTTGCACTTCGTGCACGGGAACAAACGCCGACACGCCGAGTTTCGCCTCCAGTTTTTTCAAGGAAAGGAGCCCAGCATGGCACCGCGCAACAAACCAGGCGCCGATATCGAAGATGACGCACCGCAGGCGGACGGGCCGACCATCGAGCAGCAGGATTGGGATGCGATCAAGGGCGGCCAGATCCTGCCAGAGTCCGTGCCGGAAAACGGCGACATGCGTTACGGCATCGAAAAAGACGGCGATCTGCCCGACGAGGACGACGATAACGCGTACCAGGACAGTGACGACGCCCTACCCGATGATGAGGAAGAAGCCGCAATCACGCGCGATCAGACCCGCGAGGGCCGCTTCGACGAGACGTGAGCCATTCGTCGCCCGAGACATGACTGCCTGTTGTTGAGCTTGCCAAAGCCACATTTTCCATGCCCGGTTCGCGGGCAAATGTGCTTGGCCGGCTAAGTTTTCCGCCCGGGCATTATATCAGATTTACCTAAAATAGCGGAACATCCAAGGGACATTATCGGAACTGAACAAGGCCCCTTGGACTTTTGCGTACGACGGATAAGACCTTGGTCCTACAGGAAAAAGCAAAAGCCCGACGTGACCGATTGAAGCTTCCAACGAGGGAACATCGGGCCTCGCTTGTCGTTGTCGCGAAGACTCGGCATCGCCGGGTGCCATGCCTGGAGAACAGCGCGATGCCCCACCGATCCACCATAATCAAGACAGGCTATGGCCCAGGCACGGCGATCGCCGTGCTCATGGTTGGATTGACGGCGGTGGGCATCGTGTTCCTCATTCTCGGCAGTTCGCTCTATTTCAGTGAACAGCCCGCGGATCAACGTGCCCTGTCTTCGCCGCCCGCTCGATCGATACACGCGGCCGATAGCAAAGCGGCAAACTGAACGAGCAACTGCTGAGCGATAGCGAGATTGCCGCCGCGCAGGTCCTCCAGACTTAGGCCAGGAAGATCCGCCATTGCCGCTGCCTGCTGTGCGGCGGCCGTGCTGGTGATCATGGCAGCGAAGCGGACAGCTTCGGACGGTGTTTTGTCCACCGGAGAAGTTGCTTGCATTAACATTAGATTTACCTAATATAATGGTGGCCGGCGACCGCCAGAAGTCGGCTGGCCCGGCGGCCTCCCTTTGCACCTGGCTGCCGGGCCATTTCTTGTCCTCGCCTTGCCGTCTTCGCCTTTGTGTGGCGCGGATTCATCTTCGCGCCGCTTCGCCACGTATAGCTTCAGCCTCGACAAACAGCCTCCGGCTCGGCAGCCGCAGGAAAGATGCGGATGCCGAGCCGATCGCGCTGATCAAATCGCTAAGACGTGCAGGCTAGCTGCTAAAATCGAAGGACGACCGAAGGGCCACGTCTGCGATAGCACCGGACGCGACGGCGACCATGCCGCCAGTAACTGCGGCAGACCCGTCTCCAACGCCGCCCGTGCCGGCGCCGGCGCCAGCCCCGATCCCAGTCCCGATCCCAGCCCCGATCCCAGCGTCGATGGTCGACCGGCTGCACCTCCGCATGTGCACCTTCGTCGTCGAGGGCCTCTGCCTCAATTTCATCGAGAATGCCGTTTCCGGCGCCTGGAACACCGGCCGCTGCCTCGATCGGGCGAATTGCCCCTGCAAGGGCCGCTGCCCCGGCAATGCCAAACATCGCCGTCAAGAAGGATCGCCGATCCATAGTAACCTCCCAACGTTGCATAAGCTGAACGAAGCGCTCGGCTGCCGAATGAGCAGGCCGGCGCATGGTGAAAATAGAGGATTCGCCAGCCGCCGAAGCGGCTTGCGAATCCTATCAGCGCAGGAAGGGACGTTGCTGCGCCGATCGACGACATGTCAGCCAAGGACTATCCCCATCACCAGAAAGGTGACAGCTGTCGCGAAAATCGGTGCGAGCAACCAGCGCGCTTGGCCAACACTTTTGTCCATCTGTCTCTCCGAATTCCGGGAGACAAACAGCCATGAACAGAGAGCCGTTCCCGTCGGTAAGACCAATGCGCTCGCAGACCAGACTTAAGTCGCACGTCTCACCCGACCGAAGCCCCAGCGGAGGAACATTTTCATTTGGCTCAAGTTCAGTTGCCGTCAGCGTTGAACGATCCTGTCATGCTGACTCGCAAGGAGAAACGGTATGAAAATGCACCTAACGGGCGCCGCAGCGGCGCTATTGCTGTTGGCCGGTGTCGGCGCCGTTGCCGCTCAGGACGTTGTCATTCAGCCTGAACAGGACACGGTCATCCGCGAGTATGTGAAGAAGCAGCCTCTCGCTTCGGTCAAGGTTCCCGGTGTGGAACTGAATATTGGTAGCGCGTTGCCTGACACGGTCGAGCTTCATGAAATCCCCGATGTCAAATACCGCTACGTGGTGGTCGACAACCGCACCGTTCTGGTGGATCCGGGCACCCGCAAGATCATCAAGGTCTACGACTGAATTTCGAACTGTCCAACCCGCCGCCAGCCATGGCGGCGGGTTGCCCAGCTTCCAATCAGGACGAGTGAAGATGATAAGCAAAGCTGTGACATCCCCTGCTTTGGGTGTTCGCCTGGCCGATCTCCAAGCCAGGATGCGTGATGCGCGGGTGACGGATGCCGAAATGAAAACCTTTCAAAAGGTCGCGGCCATCATGGAAGATCGTCATGGGCGGATCGATGGCGACGACCTGATTGCGGCGTCGTTCCTGGCCGATGCCGTCCAGGACCAGCAGACGCCTTGAGGGGCATCCCCAATAGCCAGGTAGACTTTTTGACTCCCGTACCGGGAAAGCGCGCCGAAAGTCAGCCGAATCCGCACTTTTGCCCCAGCCTATTCCGCTTTCGCGGAAGTTTCGAGCGGCGCGCAATGTGCAATGTTGCTAATGCGGCGGTACGAGCCGCCCTGGTTGACGCGGGCGCCCGAGCCATCCCAACAATGCGCCCCCCCGTCCGCGTCGACCACGGCAGCCTCCTGTCTTCTCTCGCGAAGTCCTCAAGCCGGCCCGCCTGATAATGCGCGCTGCGGCGACGGTCGGGCTTCAGCCGCCGACAAGCGCCTTTGTGGTCACCAGATTGACGCCGGCCTCGGCGAATTCGCCATTGTGCCTGAGGATGACCTGCTCGGCACTCTCGCTGGCATTGTCCAGCGTGCTGTGCGCATCGGAGACCACGGTCACGCCGAGCCCTCTGGCGATGGCGCCCTTGACCGTCGCGGCCACGCAAAAATCGGTCTGTGCGCCCAAGAGCACGACAGCACTCGCAGCCTGACCGGCAAGCCAGTCGCCGAAGGCAGGATTGCTGAAAGCATTGCGCACGGATTTGGCGAAGGTCGGCTCGTCCGCCGCTTGGCCGAGCGCGGGCCAAACCGGCCAGCCCGGCTCATCCGGTGCCAACGGGTCGCCATCGGGTCCGTCATGCCTGATAAAAGCGACCTTGTGCCCGCCGCGCCGCGCCCAATCGATCACCGCCTTGGTGCGCTCGACAATATCAGGCGCATCATGGATCGGCTGCTCGTGCACACCGTCGAACATGCCGGTCTGGAGATCGATGACGATGAGCGGCGCATTGTCTGGGAGGCTGGGTGCTGGCATGGGTTTTACATAGCACGGCGGACAGGGTGATCAAGATTTCGCTCATTCCGGCGCGCCGGCAAACAGCACCACGCCGTCGCCGCCGGTGGCCGGCAGTCGCGGATGGTGCGGTCGTTGCCGCCGGTCAGCACCGCGCCGTCGGCGGCGAAGGCCACCGCATAAATCGGGCTGGTCTGGCTGTCCAACATTGCGATCCGGTTGCCGCTATTGGAGGGCGGGCGCCTTGCCGCGCCTCCTTGGATTTATTGCAGTTTGCCGATTTCAGCCCGCACGGTTGACAGATGGCCGCAGTCTGGCATCATCGGATCGGGATTTTAGGAGAGTCTGATATGAAAAAAATCTATGTGAAGCCATCGTTCTTGAAAAAAGGCCGGTTGTCGGCGGTCACTGCGGCCAACGGCTCCTCGTTGCCGACACCGCAATAATTTCAGCGCCACCTGCTCCTGGCGCGTCCAAACCTCAACGCACCAGGATCAGGTCGTCCAACACCATTTGCCAATAGTGCTTCGTCGACAGGCGAACACGCGTTACAGCTTTGAGCATTGGAGCGTAGTGCAGCGGCGTTAGCGCCGACAGCGTGACCTCGTCGCTTGCAATCAGCTGCTCGCCAAGCCAGCTTTCGATCAGCGCCACCTCCCCTTCCGACGCCAGCCAGGCGGCGCTCAGCATGACCGAGTGAAAGCCGAACGGCCGTTCGCAGCTGAATTCGGCCGGCAGCCCGCTGCTGGTGTAGAGCACATGGTCGCCGGAAACATTACCATTGACATAGCCCTGGCTGTCCTTGGTGAAGTCGCGGGCCATCGCATTCAGGTTGCGCCACGCCAATCCGGCATGGCCAGCCGGAATTTTCCTGAGGCTGCGCGACGTCACATCGTCGAAATCGATCGTTTCGAGGGCGGCATCAGTGTCGATGCCGGCGCGTTGCGGCGACAGCAGGCCGAGATCCGCCGAGTAGGGCGATAGCGTCAGCCGCCGCGCCAAGCCGCCGCCGCTGACGCTGACCGTGTCGGCTTCTTCAGCCAGGTCGAAGCTGAAGACGGCACCCGGCGCCAGTGCCCGCGTCTCCAGGACGTACCCATTCCCCGACACGGAGAGGGTCGCTGGTCCATCGCCGGCGACGCGCCCGCTGACGCGGCGCGGCGGTGCCAGACCGACAGGCAGCAGCATCTCCTGCGATACCATCCCGGCCGGCGAACCCGGCAGCGGCAGGAAGTGTCGGGACTGAATGTCATTTTCGCTTTTCGCCTGCCAGCCGGGCGGCACCGAAACCACAAAGCGCCAGTTGCCCGGCTTGCGGATCACTGCCTTTCTGCTTTTCACCGACATGGGAAAGTTGGCAAAGCCGGCATTGTTGGTGCGCGCGGACGCGGCGAGCTTGCCGGCTTCGTCATACAGCCGCACCATGATCCCGGCCATCGGCCGGTCTCCGGCGCCGTATTTGCCGTCGCGATCGACATCGAAATAGACGAAGGACGAGTAATTGAGCATACCCCCGCGGGCGTTCCAATCGGTACGGACGGCATAGTCGGCAGCCGGATTGGTTAGCCGCCGTCCCTTGCGACGGCTGCGCTTCCGCCACAGCAGCCAGGACGCGACAGCAGCCGCAAGCACCACAATGGCGGCGGCCAGTATCTGGACAGCGCCCAAGTCAGGCATGGAGCCTCGCTTCACAAATCTCATGGGGGATTGCGTTCACGGGCGATCCGGCTGCGTTGGGCTACTTGCCGACAGGTTATTGCATGTCGGCCAAAAGCGAACCCGGATTTGGGACAGCGACATGCATCGAGACAAAGACTTAAAGCGCGTTGCAGGAATCCGTTCAAGCGCGACGCATGAAAGCAGTCGCCTTACTTCAATTCCACCCACACCGGCGCATGGTCGCTGGCGCCGTCCTCGCCGCGCACGTCGCGGTCGATGCCGGCAACGGTCAGGCGGCGTGCCAGTTTCTTCGACAGCAGGATGTGATCGAGCCGGAGGCCCGCATCGCGCGGCCAGCGGTTGCGGCGATAGTCCCAGAATGTGTAGAGCGTTTCCTTCGGATGCTTCTTGCGCAGGGCATCAAGCCAACCCTGGTCGAGCAGGCGCTGGAACGACGCCCGGCTTTCCGGCTGCACCAGCGCGTTGTCCTCATAGGAGCGGGTGGGGTAGATATCGCGCGGCTCGGGCACGATGTTGTAGTCGCCGGCCAGCACCACCGGCAGGCCGGTGTCGAGCAACTGTTCGGCATGCACCTCCAGCCGCGCGTGCCAGGCGAGTTTGTAGGCGAATTTCGGGCCGGGCTGAGGATTGCCGTTCGGCGCATAGAGACAAGCGACGATGATGCCGTTCACCGCCGCCTCGATATAGCGGCTCTGCCTGTCGGCATCGTCGCCGGGCAAGGCATCGCGGGTCAGCACTGGCTCGGCACCCCGCGCCAGGATGGCAACACCGTTCCACGTCGGCTCGCCCTTCCACACCGCGCCATAGCCGGCCGCCGCCAATGCCGAGCGCGGAAACTGCATGTCGCGCGCCTTCAGTTCCTGCAGGCAGACGACATCGGGTTTTGCCGCAGCCAGCCAAGCCAGCAAATTTTCAAGCCGGCTGTTGATGTTGTTGATGTTGAAGGAGGCGATCTTCATCGCTTCAGGAAGCGATCCGACCCGACCACGCCTTCACCGTCTCGGCCAGCGTCTTCAGATGGTCGGCCGCCGAAAATCCCGAGATGCTCTTGCGTGGCTTGAGATCATGGTCGCCATCCTCCAGCCAGATAATCTCGATGCGGTCGGAAAGGCCATAAGTCGCAACCCCGTCCCTGGTGCCGAACTCGTCGCGCGTGCCCTGGAAGATCAGCGTCGGCGTCTTCAACCCGGCGAGGTGTTTTGTCCGCAATTGCTCGGGCTTGGCCGGCGGATGGAAGGGATAGCCGAGGCAGACCAGCCCTGAAATCTCGCCCTTGGCAAACATCTCGTCGGCGATCATGGAGGCGACGCGCCCGCCCATCGACTTGCCGCCGATGATCAGCGGTCCCGTCACGCCCTTTGCCCTGAGGTCGGCTATCGCCTTGATATATTCCGGGTTGACCGTCTCGGCCCGCGGCGGTGGCTTGCGGTGGCCGTAGCGGCGCGCGGCCATATAGTGGAATTCAAAGCGCGCGACCTGGAAGCCGGCCGCGGCCAGCGCCTTGGCGGTGGCGGTCATCGAGGGCGAATCCATCGACGCACCGGCGCCGTGGGCGAGCAGAATGGTGGTGGGCGCGGTGTCGGGACCGTCGAAGAGGAAGGCGGTCATGGGGCGGTCTCGCTGGAGAGGTCGAGTTCCGTCACACCCCCCTCTGTCCTGCCGGACATCTCCCCCGCAAGGGGGGAGATTGCGCGCTCAACCGCTTTCGCCAATCTCCCACTTTGCAAGAAGGAGCGGGACGCCCAAGCTTCCGATCTCCCCCCTTGTGGGGGAGATGGCCGGTAGGCCAGAGGGGGGTGTTCAAGCGCCAGCATCACTCACCCCGCCGCCCGCGCCAGCTGCAGATCCACGAACTGCACGCCCTTGGCTGCAACCCGTGCCCATTCGGACTCCGCGTCGAGTTCGAGATACCGCGCCCATAGCCGGCGCGCCTCCAGCAGATTGCCGGCGTCGAATTCCAGCCGGGCCAGATTGAACACCGGATCGGCATAGGTCTTGTCGAGCGCGATCGCTTTCTGCAGGTGCCTTCGCGCCGAGGCTTCGCGACCTTGCTCGCTCATCAGTCCGGCCAGGTTGAACCACGCCTCGACGAAGGCCGGGTCGAGTTTTATCGCATTGATATAGTCGTGCGCGGCGTCCGCCGCGTGGCCGCCGGCGCGCAGGCAGTTGGCGCGGTTGAAGGCGGCAATCGCATCGCTCGGATCGATGGCCAGGCAGCGCTGGTAGAGCGCGGCGGCCCCATCATTGTCGCCCTGCTCCTCCGCCGCTTCCGCCTCGGCGAACAACTCCTCTAGCGTGTCGTCACCCTCTGCCCCGGCTGTTCCGAGATCGAACAGCAACTGCCCATCGAGTTCGCTCTGGCCGCCTTCGAGATAGATGGCATCGGCGCGTCCATGCTGCGAGCCGACATTGAGCGACTTGGCGGTCAGCGACGCCACCGGGCCGGAGCGGTGGACGGAGCGCGCGATCGCCCCCCATGTCGCGCCGCCGGCGATGAGCCCGGCATATTTGCGCGCCAGGATCAGGTCGCGGAAGGAATAGGGTTCAACGTCATGCTCGAACGCATCGAACAGGCCGAGCAGGTCGAGGTCGGAGCCTGATAGCCGCGACTGATCGATCAGCGATTGCCGCGACAGCGAAGACGCTTCCGGTGTCTTCATCAGTCCGAGAAGGCGCAGGAATCCGTTTTCGCTGATCAGCGTTCGATCGGCCGCGCGCTCGGCGGCGACACGGCGTTCGATCTCGGCATCGCCGTTCCTGGAGAGCCCGGCTTTGGCCAACAGTGTCCGGCCGAAGACGACATGCGTGGTGCGCCTGGTGATACCGCGCCGCAGCTGGCCGTGTCGGCGTTCCACTTCCCGCGCAGCCAGCCTGAGCGGAAAAGCCGCCAGCGCGCCTCTCGTGCCAAAAACAGCGCCGGTCGGTGCCGTCATCTCTTGCTCTTGCCGACCGCCTTCAGCAGATTGGCCTTCAACGGATTTTCAGCAGCACCACCCGCTGCCGCCTTCTTCGCGGCGGGCTTGGCAACCTCGTCGGCCTTGCTTTTCGACTTGGCCGGCGGCTTCGATTGCGACAGGCTCGCCTTGAGCGCATCCATCAGATTGATGACATTACCGCGCTCGGGTGCCGCCGCGATGATCGGCTTGTGGCCTTTCAGCTTCTCGCGGATCATCGTCATGAGTGCCGCCTCGTAGCGGTCCTCATAGTTCTTCGGATCGAAGGTGGTTTCCTTCTGCTTGATCAGTGCTTCGGCGAGCTGCAGCATTTCGGGATCGGGCTTGCCGGCTGGGATGTTGCCGAAATATTCAGCCGTGCCACGCACTTCGTTCGGATTCCTCAAGGTGCACACGAACATGCCGTTCTCGCGCGCGCCGATCGTCACCACCCGCTCGCGGCTCGACAGCACCAGGCGTGCGATCGCCAGCTTGCCGGATTTGCGCATGGCTTCGCGCAGCACGGCGAAGGTCTCTTCCGCCATCGCGCCGTCAGGCGCCATGTAGTAGGGCGCGTCCTGATAGATGACGTCGACCTCGTCCTCGTCGACGAAGGCCTCGATGTTCATCGTGTGATTGGATTCGATGCGCACCGCATCGAGGTCGGCATCATCTATGATGATGTACTGCTTGTCCTCGTATTCATAGCCCTTGACCAGATCAGCACGCTCGACGAGCCCCAATTCGGGGTCGACCGGTTTCATGTTGATGCGGTTGTGGGTCTTCTTATGCAACTGGTTGAACGAGATGCGCTCGCTGGCGCTGGTGGCGGGATATAACCGCACCGGACAGCTAACCAGACTGAGTTTAAGGTAACCTTTCCAACTTGCCCTGGGCGCCATGAAACACTCCTACGCGGCCATGCACTGACATTCACTGCAGCGCTTTTCGTCCGAAGGACGAACGAGGCTGCGCAAATCCTACACCGACCCCGCACAATACAGGCAAATCCCTGACGAAATCTTCCGCCACGTCTTTGAGGTCGTGGCGGAGAGAATAATTCAAATTGTCGGAAGCGTCGATGGCGTTGGGTTCCTCGCCCCGCAACGCTCTCCCCCATTTCATGGGGGCCGAGGAACCTAGTTCTTCAAGGTCGGCAAATCCCGCGCGAACTCGTCGATCTCGGCCCACGGATCGCCCGACGTCGCCAGCAGCCCCGGCAGGGAGGAATAGTTCAGATCCTGCGGCGCATCGATGGATTCGAGGTCGCTCCAACTGACCGGCGTCGAGGCCGGCAGATTGGTGCGGGCGCGCAGCGAGTAAGGTGCTGCCGAGGTGTGGCCGCGCGCATTGCGGTGATAATCGATGAAGATGCGCTTCTTGCGGTTGTCCTTGCCCATGGTGGTGGTGAAGGTGTCAGGCGCCGTTGCCGCCAGATGCGTGGCGATCGCGCTGGTCGCCTGGTGGAGCTTCTTCCAGTTCTGCGCGCCCGTCACCGGCACCGTGATGTGGATGCCGCTGCCGCCGGAGGTCTTGGCGAACGGTACCAGCCCCAGGCGCTCCAATTCGCCCTTGATGTGCACGGCGGCCTCGACCACCTCGCGCCAGGTGATCCCTTCTCCCGGATCGAGGTCGAGGACGATCTGGTCGGGCCTGTCGAGGCTGGTGCGGTGGGTGCCCCAGGTGTGGAACTCGACGACGCCGAACTGCGCCAGCGCCAGATACCCTTTCGCGCCTTCGACCGAGAGATAGGATTTGGTCTCGCCCTCGGAATTCGTCGCGTCGAATGTCACCACTGAGGGCGGCATGCCCGTGAAGGCGTGGCGCTGGAAGAAGCAATCCTTCGGCAGGCCGGTCGGGCAGCGCACCAGCGACACCGGCCGGCCGAGGATGTGCGGCAGCATGAAGTCGCCGACCAGCGCGTAATAGACCGCGATGTCGAGCTTGGTCGGGCCGGTCTTGCCGAACAGCCGGCGCGTCGGGTTGGTCACCCAGATGGTGGCAAGGTCGGCCTCGGCGATCAGCCGCTTGCGTTTGGACGAGACCGGCGTCGACAGGCCGACATCCCTCAAACCGCGGAAGACGCCGTGGCGCAGTGCGTTGTCCGATGTGCGGTTGGCGTAATGGATGCGCGCCGACAGCAGCGGCCGCACCCAGTTCATCTCGCGCATGATTTCGCGCGGGACGCCCTCGGGCGGGGTGGCGCCTTCCCGCAGCGGCTCCAGCCTGGCGAGCAACTCACCGGCGGTGGCGGCATCGAAACCGGTGCCGACCTTGCCGCGATAATGCAATTCACCACCCTCGAACTCTGCCATGCCGAGCGCCGCCAGCCCTTCGGCCGCATCGGAGATGGTGAAGCCGGCGATGACGAAGTCGTCTGACAGCAGTGCCTTGGTCTTGGTCCAGCTTTTGCTTCGGCCGCTCTGATAGATGGCCGTGGCGCGCTTGGAGACGACACCCTCCAGCCCAAGTTCCGACACCTGGTCGTAGAGCCCCTGCCCTGAACCTTCGACATGGTCGGAGAACTGGATGGCGGAATTGGCGCCGAGGCCCGACAGCATCTGCGCCAGCAGCGCCTTGCGCCGGACCAGCGGCGCCTTGGTCAGGTCCCAGCCGTCGAGGTGGAGAAGATCGAAGGCGTAAAAATGGAGCTTGCTGCCGGCGCCCTCGGCCAGCGCATCCTGCAGCAGCGCGAAGCGGCTGATGCCCCGGGCGTCGAGCACCACGATCTCGCCGTCGATGATGGCATCGCGGCAGGGCAGCTTCGCGAACGCATGCGGCAGGTCGCCATAGCGCTTCGTCCAGTCGATGCCGCCACGGGTGATCAGCTTGACGACGCCGCCAGTGAGATGCGCCATGGTGCGGTAGCCGTCGAATTTGATCTCGTGCAGCCAGACTTGTTGGGTGTCGTCGCCATCGGGTGGTTTTGGCACCTGCGTCGCCAGTTGCGGCTCGATACGGGCAAGCATGGGAGCCTTGAACACGCCCGGCAGCGTGCCGGGCTTCAGCGATCCCTGTCTGGGCGCGGGTTTGGTGGCGGGCTTCGCCGGCGCCGCCAGTTCCTCGATGCGCAATCCGGATTTGACGCTTTCCGGCCGGGCCGTGAGGATGTCAAGCGCGGTGTCGGCGGCGAGGTCGCGCTCCTTGAACAGCAACCAGTTCTTCTTGTTTTCGTCTTCGCCGGGTTTCGGCTTCAGCCGGGTCAGCATCCAGCCGCCATTGAGCTTGTCGCCGGCCAGCCGGAACTTGAAGGCGCCGGTTCGCAAGCTTTTTTCAACGTCGTCCATCGGCGCCCATGTGCCGGCATCCCAGACGATCATCGGCCCGCCGCCATACTCGCCCTCGGGAATGACGCCCTCGAAGTCGATATATTCGAGCGGATGATCCTCGGTCTCGACCGCCAGCCTCTTGTCGGCCGGATTGAGCGAAGGCCCGCGCGGCACCGCCCAGCTTTTCAAGACATCGCCGACCTGCAGGCGCAGATCATAATGGTCTGCGGTGGCGTGGTGCTTGTGGACGACGAAGCGGTTGCCTTCGTACGTGATGAGGCCGCCTGCCGGTTCCGGCGTTTTGGAAAATTCACGCCTCGCGCGGTAGGATTGGAGCTTTGGCGGGGTGGTCATGGCAAAGGTCGAAGCACGGATGTCAGGAACAAGCCAGTCGCGCTCAATCGTCAGCAGCCGGCGTCAACTCGAGCTCCGCCGGCGACAGTCCTTGCTGCAACTGGCTCAGCCGGAATTCGTCGACCCAATAGGCCTCGCCGTCGACCAGAACCCGGGCCTGGTAGGTGTCTGCCGAAAAACGCTGCGCGGTGATGTAGACCTTGTGACGATCGAGCGCCTTGCGCACCGCGGCGCGCTTGGAATTCTGACCTGTGACGGGACTGAACATGACACTGCCCTCGGTCGCCCCAGACACACAACGCGGCCGCTGCCGGCAGCCTGACGACTGGGGTCAAGGATGGCGGAGACGCGCCGTCCTGTCAATTTCGCGGACAGCGCAGGATGCGGCCCGGTTAAATTTACCAATCTTTTGAATATGCTTGGGCCTTGGCCTGAATCAAGACGTGAAGCACACGAAGATGAACTGTGCACCACCACGCCGCCAAAACTATCGTCCGTCGCTGCCGCTCTGCTACGCGGCCGGCGTGCCCGAATGAGCAGATTTTTGAACTTCCGTGCCGATGAGATCGAGTGTCCCCGCCGCAACATCGGCAACCTGGAGCCGCTGGACGCAATAGACCCCACCGGCGTTGTTTTCTTTACACAAACCTGGAGCGATGCATGGGCAAGGCATGGGCGGCTGGAGCGTCCGGTTGGGGACACCGAATGGGCCCCATTGCTCAGGCGACGTCAGACCGTACAGCCCCACCGCTGGAGTTCCGACAGAGGCCGCGATGTGCATCGGGCCGCTCTCATTGCCAAGAAAGATCGACGCTTCGGCCAACAATGCTGTCAAGACCTCAAGCGAGGCTTTTCCGACGACACTTGCGACCGGCGATGCTGCCACTTCAAGGATCCTTTGCGCGGCAAGCCCTTCATCCGGCCCACCAACGAGCAGGGATCGCAGCCCGGTTTTGGCGTATACCTCATCGATGACCGCAGCAAAATGTTGCGGCGGCCAGCAACGGCCTTCAAACCTCGCGCCGGCATGCACGGCCACATAGGACTTCTTCGCCAAAGCGTTTTCCGCAAGAAGCCTGGCACACTCTTCCTGGGCAGTCCTGGTCGGTTGCAGCCGAGGCGTTGGGTCCTGATAATCCAATCCGAGGGCGCTGAGTGGAGACAGGTTCCTGTAGAGATAATGCGGTCCGCCATGTCCGAAGGTCGCGGCGAGCACGTTTGCAAGCTGGGTTTCCCAGAACTTCATCGGATGCTCGGAAGGATCGAAGCCGACGCGAAGTGGAGCCCCGATCAAACGATGCATGATCCGCGAGGTTTTTGAATCGGTGAGGTCGATGCTAAGATCGAATTTCCGACGCCGCAGATCAGAGATGACGCCACGATAGTCGCTCAAACGCTTGAGCAGAGTCCTTCCTCTGCCACGGGATTCAAAGCCAACGGCAACATCGGCGATCCCTTGCGCGACGATGAACTGCTTGAGACCCGGCGCACAAAGCATGGTCACCGATGCTTGCGGATAAGAAAGACGCAGATTGCGAACCAAAGCAGATGTCAGAACGACATCTCCAATGTACTTCGTTTGAATAATGAGGATGGAACGAATCCCATCTCCTAAACTTGCATCCATCGATATGATCTGCCGAAAACGCCAACTTAAAAAATCTGCCGAGGACACTCATTTCTGAACGGCAAGCGGCGCTTTCAGATATAGAGCCAACCAACCCAGTCAACAAGCTTGCCGGCCTTGGTGCCTCTTTACATCGGTCGTCGGCAAACGCTCGTACTCAGTCCTTCAATCGCCGCAAGCGGCGCGTCAGGCCCTGGACGGCCTTGAGCAGCCGGGGACGCGACCGCGTCATGCCTTCGACCCGGCTGCGCAGCAAAATGGCTGCGTTCGCAGCTCTGCCCCGCACCGTCACCGGTTCGCAGATCTCGGCCAGTACCGAGCTCGAGGCACCGATATGTTGCTTGTAGCCCTGGCCGCCGACCGACAGGTCGAAATAGTCGAAGCCCCGCTCGCATCCCCACACCATCAGCTTGCCCATCGTCGTCAGGCCGGGTGAGACATTGGCGACCGCATTCTGGTCGATGCCGAGCAGGAGGGCGTGAAGTGTGCCTTTTCTCACCAGCACATAGATGGAGGCAAGCCAAGCTTCACCGACGCGTAGTCCGAAGAGCCGCACCGATCCGTTGGACAGGCCTTGCAGCGCCGCGGCGCGGTAGAAATCGACGACCGGGGCCTGCGTCAGGAGGTCGAAACGCCCGAGCTCACGAAAACGCTTGAGCCGCAGTTCCAGCAGTGCATCCAGGAGCTCCTCGGTCAGGTCAGGCGTATCGGCCTCGACCAGAGCGAGGCCACCAAGCTGTTCGAAGCCGCGGCAATGCTTGCGGAAGGCCTTGGCAAAGGACGGCTTGCAGATTCGCTTGATGAGCGTCTCCGGGTCGCCATGCAGGACGAGGCCGGAGGTGACCTGGATGGAGTCGCGCGCCACCGAAAGCAATGCCAGCGGATTGGCCACGCCGTGGACCTGCTGCGGAATTCCCGCGATATGGATGCGATCCGTCGATGGCAGCACGGCACGGACCGCTGCCCACATGGCGTCGGCACTCTGCCTGGTCCACGCTCTCCCATCCGCCAGCAGCGGCACCGCGTAGTCGCACACGCGGCAGCTCAGCCATTCGATCACGTGGTGGCCGAGAGCCCGGCGCCGCATCAGCGGCAGCAGCATGGCCGGCGCGCCGGTCACGGCGTCACTCACCTCGACGAGGACCAGATCCGCGTCTTTGGGCATCAGCCGTGCGGCGATTCCTTCGACCCAGGCATAATGCTGGTGGGCAGTGCAGACGCCGTGAGCTTCAAGGAGCAGCCATAGCAGCCTTACGGTGTCGAAGCTGGTGTGCAGCCGAGCCGTGAAGTGCGCGGTTGCATCAACGTTGGCGACAGTCGGGGAAAATGGCCCACCGGCAAATCCCCTATCGGAGTCGTTCCCACCGCGTAGCTTGCCACATGCTTCTCCCGTCATTCTGATCCCCCACGCAGGCGCCGCAAACCCCGCATCAGTCCCTGGAGCCTCTTCAGCAGCCGAGGTTTGGAGCGCACGAACACCTCGGCCCGGTTGCGGATCTCGATGGCTGCGCTCACGGCGCTGCCTCGCACCGTAATCCCGTGGCAAAGCTCGCGCAGGCCCGAGCCCAAGGCACCCATATGTTCCTTATAACTCTGGTTGCCTACCGACAGGTCGAAATAATTGAAATCGCGCCCGCGCGCCCAGCTCATCAACTTGCCCATGATCAGAAGTCCCGGCGAGACATTGGGCACCGCGCCCTGATCGATTGAGATCAGCAGAGCATGAACGGTGACTTGATGGATCAGCAGGTATTGGACTGCGATCAGAGCTTCACCCACACGCAACCCGAAGAGCCGCACCGACCCATCAGACAGGCCCTCGAGAGCGGCGTTTCGATAGAAGTCGACAACCGTCGCCTGCGTCAGCAGGTCGAAGCGGCCCAGTTCGCGAAAGCGGCTGAGCCGCATCCGGACGAGGCCGCCGAAGATGACCTCCACCAGGGCCGGTGTGTCGGCTTCGACCAGTTCCACGTCGCCAAGCCGTTCGAGGCGGCGCCAGTCCTTGTTGAAGGCCTTGACGAAGGATGGCCGGCATAGGCGCTTGAGGACGGTTTCCGGGTCGCCGTCGATGGCGAGACCGAAGCTGGTATGCAGGGAATCGCGCGTGGCCGCGAGCAAGGCCAGCGGATTGGCGACGCCGCTGATCGATTGCGGAATTCCCGTGATCTGGATGCGGTCCGCCGGCGGCAGCACGGAACGCACCGCGGCCCACGCGGCCTGCGCCGATTGCGTCGTCCACGGGCTGGCATCGGCCAGCAGCGGTGCCGAATAGTCGCAAACGCCACAGCTCAGCCATTCGATCACCCGATGGCGGAAGGCCGGTCGCCGTATCAGCGGCACCAGCATTCGCGGCGCACCCGTGACGGCATCGTTTACCTCCACGATGAGCAGTTCCGCACCTTGCGGCATCAGCCGCGCAACGATCCCCTCGGCCCAGGCATAATTCTGGTGGGCGGTGCACACACCGTCCGTCTGGAGGCGCAGCCAGAGCGGCCTCACCGCTTCCAGGCTGGTGTGGAGCCGCGCCGTGTAGGCATCGATGGCGACGACGGTGGCCGGATGGGAGGACTGGCCATCGGGCGAGCCGGCCACCGCAGCAATTTGCACCGCCTGGACTGCCATGTTTTTTCCTATCGCTTTGCCGTAGCGAACGGCAGCGTGCGCCGCCACGCGCCCAACCGGCTGTCGCGCGCCTCATCGGGATGCTCGATATTCCACATGCGGTGATGCGCGAAATACCACGATGCCACGAGCACGAACATCTCGGAGACCGCGGAACCCAACAACGCCCACGGCGGAGACGCGATTGCCAGCAGGGCCGCGATCAGCGCCAGGCCGACGACCGCGCCGCCCGTGGTGATGAACGCGACGATCCGAAAATCGCCGAGTATTTCAAGCACGATGCGGGGCATGATATAGAGCATGATAGGGACGAAATTCGCGATCACGAAAAGTCCGATGAACCAGGTCGAAGCGTCTTGGAGAGCCTGGGATTTTATCATCGGCAGGACGAACATGATCGCACATCCATAAGCAAGGCCGCCGAGCCCCATGACGAGCGCCCAGATCTTGGCCTGCGTCCAGACACGGCCTGTTTCGTTGTTCCGCATCAGCCTGGCGAGATCCGGCTGCGTCATGTTGACGAACGCAAGGCTGATGATGCGCAGCGGAGCAAACAGCACCAGAACCGCCGCCAGAGGTGCGTAGGCGGCAGGACCGGCAATGCCGGCGACCAGCAGCGCCAGACATTGACCCTGGATGTTGGTGGTGGTCGCGCTGAATGCCGACCAGCGCAGCTGGGGCCAGAGTCTGACATAGCGTCGCCGCGTCGGCATGCGGAAGCTGATGCGAAGCGAGCGCCGAGCCAGCCGGACCAGGACGAAAATGCCGAACACATTTGCCGCGGCTAGTGCATAGAACACGGTCTGCAGCGGGTCTTGGACCAACCATATCGACAGCCCGGTCAGGACACAGCCGGCGACTGTAAAAGCGCCATCGCTGACGGAGACGACAACTTGCTGGCGCCGTGCGAAGAAAGCCGTGCGCATATGGCTGCGCAACGACCAGGCACCGACGAAGCAGCCGGCGGCAATTCCGCTTGGATCGCCAAGAACATGCATCAGGACTGCCGTGCCGACGGCCATCAGCAAAGCCACGATCAGCGCCGCCGTTCCGAACGCCACGTCATAGGTGTCGACGCCGGCGCTGTTGGTGCTCTTGCTCATCCAGATGCTGGCGGGAACGGCGGTGAGCGACCTGATATAGGACAGGCCGACACCGCCCATCACCATGCCGATGGCGAAGAGGCCGTAGCCCTGCGCCGACAGCATGTGCAACAGCATGATGTTGAGGGCAAAATGAAAGCCGCTCTGCATCGCCTCGCCCCCGATCATCAGCACGAGGCGTCGAACCAGATGGCTCGGAAACGCTAACTTCACGGCCGCGTCTCCGCTTCGCGGGCGGCAGGCACCCTGCCCGGCCGCGCGATGGTCGTATTCAGCTTGTCGACGGCGATCGCGGTGATCGCCGCGGCCGCGACCGGCTCGCTGAAGATCGCCTCGTAGCGCGCGCGCCCGGCAGCGACAAACCCGCGCCAGGCCTCAGGGGCGAGGATGATCTCCTGCAATTTCGCGCCAAGGGCTGCTGCGTCGCCGGGCGGGACATGCCAGCCGGTCTCCCCGTCGCTGACCACTTCCACCAGCCCGCCGATCGCCGAAACAAGCGGCGGCCGGCCGTAAGCCATCGCCTCGATGGCGACGCGGCCCAGCGATTCCGGACGCCGCGACGGCACGGTGACGATATCGGCCCATCGATAATGCTCAGAGGGGTCGGGAATGAAAGGCAGGACTCTGACGCGCCCGGTAAGCCCCATGGTTTCGACCAGTTCGGCAAGCGCATGCTCGCGCTCGGTGCTTTCGAAGGCGCCGCCGACCAGCCGCACCTCGATCCTCGCCTGGAGTTCCGCCGGCATCGAGGCGATCGCCTCCAGCAGGATTTCCTGCCCCTTGATCCGGTTGATACGGCCAAGCAGCAGCACCCGCAATGGACGCTTGCCGTCATATGTCATCGGTTCGACCGCCGCCGGCCCGGCAACACCGTTGTAGACGACATACGCACGCGCCGCCTTGGGATCACCAAACGCGGCGCGTGTCGCGTGTGAATTGAAGATCAGATCCGCGTGGCTCCAGCGCATCAGGCCGACAAGTACCCTGCGCATGGCGCCTTCGGGGATTTCATGGATGTGCAGGACGGCCTTATGGGGAAGAAGGCGTGCGGCCAGCGCGTAGTCGGCCACGATCGAGGTGTTGACATAGACGAGGTCGCAATCCTTGAGGCGCCGCCACGCCCTGAACACGGCAACCGGCAATCGCGCCATCTCGACGGTCGCAAGGCGCGCAATGGCCTGGCGCCTCAGCACCCAGAGCGGTTCGAAGACGATCCGGCTGGCATGCGCTTCCAGAATCCGCACGATCGGCCCGCTACGCGGCAAAACCACTTCGATGTCGGCCGACGGAAACGCGGCGCGCAACGCGGCAACGCTCTCCGCGAAGCTGCGGTCAGAACCATAGAGTTCATAACCCTGATGAACGCAGGCAATCCGCATCTTTATATCCCGCCGGGTGCTACAACCATCGCGCTGAGCGATTGTGGCAAAAGCCCGTCCGCAAGAATCATGCCTGGTTCGATACGTCCGACTATCGGTTGATATGTCCGACTATCGGTTCGATACGCCCGACTGCCGGCCGTACGCCCCAGGCATTGCTTCGTTTCGATACAGCTACGCACAGAAGGGTTGACCGAGAATGAAACAACCATCGGCTTCAACACCGTTTTTTTACAACCCCGCGCGATGATCCCTTGCAAGATACTGAAATCGGGAGGTGGCACGGAAGTTGCCATCTGCTCATTATAAATTAAGCAATATCTAATATATGAGACATGTGAAAGTGCCGCCGGCCATGAAACCAGAAACGCCCGCCATTCTGATCCTGGGGACCCGCGGCATACCCGCGGCCCATGGCGGCTTTGAAACCTTTGCCGAAAAACTGGCGCTGTTTCTTGTCGGGCGCGGTTGGAAAGTTGGCGTCTATTGCCAAGATGAGGTCGAGCGGATCGACCAGAGGGTGCGCAGCGAAACCTGGCGCGGCATCGAGCTCATTCACATCCAGGTCGCCTCCAAGGGACCGCGCGCGACGCTGGAATTCGACTGGCAATGCGCCCGCAACGCCGCCCGGCAACCGGGTGTTTGCCTGGTGCTCGGCTACAATGGCGCGGTCTTCCTGACCTGGCTCAGGCTGAAACGACGCAAGATCTTCACCAACATGGACGGCATCGAGTGGCGCCGCCCAAAATGGGGAATGGCGGCGCGAACCTGGTTCTGGCTCAACGAATGGATCGGCGCATGGGCCTCGCATCGGCTGGTCGCCGATCATCCCGCCATCGCAGATCACCTGGCGACACGCCGGCCGCGCAGCGCCATCGCCACCATCGCCTATGGCGCCGATCCGGTGACATCAGCGCCCGAGGCGCCGGTCCGGGCGCTCGGCCTCGAGCCCGGGCGCTATCTGGTCTCGATCGCCCGCATCGAACCCGACAACAACATCCTGCCGATCGTCGAAGCTTTTTGCTCCGCCAAGCGCGACATGAAGCTGGTGGTGCTGGGAACGCTGTCCGACGACATCCCCTATCATGCCGCCATCCGCAAGGCGGCGAATGGCTCGGTGGTCCTGCCGGGCGCCATCTACGACCAGGCGACGGTCAAGGCGCTCAGATACCACGCCCGCGCCTATCTGCATGGCCACACGGTCGGCGGCACCAACCCCTCGCTGGTCGAGGCGCTGGCGGCCGGCAACATGGTGATCGCCCACGACAATCCCTACAACAGATGGACCGCCGGGGCTGCGGCGATCTACTTCACCGACAAGGACAGTTGCGCCAAGCGGATGCAGCAGGCGCTGGACGATGATGCCCTGGTCAAGGCCTGCGGCGTTGCCGCCAGGGCGCGCGCCCGCGAAGCCTTTCGCTGGGACGATGTCCTGCTTGCATATGAAAATGAGGCCTATCATTTGCTCGGCATGACCGCCGCCAAGACCACCGCGATGGATCACGCATCGCCAGGAACCGTATGACAGGCTGGTCGCGCCGGCGGGTGCTGCGGACGGCGCTGTCCACCGCGGCGGCTCTCGGCTCGCTCCCGATCGCACCAATCGCTCGCGCAGCCGCCGGGCCGCGATTTCGGCGCGGCGTCAACGCCTGGCCCTGGTTCTCGCTGACGCGCGAATTTCCCGCTCCGCGCACCGACTATGACTGGCCGCCCTTCCAGTCGCAACGGCCGGTGCCGACCCCGGACGACCTGCGTCGGCTGCGCAGGACCGGGCTCGATTTCATCCGTCTGCCTGTTGATCCCGGCCCTTTCCTGGCCGCCGACGCCACCACGCGCGGCCGGTTGCTGGACATGCTGGACGCGGCTGTCACGGCCACCCTCCACGCCGGTCTCGGCATCATCGTCAACATCCAGGCCAATGCCGCCACCCATTATTGGAACCCCGACCGCATGGTCTCCAGCACCGCGGCGCCCGCCTTCGATCTCTACCGCGGGCTGGTCGGCGAGCTTGCCGGCAGGCTGGCGCGGTTCCAGCCCGGCAGGGTGGCGCTCGAGCCGGTCAACGAGCCGGCGCAGGCCTGCGCGTCGAACGTCTGGTTGCAAATTCAGCTCGCGCTTCTGACGGCGGCAAGGGCATCGGCAGCGACCCTGCCGCTGGTCGTCACCGGAGGCTGCGGCTCGATGGTGAGCGGACTGACCGCGCTCGATCCGGCACCGCTGTCGCCCTTCGAACCGATCCTGTTCACCTTTCACTTCTATGAGCCCTATCTGTTCAGCCATCAGGGCGCGCCCTGGATGCGCGAGCCCGTCTACCGGTCGCTCAACAATGTGCCGTGGCCGGCATCCGCCGGCTCGCTGGAGCAGACGCTGGCATCGGTCAGGGCGCGCATGGCGCAGGACACCGAAACCCCTGAAGACGCCAAGCAGGCAGCCTATGCCGAGACCGAGCGTGTGCTGAAAGTCTATTTCGACGCCCGGCCCGACCGCTGGTTTGTCGACAAATATCTTCGCCAGGTTCGCGACTGGGCCGACGGCCACGGCCTTGCGCCGGAACGCATCATCATGGGCGAGTTCGGCGCGCTGCGCACCGACGCCCGCTATGTCGCCGCGCCCAACCCGGATCGCGGGCGCTACATCGCCGATGTCAGGCGGAGCGCCGAGGAACTCGGCTTCGCCTGGGCACTGTGGGATCTCTTCGACGGCATGGGCATGATGGACGATACCACCCGGGCGGTGGACCCTGATATCATCGCGGCGCTTGGCCTGACCATGCCGGTGGACTGACCGGTCTGAAAGCTGCCCGCGCCGGCCGGTAAAGCACCAATGCCAGCACCACGAACTTGGTCAGCAGCGTCGTCTTCGACGCGACGCTTTCCGAAGTGTTGATCAGGATGACCCAGCCCAGCATCGGCAGCCAGATGCCGGCATGGCAGCGGCGCGCCACCTCGAACAGGAACAGCACGAAGCCGAACGTCAGCAAAAGGGTGAAGAAGGCGCCCTGATAGAGGACCGTGCGGATGATCGGGTTCTCGATGCCCTGTTCGAGACCGTTGATGCGGCGCAGGCTGTCGATCAGCTCGACATCCGGCCCCACGATCAGATCGCGCAATTCCAGGTGCTTGAAAAGCTCGAACATCTCGACGCGGGCATTGGCGCTTCCGCTGTCCGACACGAAGCGCTCCAGCAGCGCGTCGAAAAAGCCCAGATATGCCGCCACTATGATGACGACCGGCAGCAGTGCGGCAAGCATGAAGCCGAGTGCCGCACCCAAGAGATTGACGCGGCCCTGGCGCAATTTGGTGGTGCCCTGAAAAAGCAGGTAGCAGCCGCCTAGCACCACCGTCGTCACCATCGCCGTGCGGCCGCCGAAGGCGACGAGTGCCGCGCATTGCAGGCCGATCAACCCTATCCGCACAGGCACCGACAGGGATCTGGCACCGGAGAGCAGCGCAAGCACATAGATCGACGTCACCATGGCATTGGCAAGCGGATGCCCCTGCAGCGCGCTCGAGCGCAGATCGGTGGTAAACGCCACGCCGTCCAGGCGATAGGGGAAGATAAGCGTCTTGGTGGCGAACTCGAAAAGGGCAAGCAGCGCATTCGCCGTCATGACCACGTGAACGACGGTCTGCAGCCCGGCGAAGGTCCGTTCGTCGTCCTCGCTGAGCATCAGGACCAGAAGTGCCGCGGCCACGAACGTATCGATCATGCCGGCCATGCCGGGCCGCTGCCTTGCGATGACGACGAACAGAAGCACGATCGATATGGCGGCCATCAGCGCGCTGGCCGGACGCCTATCGGCGACATGCACTAGATAGCCGACCGGATTGCCGAAGGTGCAGGAGCGCCAGGCAAGCAGCAGCACGATGAGATAGGTGGACGGGTGGATCTTGGTCGCCGGGTTGCCGAACAGGCCATCATAATTGTAGCCGACCAGCCACAGCATGCCGCCCGAGATGCTGAACAGCACCGCTACCGCCGCGATCAGTCCGAAGCGCGTCAGCGCATCGAGCGACGTGCCGGCGCGGGGTGCGGCAACACCATGGTTCGAAGCGCTTGCGCTCCAACTGGCCGCCATATCAGGCGGCCTCGTCGACCAGCAAGGCGGCCGTTGGCAACCGCCCCATCACGGAAACCGCCTGCGCGGTCGTCGTGACGTCGCGCATCGGGGTGGCGTTCAGCGTGGCGACGAGTACGATCTCGTCGGCCATGGCGACCAGCGGCGAGGCATTGAGATTGTCGGCCAGCGCGCCGCCGTCGATGACGACAAGCTCGAAGCTCCGGCTGGCCCGCGCCAGCATCTGCTGCGCAAAATAGATGCCATGCGCTTCCTGGAAGACCGCCTTTGAGCGGCCCCTGCCCAGCACGGCAACATTGCTGCCGGCGGCGTAATGGCTGACGGCCTCGAAGGCATACTCGCCGCGCAGCACATCGAGGATTCCCGGCTGCCGATCCTTCTGGTCGCCGCCGCCGGCATTGGCATCGATGAACAGCACACGGCTGCCCCTGGACGCCGCGGCATCGGCCAGCAGCCGCGCCACCCGGCTGCGCTGCGCGCCCTCGCCCGGCGACGATGTCACCAGGATGGAAGGCACCAGCGGCCAGTCCGCCGGACGCTGGCCCGAACTGAACATGCGCCTCAGTGCAAGGCCGACGACGGCGTCGGTCTTCTGGCTGGAGGCGACGGCGCGCGCCCCGCCGAAAGGCCACCAGCGCCGGCCAGTGCCCGACTTTGCCGGCACCACGCCCAGCACCGGCGCGTCGATGGCCGACTGCATCTGCGCGCTGGAAAGCACCGTCGGCGAGGAATATTCGGCGATCAACGCCAGACCGGTGCCGAGCCCAAGGCCGCCGAATATCGCGCCCAGCAACAGCAGCGGCAAAGGCGGCCAGCTCTTCTTCAAGGCGGGCATGGCGTTGGAGATGATGCGCGCATTGGTGCTGTCGACATTGATCTGCTCGCGCGTCTCCTGGGCGCGCTGGAGATAGTTCGAGTAGACGGAACGCAGCGCCTCGAGATCGCGCTGCAATTCGCGCAGCCGCACCGAGGCCTGGTCGGTGTCGAGCGACTTGCTCTTCATGCCGGCGACCTTGGCTTCCAGCGCCTGCTGGTTGGCCAGCGCCCGTTCGTAGTCCGTCTCGGTGGCGGTGGCGATGCGGCCGAGTTCGCGCGCGATCAGCTGGCGCGTGTCGCGCAGCTGCTGCTGGGCGGCGATCAGCGAAGGATGACGAGGCCCCAGCTCCGTGCCGAGCTGCGAGACCTGGTCGACCAGCGTCGCCTCTTGCGCCCGCAGGCTCGAGATCACCGCCGAGCGCATCGCCTCCGAGGTTGCGTCCGCCGTGCCGCTCTGGCGGCGCATCTGGTCGACCTGCGCCTTCAGCGCCGCGGTGCGGCTCTGCGCCGCCGCAAGCTGCGTGTTGATCTCGGTCAGTTCCTGGTCGCTGACCAGATTGCCTGCCGCCATCACCATGTTGTTGGCGGACTTGTAGGCCTCGACGGCATTCTCGGCCTGCTGGACACGCTTGCGCTGCTCGTCCAGCCGGGCGGTGATCGACTCGGAGGCGTCCCTGGCCATTTTCGCGCGCGCGCTCGCCTGGTCGACCAGGTAGGCCTGCGCGATGGCGTTGGCCAGGAGGGCGGCCTTGTCGGCGCTCTTGGCGGTGACGATGACGTCGAGGACCAGGACCTTGTCGGCCCGCTTCACCGCCAGGCGCCGGCGCAGCGCGTCGAGTGTCTGCACCGACCTGTCGCCTTCGGCCGATGCCGAACCGAGCAGGCGCGACAGCAAGCCCTGCCCGTTGAATTCCGGATCCTGCGTCAGGTTTGTCGCCGCGATCGCCCGCATCAGCACGCCTGTCGACTGGACCACGCTGACCTGGCTCTCGACCTGCGTGATGCCGCCATCGGGTGAGATACGGCTGGGATTGACGTCGTTGGTGACCACCTGCAGGTCCTGCGGATCGATGAGGATTTCCGCCGCCGAGCTGTAGAGCGCCGGCGTAAAAAGACCGTAGAGAAGGGCGACCAGCGTCAGCAGCGCGACAGTGCCGAAGATCCAGAACCGGCGGCGCACCAGGATGCGCTTCAGGTCGCCCAGTTCGACAGTCGAAGCTGCGTATGATCCCGCGCGTGCCGCATCCGGAGAGTGTTGCTGAGGAACCATGGGCAGGGATGATTGCATGGCTGCCTCCGACAATACTCCATATGCCGGCAAGATCAGTTTGCGGCGATAACCTAGCTATTCCTCCAACTGTTAAAACATTGTTAATTATGTTGAGAGGTGACGTGAATTTTGGCACGCGGTTTGCTTAAAAATATACATATCGAGGTGTTGGCTACGCAGCGAGCGGAGACGAATGCAGATGGGGTTACAATTTGACCGGACCGGCCTGGCCGGCAAGGCCGGGCACCGCCTTTTCGGACCTCCACCATGCAGATAAGTCTACGCCTGGACGGCGACTGCGTCCGCGCCTTTCATCTCACGCTGCTGGAGCGCCTTGCCGCGCTCGGCGACGTCGAACTGTCCGTCGATGTCAGGCCGGCGGGCGGCGGCATTCCGCGCAGCGCCGCGGCCCTGTTTCAACTCGAAACGGCGATACACGGACTGGCCCATGATGGACTGGCCCATGATGGACTAGCCAAGCGTGTGCCGCTTTCGGCGCTCGCGCCCTATCGGCGGTCCCCCGCTTCGCCCGACCTGGTCGTCGATCTCTGCGGCGATGTCAGGCTGGAAAGCACACGGGTCTGGCGCGTCACCTATGACGGCGCCAGCGGGGAAGCGGCCTTGCTGGCCCTGACCCTCGCCGGCCGCACGCCGCTTGCCCGCATCGAGGAGAACGGCGTTGCGATCGCCGCCGGGCGTCTGGGCACAGAATATGGCGGCATCGCGCTGGCGTCCTTCCAGGATATGCTGGCGCGCACAGCAAGCCTGATCGTCGCTGCCATGTCAGGCGCGGCAAAGTCGGTGCCCGATCTGCCAGAGCCGGCGCAGGCAGGCAGCCCGCCGCCAATGCCCTCGGCCGGCAAGCTTGGGGTCAGAGCCGGCAAGGCGCTGGCGCGGCGGATCGTCCAGAAGATCTATCACCTTTGCTACAACGCGCCGCATTGGAAGGTCGGCTGGCGGCAAACCGGGGGTTCCGATCTGTTCGACCTGCGTGCGCATCCGGCGTCGGGTTGGCAAGAGCTGCCGGACGATGGCAGCCGCTTCTACGCCGATCCGTTTCCCATCCTCTACCAGGGCCAGCTGACCCTGTTCGTCGAGGACTATATTCACCAGCTCGGCAAAGCCATCATCTCCGCCGTGCCCTTCGGCCCGGCAGGCCCGCTCGGAAGGCCTGAACCGGTGCTGGATCTGCCCTACCATCTCTCCTACCCCTTCGTCTTCGAGCGCGACGGCGAGGTCTGGATGGTGCCGGAAAGCTGCGCCAACGGCACCGTCGATCTCTACCGGGCCACCGCCTTTCCCGGCGGATGGGTCAAGGAGGCGACGCTTCTGTCCGGTGTCGTGGCCAGCGACGCCACGCTTGTCGAGCATGGCGGCGCCTGGTGGCTGTTCGCCACCGTCCGCGATGGCGGCGGCGCCTTCTCCGACACGCTGCATCTGTGGTCGGCGCCGGATTTTCGCGGCCCCTGGGCGCCGCATCCCAAAAATCCCGTGCTGATCGACATCGCCTCGGCGCGGCCGGCCGGCCGCATGGTCAGGCGCGGCAACGACCTGCTGCGCCCGGTCCAGGACTGCCGCAGGAGCTATGGCGCGGCGCTTGGCATCGCACGCATTTCTCACCTTGATTTGATCGGCATGGAGCAGGTCGTTGAAAACATCTTGCATCCAGGTGCGCTATGGAGTGGGCGTAAACTTCACACGCTCAACGAGGCTGGCGGCTTTGAGTTCATCGATGGCTCGGCGATCGCACCGCGCTGGAAGCAGCGGGCCCGCGATTAACCTAAACATTGGTTACTACCAGGCACGCGCTCCGGTTGCTTGCGGTTGATTCAGGTCCGGAAGATATTTTCTACCGGAGATTGTGAACGTGCAGTTGCCACCAGAAAGGGCAGCAGAATGAGTATCTCAGAGGCCTGCCCGGCCGAAGTCGATGTGGCGATCGTCGGTGCCGGAATGGCTGGGACCACCTTAGCCATGCTGTTGGGAAAAGCCGGGCGCAAGGTGGCGCTGATCGATCCGCACCGCGTCCACCACGAGGAGTTCCGGGCCGAGAAGATCGGCATGGATCAGATGCTGCTGTTCGAAAAGCTCGGCCTCGATGCGACACTCAAGCGTCTCGTCACCTCGACGACCGACACGCATGTCTTTCGCCTCGGCCAGTTTTTCGCGCATGAGAAGAAGGCTGAATTCACATTCTCCTACGGCGCGCTGATCAATGGCCTGCGCGATGCCTTGCCTGCGCAAGTGCCGCTGACGGTCGGCAAGGTAACCGAAGTCTCGACTGGACCGGACCGGCAGCGGCTTGTGCTGGCCGACGGCGCCGTCATCGATGCCCGCCTGCTGGTGGTGGCAACCGGCCACGGCGAGGCGGTGCGGCGCGCCGTCGGGGTCGAGCGTATCGAGCAATCGAAGGCGCATTCACTGTCCATGGGATTCGACCTCGCCATCTCGCCGCGTAATTTCGGTCATCAGTCCGTCACCTGCTACAGCAGGCGGGCTGCCGACCGTATCGCCTACATCAGCATCTTTCCCCTCGGCGACAAGATGCGGGCGAACATGTTCCTCTATCGCAATGTGGCCGAAGCGTGGACGCGGGCGTTTCGCCAGGAGCCGCAAAAGATGCTCTGCGAGCTGATGCCCGAAATAGCAGCGCGATGTGGCAACTTCGAAGTCGCAAGTCCTGTCGAGGTCAGGCAGATCAGCCTGAGCACCACGCAAGGCCATCGCCGCGACGGGGTCATCTTCATCGGCGATGCCTTCTGCACGACGTGTCCAACACCGGGCGTCGGCATCGGCCGCGTGATGACCGACGTCGATCAGCTCCATTCGGTTCACATTCCACGATGGCTCGAAACACCAGGCATGGCGGCTGACAAGATCAACGCTTTCTATGACGACCCGGTCAAGGTGGCTGCCGATGAGGATGGCATGCGGGTGAGTTACTATGCCAAGTCGATCACCGCCGGCACCGGACTGGAATGGCGCGCAAGGCGCCTGCGCAACAACACCGCGCGCCAGCTGATGATCATCGGCCGCAAGGTCCGGCATCTGGGGCAGCGGCGGGCGCCCGTGGCCAATATGCGATAGGGCGCGACCAGTCGCGCCCTATCGATTGCTGCTATTGATTGCCCTTGTCAGGCGAATGCATCAGGCGCCAATCAATCACTGAGGATCGGCGGAGGTGTCGATGGGGCAGTCTGGGCCGTGACGCCCGAAAGCCTGTCGCGCTTCTGCAATGTTGGTTTCTCGTATTTCTTCACTGTAAAGTGCCGTCCAAATTAGTACGGTGCCAGCAGAACCAATTCCCTGCCCCGTGTCAATTGTGTCATTACTGGTCCTTACGTCGTTTCCGCGCCATCGTAGTCAAACGATTCTTCACTGTTGCATTGCGGCACATATCGGCTCCGACAGGGCACCTCATCCCAGCGCCAATCGCGCTCTCCTTGCCTCCCCGCGCGATGTTGTAAATCGTTTCATCCAAGGTATTTTGGCCATCGGGAACAGAGGGAATAGTCATGTCCAACAGCGCCTTGCCGCTGGTTATCAGTGCGCCGGAACCACGCACGCTCGACCTGATCTTCACAGCCCGGCAGCTGGCGCGGCTCAAGGCGCATTATCGCATTGTCGAGACGACCGCTGACGGCGTCGCGAAACTGCCGGCCGACGTGCTGGCCGAGGCGCGCTATATCATCGGCCAGCCGCCCATATCGCCCGAAACGCTCGACCGGATGAAGGCGCTGCGCTGCGTCTTCAATGTCGAGACCAACCTCATCAACAACATGCCCTACGAGACCTTGTTCGCGCGCGGCATCCATGTCGTCACCACCGGCCTGGTGTTCGCCGAGCCGGTCGCGGAGCTTGGCCTTGCCATGGCGCTCAACCTCGCCCGCGACATCGTCGATGCCGATCTCGCTTTCCGCCAGGGACAGGAACTGTGGGGCGGCGACGGCAACCAGACGGCGCGGCTCTTGTCCGGCGCCGATGTCGGCATCATCGGTTTCGGCGATCTCGGCCGGGCGCTCAACCGGCTGCTGTCGGGTTTCCGCACCCGCACCAAAGTCTTCGATCCCTGGCTGCCGCCATCCATCCTCATCGACAATGGCGTCGAGCCGGCCTCTCTCGACGAGGTGCTGTCGACCAGCGACTTCATCTTCGTCGTTGCGTCGGTGACCAGCGAGAACCAGGGTTTTCTCGGTGCCGACGCCTTTGCCGGCATGCGCAAGGGCGCCGCCTTCATCCTGCTCAGCCGCGCCGGCGTGGTCGACTTCCCGGCGCTGATGGCGGCGGTGAAGAGCGGCCACATCGTCGCCGCCAGCGACGTTTTCCCCGAAGAACCGCTGGCGCGGGACCATCCGGTGCGCACCCTGCCCGGCTTCCTGCGCTCGGCTCACCGTGCCGGCGCGCTCGACATCGCCTTCAAGCGCATGGGCGATATGGTGCTGGAGGACATGGACCTGATCGACCGCGGCCTGCCGCCGCTGCGCTCCAAGCGCGCCGAGCGCGAGACGGTTTCGCGCATGCGTTCCAAGCCGGCCGACAGGAATTGAAGCGTGGATTTTCGTCCCGGTCGGCCGACCCTCGACAAGGTCGGCTTGACAAGAGCGCGGCCGGCGACGACGCTCCCGCAATCGAATTTTGCGGAGGGAAGCCATGAACATGAAGAAGATCTATGAAAAACCGATTCTGCTCAAACGGCAGAAACTCTCTGCCGTGACGGCGCAGCAAGCCGCTTCAGGAGTGACAGGTCCGACAGGGCCGACAGGCTGACGCCTCGCGGCGTCCAATAAAGGCAGCATTGGACGCGCCTGCGGGTCGGCGGCGAAACGACAGTCGCTCGCAACTTCAGTGTTCATGGCTGCTCTTCGCTCTGCGGGCAACCGCTTCCATAAAAGAGCGCGCGGCAGCGTCACAAGCCGTTCTGGACGGTCCGTTCGCGGACAGCACGACCTCCGCGGCCTTCCGCGACATGCCGTATTTCCGGGCGAAGATCGCAGCGTCGTAAGGTTCGTTTTTGGCTGCCGGTGTCGCGGACGTGATCCTGGCCTTGGTCATTGGCGGGTCCGCCTGAAACTTTCGAGCAACTCGCCTTCATTGCGGCAGCCATTCTGAAACAGCGAAAACACTGTGGCTGCCAGCCGCTGTACGTCCGACTCCCCCGACACGCGGTCAAGTTTGCGCTCCAGGCAGACCCGATCGAAGACGCGCTGGCACAGCTGCAGATCGGAAGGATGGAAACCGGGATTGCGCTTATGAAGGCTCGGCATAAGAAGCCCCTTTCGGAGCAGCGACCACTTCCTTGACGCTGTCGGTCAAAAAATGAAATCGGACTGAGCAAGAGTCAATATCGGCCTCATCACAGTAAGATCGTACAATTCTCCCGCCGGTCTGCCGAACGGTTCTCAGGCCCAGCGCGACATGGCGCTTTGTCATTAGCCGGCGGATTTTATTGGCCCTCACCGTGATCCGACGCTCTCAAGATATATGTCGGTTTTGTACCAAGTGGCGCTTGGTACGTTTCCGACACTAACATTCAGGCCGATCTTTTCATATGCGAACGGGCGTTGGGGGGCGCCGTGCTTCGAATTTCACATCGCATTCATAGCTTTATTCGTTCTGCGCCCCTATACATAGGCGATCGTCCGCACGTTTTTACGGGCACGGACGGCTGGGAGATTGGATGGCTCTTGCCCTGCATTGGGCCACGCCATGTCTGATCCCAACAAAAATCATCAATACCGAAACCAACTGCTGCGACGCATGCCTGCGGATGATCTGGCGTTGCTCGAGCCGCACATGCAGCGCTGCGACTTGCCGCTACGCATGATGCTTGTGACCCCGAATATTCCGATCGAGGCCGTCTACTTCATCGAACAGGGCATCGGTTCGGTGGTCGCCAGCACGGCGAGCGGCCAAGAGGCCGAAGTGGGCTTCATCGGCTTCGAAGGCATGACGGGATACTCCCTGGTGATGGGCGACGACCGTGCGCCGCATGCCTGTTATGTACAACTCGAAGGCGAGGCGATCCGCATCGAAGCCGGCGCATTCAAGGCAGCATTGGCGGCAAGTGCGACCATGCGCATGTTCCTGCTGCGCTTCATCAACGCGCTACAAACCCAGGCCGGCTGCACCGCGCTCGTCAACGCGCGGCTGAAGCTCGAGGAGCGGCTGGCGCGATGGCTGCTCATGTGCGACGACCGCGTGCCGGGCGAACATCTCGCCATCACGCACGAATTCCTGGCCATCATGCTTGGTGTCAGGCGGCCAGGCGTCACCGTTGCCCTTCAATTGCTCGAAGGCCGCGCGCTGATCCGCTCGCGTCGGGGCGAGATCGTCATTCGTGACCGCGCCGGGCTGCTGGAACTTGCCAATGGCAGTTACGGCGAAGCCGAGGCCGAATATGCAAGGCTGATCGGCGAGATCGGCGCGCCCTGATCAGGAGCGGTCGCCGCCGGCATCCGGCTTGCCCGATGTCGCTTTGCCGGGCAGCGCCGCACCGCCTTCAAATGCGCCTCGGCCAATCGGCCCATCCCTGCCGACCGGCAAGCCGGCATGCTCCAGACTTGCAAGCTTGCACTTCGTCTGCTCGGCCGCCGCTCCGACAAGGCAGTCGATGGTGAACATGGCACCGGCGTGCTCGCTTGCCGCGACCGCCTGGCGGATCTTCGTCAATTGCGCTTGTGTGTAGTCCAGAAGCTCGACCAGGCCGGTATGATCCAAACCGCCCTCCATTGCAGGATGTCGAGAGGCCGATCTGAGGTCGCTCTTGCCACCGAAATACGCCCATTTGCGGGGCTTGCATAGCCGGACTGTCAAAATCGTACAGTCTACGCGCCCACGGGATCCTCGCCCTATTGGACAAAGGTCCATCTTCGCACCCTCGCTACGTCATGCAAGTGTATATAAGCTATCGCTTGAATACTGGTCCGTACGTCTGTCGGGGAGATGTCGTGCCAATCCGCGAGAATCTCGCCGCCAATCTCAGGCGGCTGGTCCAACGCTACGCTTCCGTCAGCGCGGTGTGCCGTGAGCTTGGCATCAACCGCACCCAGTTCGAGCGCTATCTGCAAGGCAAGGCGGTTCCCAACAAAGCCACCGCCAGGCTGATCTGCGACTATTTCAAGATCGACGAGGATGAGTTGTATCGTGAGCCGGCCGCCGCGGCAGCCAAGGGCGACAGCAATGCAACGTTGCGCGAGGCACTGTACGAGAACATGGTGCGGCCGCCGTCGCCCGCCATCGCCGGAGGCACCTATTTCACCTATTTTTCGATCCCCGGCCGACCCGATTTTTTGATGCGCTCGGTCACCTTCGTGCGGCGTGAGACCGATCTCGTCACCTTCAGGCGGGTGACGCGCTGGGCTCCGGGCGGTGGCCAGGGTGGTTCGAGAATACCCGGCAACCATTACGGCGTGGCGATCTCGCGCCTGAACTGGATCTATTTCACAGGCATCAACCGCCGCCAGACAAGCGAGCCCTCGATCATGACCGTACAGTGGGCTCCCATCTCCGAACCGGTTCTGGTCGGCAGGGCGATCGTCCTCACCGGATCGGGGCCGGCCTTTGTGTCGGTCATCATGCGGCAGGACGTCACCAGGATCAGCATGAGGCGAGCGATGCTGATGGCCCATATCGTCAGTCTCGACGACCCCAGCGTCGATCGGCTGGTGGTCAGTCTTGCACGAGAGACCCGCTAAACTCGCTTTCTACGGGAAAAATCGGGAAAGTTTCAAGTTTTTCGACTATATTTTTCTTCGTTTCGGGATTTTTGCGCAAAAAAAGCCGGAACTTTCACCCAAACCTGTCGTTTTCCAACTGATCGTTGCTTCGACGATCCCAAAGCAACAGGAGGAGTACACCATGAACATCAAGATGATCTGTTTCGGCGCGATGACGCTCTCGATGGTTGCCGGCTCCGCGCTTGCCGCAAGCGATACCGGCACGTCGGCTCTCGACGATCCGGCCAAGATGCAGCCCTTCTACACGGACTCCAGCAGGAAGACGATGGTCGGCGAGGACGACTTCGTGAAGGCCTGGAAGGCCCTTACGCCGGACGACCAGACCGCGATGATGAAGGCCTGCGAGGACGAGGCGAAGGACGCCACTGCGGCCAACAGCCATCCGGAATTCTGCAGCAGCGTGAAAGCGAACGGCGGCAGCAAGTAGCAATCCAGCGAACCGATGAGAAACAGCCCCTTCGCGGGGCTGTTTTGCGTCTGCCGCAGGGCGCGCGGCCAAGCCCGCCACGCAACGATCAAGCCCGGCCGGCGCGCCGGCCCATTTCCATTCCTGCTATGTTGCACTGCGACAAAATTGTTTTATGTTGCACTGCGATAAATTTGTTGCATTGCGATATCAGCCTGCCCGGCCGACGTTGCGCAGGGGCTGGGCCTTGCACGAAGGAGCCGTCGTGGCAGCATCGTTCCGGTCGGACATACAAGGATTGCGCGCGCTCGCTGTCGGCGGTGTCGTCGCCTACCATTTCGGCCTCACCTCGCTCCCCGGCGGCTTTGCCGGCGTCGACATCTTCTTCGTCATCTCGGGCTGGCTGATAACAACCCACCTCATGCAGGAGATCGGCGAGACCGGCCGGCTCGACCTTTGGCGCTTCTATGCCAGGCGCGCGCGGCGGCTTCTGCCGGCAGCTTTGTTCGTCATCCTGGTTACGCTGGCCGCCGGCTACTTCATCCTGGCGCCGCAGGAGCAGGCGCTCTATTCGCGCGGCGCCATGTTCGCCTCCGCCTATGCCATCAATCTGTGGCTGCTGCGCTGGTCGTTCGACTATTTCGCCGCCGACGCCACCAGCAATCCCTTCATCCACTTCTGGTCGTTGTCGGTGGAGGAGCAGTTCTATCTGGCCTGGCCGGCACTGCTTCTGCTGGCCGCTTGGCTGCGGCCGGGCCGGCGAACGGCCGCAGCCGTGATCGGCGTTGCCGGCCTTGCCTCCTTAGCCGCCTGCCAGTGGCTGACCAGCGCAGCACCCGCCTGGGCCTTCTATTTCTCGCCGCTGCGCGCCTGGGAGTTCGCTGCCGGCGGCCTGGCGACGCTGGTCCCCATGGCTTTGCTGCAGCACCGCATCTGGCTGCGGGCCGCACTTGGCTGGCTCGGCCTGGCGCTGATCGCGACGGCCTATCTCCTGTTGAGCGAGGACCTGCCCTTCCCCGGCTGGTACGCGTTGCTGCCGGTGGCCGGCACCGTGCTGGTGCTGCTGAGCGGCGTCGGCGGGCCGCAGACCAATAGACGGACCGGCTGGCAAGCCCTTGGCCCGGCTACCGCTTTGTCCCTGCCGCCCTTGCAATGGATCGGCACGCTCTCCTATTCGCTCTATCTCTGGCATTGGCCGGTCATCGTCTATGCCGGGATGCTGGCGCCGGACCTTTCCGTGCCGCAGCGCCTTGGCTGTGGCGTGCTGGCGCTCGCGCTGTCGGTGCTCACCTATCATTTGATCGAAGACCCGGCGCGGCGCGGCGCCTGGATGGCGGTGGGCGCCCGCGCCTTTCCCAGGGTCATTCCAGACGCAAAACCGCTTCGCGCTTTTCCCGGCCTTGTGCTGGTTCCCGCGCTGATGCTGACCGGCACCGGCGTGGCGGTCGCCTATGCCAACGCGCATCTGGCCACGCGCAATATCGGCCCCGAGCAGCGCGGCATCGAGCAGGCGGTCGAAAGACCTTCCATCGCGCGGGCCGTCGACAAGAACTGCCTGGCCGACTTCCAAACGGTGACGCCGAAACCCTGCATGTTCGGCCCGGCCGATGCCACCCGCACCATCGTGCTGTTCGGCGATTCGCACGCCGACCAGTGGTCGACGCCGCTGATCGAGGCGGCCAAGCGCAACGACACAAAGGTCATCACCTATCTTAAATCATCGTGCCGCGCCTCGCGGCTCTCCACCTTCAACACCGTGCTGAAGCGCGACTACACCGAATGCGACGCCTGGCGCGAGCAGGCCATATCAGAGATCATCCGCCGCAAGCCGCGCCTGGTGGTGATCTCCGAATTTTCCATCGGCAATCTGACCCGCGACCTGCCCGCCGCCGAACGCACCGCCGAAGTAGCGCGCTGGCAGGCCGGCCTGCGCTCGACCTTGCAGGCCTTCAGCCGGGCCGGTGTCGAGACGGCTGTTATCCGCGACACGCCGATCAACGCCAGCTTCGCCGGCTCCTGCGTGGCGCGCACCCTGTGGTGGCGCGAAGCCCCCTCGCCGCACTGCGATACGCCAAGGGCGGACGCCGCCAACGACAGCACCGCCGCCGCCGAGCGCGCCGTGGTGACCAGCGTACCCGACACCCGCTACATCGACCTCACCAACCAATTCTGCGGCCCGACCACCTGCCACGTCGTCATATCAGGCAAGCTGGCGTTTCGTGACAGGCACCACCTGGCGACGGGCTTTGCCGAGACACTGGCGGGGCCATTGGAGAGGGCCTTGTTTTAGGCGCCTGGGTATCTGCGCCCGGTCCGCATTGTTCATCACATCTTGCGAATCTGTGGAACGGGCTTGATCACGGATCCGGCCGGCATCGCCGGTCGGATCCATTTCACCCCTCACCGCCTCATCATCATCATCCCGTAATGCACTGCCAACAAATCCAGCCCCACCTTCAGCAGCTTCGTCACCACGTTCCGGCCCTCGCCGGTCTGCTCGGCCAGGCGCTTGAGGGAACCGTCCGCGCAGCAGACTTGTCGCACCACGGCGGCCACCTCCCAATGGCCTAGCGCTCTTGTGGCGGCGGCATAGGCCCTGCCGGCGTCGAGAACGCTGTCGGCGATGCCGCCGCCATCGCGGCCACCGTCGACGCGCTCGGTCCAGCGCATCGGCTTGACATCAGCCTGCTGGCTGCAGCGGAAATCCTCGCGGTAGCGCAGGCCTGCCTCGCGCTGCTGGCGCGACAGCGAGGTGATGCCGATAAGCGCATCGATGGCGCGCACCCGCACGATGCCGCCGGTCGCGGCGTAGCCGTCATTCGACACTTCGTAGACACGGGCAGCCTCCAGCGTCCCCGCCGCCAGCCGCTTGCGGCCGAAGGCGTCATCCCTGAGCGCGAAATCATGGCCGACCTCGCGGCGTATGCGCACCTGCTCGGCCTCGCCCTTCGGCAATTTCGGCGCCTGCGGTTTTGCGGGTTTGGTCTTTTTGCTCATGGGAGACTCCTGGTTGGGTCGGATGGTGGGAGGCCGGCAAGTGGCGATCCTTCGCGCGCCCTCTGCCCTGCTGGGCATCTCCCACGTGGTCGGCAGAGCGGAGCGGGACGCTGTTCCTTTGGCCTTCAATGAACCGGAGGTCGTCGCCTCTTCGCCGCTGCGCCACCATCCTTGCCGCCCGGCATCCAGGCTGATGGAACCGGCGCGAGCTTTCGACGTTATGTCGCGTCCACGCCAAGGGGAGGTTCGCCGATGACAGCCTTCATGCCGGTTACCGTGCGCTTTTGCGACAACAAAACCATGCTGGTCAGTTCGGTGGCCGGCGCAGCCGAGGCACTGCGCCACCAATGGCCCGACAAGACAGCACCTGGTTATCTCGAGGCGACGCGGCTGGTTACGCTCGCCGTCGACGGCACCTGCTGCCAGCGCATCGCATTCGACGCCTTCACCAGGGCGGCCAAGCAACAGAACATACTGGTGGCCAGGCCCAAAAGCCGCGCCCATGACTGGCTGGACGCGGTGGCTAGTCCATGAGGATCGCCAGCCAGCCGAAAAATTGATGCAACCGCCCGCCAGCGGGGCGCGTTTAAGGATGCGGTAGACAGAGCCGCGCGCAAAGCGAAGGTGAACGCGGTGGGTACGATGAAAACCGGAGTGCCGCTCAAAGTGCGGGTGGAGGATGAGGTCGAAGAGATCGACAGCGTCAGCGAAGCCGCCGATTTTCTGCAGCGCTGGCCGCTGGAGCGACGCGGCCATGTCTACCGCAGCGCGCTTAACGCCTGCAGCGCGGCGATCGCCGCGCAGATTTCCGAAGCCGACGCCATGAAGGTGTTTACCGGCTTTGCCCGGGTGACCGGCATATTGATCGCCGAAGGCAACCCGGCGATGGCGATGGACGCAAGGAGCATGCAGAGCCGCACGCCCAAGCAGGGCCGGCAAATGCCGAAGTAAGGTTCTGGCGATTTTGCTCCGGGCTTGATTCATCTCAGATCCTCCACCTTTGTGCGGCGAGGCAGCCCCCTCACCCAGCCTCCGCTTCGCTCGGCTGACCATTTTGGGGCGAGCCACGTGTCTCGTCCGTCCTTCGGACCCCCGAGGGGAGAGGAGACTTGCACCGTCGGGTGCCCTCTCTTCTCCCCCACGGGGAGAAGGTGGCCGCGAAGCGGCCGGATGAGGCTGGCGCAGCAATGGGAGAGCGTGCTCATCCCGCCACAAATACGCGGCGCTGGAAGCGCGCCTGATGGTAGGTGCAATAGCTTTTCAGCGGCGTGGTGCGCATGCCGCAGCACAGCATGTCGGCGCCCGGCCGGCTGCCGGGCGCATCGTTTTCAGAATCCTCCTCCACCGTCAGATCCAGCGGCGCGCGGCAGCGTGAAAACAGGCAATCGATGAAGCGCATCGCCACGCCATGCGGCTGCCGGCCGATGGCCGCGCGCGGCGGCGCCGGCACCTCCAGGCGATAGGCTACGCCGTCGGCGATCAGCACGCCCGCCTCGCGCACGAACGAATGGGCGCGCCTGGGCCGGGCCACTTCACGCGCATGGATATCCTTGGCGGCAAGCACGCCATGCATCTTGCCGACGGCAGGCGTCGCATTCGCCGACATGCCATCGGCCCGCTTGCTTCCAGCGCGCTTGCCCCCGGCCTGTCTGGCTCGCGGCGGCGGCCCCTTGCCATTGGCAAAGCCGATCGCGCCCAGCATGGCGTTACGATGCACGATGCCGATGATGGCGTCGCGCGACACCGGACTGCCACCCAGCGCGGTGAACGCGACTGCAATCCTGGAGGCTGAAAGCCCGTCCTTCAGCCAGCGGCCGATCTCGTGCAATTCCGCGTCGCTATAGCTTGCCATATACCAGCTCCATCCAAAGTTCGGCCGCGCGCCGTCGGGCAGCGTCAAGGTTCGACCCGGTGGCCGGGCCGCAGTCAGGTTGTTTTTCAAGAGCCGGCTGTCAGCCGGCCAGCCTCAGCCGGATTGGGCCGATTTCCCGCCGGCAAGGTGCAAAAGCCGCGCCTCGGCCGTGTTTCTGTCCAGGGCGGAAACCGCCCTGCCCGTTAGCCTGTCCAACAGGATGACGGTGCCGTCCTCGGTGCGGATGCAGGATCGGCCAGCCGAAAAAACAGCGCCGGCGCCATGCCGGCCGAATTGGGGACCGGAGCCGCTGGGAGCGGCGGCTCCGGCCGTTCCGGTCGCCGGAAACAGGCGGACCGGACCCGAGGCTGGTGCAGTCAAGCACTGAGCCTCGGGCTTCACCCCGGCCGGGGAGGAGGACGGCCGGGGCGGAAGGGAATGGGCGGCGGTTATGACCGCCGGATGCGCCTCGCGTGAGGCCGGCGACTCGGCGCCATCAAAGCTGGACAGGTTTTGCATGACCGGATATAAGCATAACTCGAAAATATATGCAAGCCATTCTTTCATAGACGAGAGCCGCTTTCATCGCTCACATGGGCGCCATGGCAAAAACGGAACTGTCGATCAAGGTCGGGGCGGCGATCCGCAAGGCGCGCAAGCAGCGCGGCCTGGTCATGCGCCACATTGCGGAGCACAACGACACCGATGTCGCCGCCGTCGGCAACTGGGAAACCGGCCGCAATCTGCCCAAGACCGAGAACCTCCTGAAGACCGCCGCCTTCCTGCGCGTCGACCCGGTGGCGCTGGGCCAAGGGCAGGTCGTGTTTCTCGACGATGCCGGACCGGTCGCCGACGCGGAGATCGTCACCGATGCCGGTCCGCTGCCCGCCGGTTCGATGGATATCGAGGTGCTAGGCGCGGCCGTCGGCGGCGACGATGGCGATTTCACCTTCAACGGCGAGCCGGCAGGCTACGTCCAGCGCCCGCCGGGCGTGCGCAACCTGCCGAAGGTGTTCGCCCTGCACGTGCTCTCGGATTCCATGGTGCCGCGTTACGAGCCCGGCGACCTGATCTATTGCGGCGGCCGCGACGCGGTGCCCGGCGACCACGTGGTGATCGAGACCTTCCCCGAAGAAAACGAGCGCAACGGCAAGGCCTTCATCAAGAAGCTGGTCAAACGCACGGCGGGCGAGTTGGTGGTCGAGCAATACAATCCGCCGAAGACGCTGACCTTCAACCGCTACGCCATCAAACATGTCTGGCGCGTGATTTCGCTGAAGGAATTGCTGGGGTATTGAGGAGCGCTTCTTGCCTTCTCCCCTTGCGGGGGTGAAAGGCGGTCCGCACAGCGGACGAAAAGCCAATTGCTTGGCTTTTCGAGCCTTGAACGCCCTGAGCTTGCGAAGGGCCGGGTAGCGCAGGATCCACCTGCCGGGTCCCCGCTGCTTCGCAGCGCCCCGGCGTTCGCTGGCCTTTGATCGTGCCACTGGCACGATCAATTCGCTTACGCGAACCGGCCGTTCACCCTTTCGACAAGACTCAAGCCCGCCGCGCTCCCTCCAGCGGCACCTCGCGATCGCTCAGCATCTGCGCTTCGCTACGCACGCGCTGGCGCTCGTCGATGAAGGCCGCCTGGATCGTAACGGTCGCCCCCGGCAGTCCGTCGGCACGGCAGGCCGAGCAGACGATGCGGCCCGACAGAGCGGCAAGCGGCGTGTTCCTCGTCACGCCGAACCGCTTCAACTGATCGGGCCGCCACCAACGGTTGCGGCCGCAATCCGCGCACTCGACCGAGATCGAGGCGACATGCGCCATTGTTGGTTCCCTGCCCGGCAATGCCATCGCCCCTGCCTCGTCTTTGTTCCTGATTTGTTCGCATATTCCTGTGTTTTGCGCCCGGAGTCGAGTCGCAGTTTTCAAACTTTCCCAGAAGTTTTTCTTCTAAGGTAATTTGAGTTATGCTTTCACGCTGGATATGCAAATGTGAGTCGGAGCACGAACCCGCCCATTGCATCAAACCCGGGAGCGATAATGGACGCCCTTGCCGCCGATTTTGCCCGTTCCTGCGGTTACGCCGGCGACAGCCTGGCCCTGCTTGAAGCCTTCGAAGCCATCCGCCGCAACGGCATCGCCCACGCCCGTCAGGATCACGTCAGGCGCAAGGCGGTGATCGACGCGTTGAAACCGTCGGAGGCGCTGTTCCTGGCCGCGATTGGCCCGGCCCTCTCGGCGGAGGAGGCCATCGAGGACGCCGTCCGCTTCATAGCCTGCTGGCGCAACATACCGCGCTGGCGCCAGGAGCGGCGCCTGCCCGACCTGATCAGGGCCAAGCAACAGCGGCTGGTGGCGCGGTATTTTCGTCGCCATGGCCATCTTCTATGGGCGCGCGAAGCAGCGTGAGGCTGGACCAGCCATTTGCGGGTTCCATCAGCAATTTTTTCTTTCTAGACTGCGCAGGGGTGGCTGATCGTCGACGTGCATAGTTTGGAATGTTCAAGACTGCCCGCTTAAAATTTCAAACCTGGATAACGGCCGGCGCGGGAACCATCGCCGCCCTGTTCGTCGCCGGCCTGATGGGCGCGTTCGGCGCCCTGCCCCCCCACGCCCCGCCGCAATTGCCGCCCGATGCCGGCATCGATGCCGGGCGTTGGCATCTCAAGCCGGTGCGTGCATATGTCAGCCGCGCCAAGGTCTATGGCGTGCCGCTGAAACCAGGCCAGAAGGCGCTGGTGCTGGAGGTCGACCTGACCAATCGCACGGCGCAATCCGACAAGGCCTATTTCAATGTCTTCACGCCGGACGGACTCGCTCTGCTCGACGGCCTGCCGATGATCGCGCTGACCCGTGATTCGACTCTGACGCCGGAACTGCATCCCGGCATGACCGAACGCATGGCCTATGTCTGGCCGCTTGCCGGCGACGCCATCGTGCCGGCAAATCTCAGCTTCGGCATCATCGCCGAGATCTTCAAGCCGCGCGACAACCTTTACGGGACGCCCGGCTGGTTCAATCCCACTCGGCTCGGCACCGTCACCTTGCCCGTCGTCGACCTGCCCGTGGCAGACTCACGGAAAGGCGGCTCATGAATATCCGGGCCATCGGCAATCTCCTGATCCTCGCCACCACCGTGGCGCTGAGCTACGGCATGCAGGTGTCGAAGCCGCATTATGCCGAGCTCACCGCACCGATCCCGGTCGACGGCGCCGTCCACGACACGGTGCGGGCGCGCAGCTTCGCTGTCCGCCTCGACAGAGTGGTCTTTGCCCGCACGCTGAAGAGCGACCAGTTCGGCCAGGAGAAGCTTTTGACGACCAGCGGCCTGTGGGCGGTGGTGACGACCAGTCTCACCGCCACCAGCACCTCCACCACGGTCGCCGACGGCACCTGGCAAGGCCCGACCGGCCTGCGCTACCACCAGAGCGAACGGCTGGGCTACCGCCAGGACATGCCGCCGCATTCCATTGATCCGGGGTTGGAAAGACGCGGCCTGTTCATCTTCGAGATGCCGCCCGACCAGATCCCCGGCGCCAGCCTGCTGGTCGCCGCGCGCCGGTTCGGCCCGCTCGACGCCCAGGCCCGCATCAGCCTCGACGCGGTGCCGACCGGCGCCGATGGCCAGCCAGCGGATGTCTTGCCGCAATACGATCTTGATGCGCGACTGTAGGAAGGGGCGCGCAAGCCTAACTGCCCATGACCTGGCGCAGCAATGCAATCACTTCCGCAACAGAAGGACCTTCGACAGGGGGTGGATCGGCCCGCTCACAAAATTCCCTCCAAATAAACAGCGTGAGTTCCGCGCCATCGGTGCCCGGTTCGCTTGACGCATCAGTGAACTGTTCAAGGGATCGATATCGATGGTCGGACCAGAAGAGCCGTTCGACCCAGTCATAGACAGGTATCAGGTGAAAATGGAACGAATGACCCGGAGAATGGCCGTAGCGACTGATGTAGAGCCGGTTAGGCCGCAGCCGCGACGTCAATGCCTTCTGAGCTTCCGCAAGCAATGGGCCCAATTCGGCCAGAGCCGCTTGCGGCAGTTCCAAGAGGTTGTTGGTCGGCAGCTTGGAACCAAGCACCAGGTACCCGGGCAGAGCAGAGTCAGTCCGGTGGCTCAGGAGCCAGAAATCCGTCGCGGAAATCTGAAACGGTTCGGGACTCTGCAAATTTTGTTCTCCGATGCAGGGAGCTCAATCGTTTCAGAGTAACCCAGCTTGAACCCAAAGCAATTCCGCAGCGCAGTTTGCGCTCGAAACTCTCAACACTGAGCAAGACCAAGGCAAAGGCATGACCGCAGTTTCGACCGATCTCGAACCAGCCGCCGACGAAGGCCGAGAGACCGAGAAAAAATGGCGCCGGCGCGGTCTTGCCGCGCTCGCTATCCTGCTGCCGCTGACGCTGGCCGAGACCAGCTATGACAGCGTCCGTGAATGGCTGCACGGCGACGACCTCATCGCCAGGGATGTCGAGTTCGGCCAGTCCGTGCCATTCGGCGGCAGCGAGTGGCGGCTGGCCGATCTGCGCGGCGGCAAGGCCGGCCGCTTGCCCGACCACGCCTTCGCCGTCATCGCCACCTTTGCGGTAACGGTTGGCGACCCCGATCTGCAAAAACAGTGGCTGGGCTGCAAGGTGATACTGACCGACGCCGCCGGGCGCCGCTGGCTGTCCGACTTCATCTCCGGCGTCGGCCTGCCGGACGGCGTGATGAACTGCACCTCGGCGATCTTCTCCGGCGCCAAGAAGGGCGAAATCATCACCGTGGGCGAAACCTTCATCGTGCCCGAGGACGCCATCAAGACCATCCGCCCGGCTGTCGGATTGGGCAGCGAGCGGCCGTGGTTCCTGCGCTTTCAGAGGCCGCCGAAGTGAGCGTCCTTCTCCCCGTAAACGGAGAGAATTCACTTCCCCGCCCGCTTCGCCATCGAAAACGCTGTCTCCAGCACGGCGGCGAGAAAGCATATGCGCAGCGGCTCGATCAGGATGCCGGTGGAGGAATCCTGGAACGGGCTGCCGAACAGCAGCGTCACGCCATGCGAAAAAATCTGCCAGACGTCGAGCTCGTGCGGACCGATCAGCCGCGTCGTGCCCAGCCATAGCCAGGCAGCGCCCCAGTCGAGCAAGCGGTAGCCGACGACCAGCGTGCACAAAAGCACCAGACTGGAGCTGACTGTCAGCCGAACCCCGTTGGCGATCGGCAGATAGCGCGAGCGGTAACCGGCGATGAAATGCTCGACGAAATCACGCAGGAATTTCGGCAGGCCGACATAGCGCCGGCCGGCGCGCTCCAGCCGGCCGTGCACGCGCATCAGGGCGGCATCGTCGCGCACGTCATAGCCATAGATCAGCGCCGCCATCACCAGCCAGATCAGCGGCAGCAACATGAAGAAGAACAGGTTGACGGCAACCGTCGATGGCGCGATCGACTCGACCGGCACCATGGGGGCGGCCGAGGCCATCGGCACCGGGTTCGCCAGCCCGTCCACTGAGGCCTGCAGGGCCGACCAGAAATTGCGGCTCATCAGCCATTGCAGCGCCGAGTCCTTCCAGCGGCTGATCACATAGAGGCCAACGAAGATCCAGTTGGTCTCGCAGATCACCACGACGATCTGCCAGAACGAGGCGGCTTTCGTTTTCGTCTGCATGAATTTGGCCAGCCGGTGGATCAGCCAGGACACCGCCACCGAGACCAGCAGCCAGCGCGAATCGAGCACGTCGAGCACATTGGCGCTCTGGCCGAAATCGGCCTGGTCGAGCGTGGCGCGCGAATATTGGCGAACGATGTCGCCCAGAAATCCCCAGGCCGCGTAATAGGCGAAGAACGGCAGCAGCGCGATGGTGATCATCCGCACCAGCCGCGAGCCGCGCCGGTCCACAGCACCCGGCTCCTTGACGGCTTGCGCCTCGGTGGTTGCGGCCTTGTCCGCGCTGCGCTGCGCGGCCAGCACATGCGGCAGGCCGGGGCGCAACACATGGAACATCGCCACCGTCACCACCAGCTGCGCCAGCGCCACCAGCGTCAGCATCGCCAGCCCGGCGAAGTGATTGGCCAGCGCCACCTTCGCCGCGAGCTGCATGAGGAGATCGCCGACCAGCACGCCGGCCAGCACGAGTGCCACGAGTTGCGGCCAGAACCGCCGCAGCAGCGAAAAACTCAAGGTGATCGGTCTGATGATATCGGCAAACATGAGGTTCTCTCACGATGCCACCCGCCCCAGGTCTTTCTAGCAAAGCATGCTTGTTTTGCAAGAATGGGGGTCCCTAGCAAGCGCAGGTGCGAGGCACCCCCCTCTGTCCTACCGGACATCTCCCCCGCAAGGGGGGAGATTGGACGTCATGACTGCTTTCGCCAATTTTCAACGTTGAAGAGAAAGCGGCGAGGACGAAGCTGCCAATCTCCCCCCTTGCGGGGGAGATGTCCGGCAGGACAGAGGGGGGTGCCTGGGCGCCAACCGCTCCTCCCCCTTTGCTCCTCACCTTCTCACCCGCGATTTCAGCCACCGGTCGAACGCCACCGCCAGGATCAGGATGAGCCCGATGACGATGCTTTGCGTGTAGGACGAGACGTTGTTGAACTGCAGCCCGTTTTGCAGCACGCCGATGAGCGCGGCGCCCACCACCGTGCCGCCGACAGAGCCGATGCCGCCGAACAGCGAGGTGCCGCCGATGACGACGGCCGAGATGACCGTCAGCTCGTAGCCAATACCGGCGACTGCTTCGGAGGAGTTCAGCCGCGCCGACAGCACGAAGGCGGCAAGCCCGGCAAAAAAGCCGACGATGACATAGACCGAGATCAGGATGCGGTCGACGCGCAGGCCCGACAGCCTTGCCGCCTCGGCATTGCCGCCGACGGCATAGACGGCTCGGCCGTAGCGCGTGTAGCGCAGCACGATGTGGCACAGGATGGCGGCCGCGGCGAAGATCAGCGCCGGCACCGGCACGGGGCCGATCAGCCCGGTTCCGAACCAGCGCATCGAGGCGTCGAAGCCCGAGATCGGGCCGCCGTTTGAGATGGTCAGCGTCAGCCCGCGAAACACCGTCAGCCCGCCCAGCGTGACGACGAAGGGCGGCACTTTTAGCCGGGTGATGACAAGCCCTTGCACCCCGCCGGCAGCAGCGCCCACAACGACGGCGGCCAAGAGTGCTGCGAACCAGCCGAACCCTTGCGTGCCGCTCGTCGACAGCGACAGCGTGTTGGCGGAGCCGCCCTTGGCGACCACGGCGGCGACCATACCGCAGAAGGCGAGCAGCGAACCGACCGACAGGTCGATGCCGGCGGTGAGGATGACGAAGGTCATGCCGAGCGCAATCAGCCCGGTGATCGAGATCTGCCTTGTGATGTTGAACAAATTGATCGGGTCCATGAAGCTCGGCTTCAGCACCGTGAAGACGATGATCAGCGCCACCAAGAACAGCAGCGGCCCGAAGCTCATCAAAAGCCGCGCGAAGTTGATACCGCCGCGCTGATCCTGTTCCCCCGCCACGCTCATAGTATCTCCTTGCGGTCGAGTGCCATCAGTTCCATCAGTCTTTCCTCGTTTGCCTCGACGCCCGGCATCTGGCCGGTGATGCGTCCCCGGCGCATGGTGACGATGCGGTCCGACACCGCAAGCACCTCGGGCAGCTCGGACGAAATCATCATCACCGCAATGCCGCGCGCCGCAAGCTGCACCAGGATCTGGTGCACCTCTGTCTTGGCGCCGACATCGACGCCGCGAGTCGGCTCGTCGACGATCAGCACTTTCGGATCGCGCGCCAGCCAGCGCGCCAGGATCACCTTCTGCTGGTTGCCGCCCGACAGGCCTTCGATCGCCTGCTCGGCCGAAGCCATGCGGATCGACAGCATCTTGCGAAACCCGGACAGCGCATCGCGCTCGCGCCGCTCGGCCATGAAGCCGAAACCGTTGCTGAAGCTGCCCAGCGAAGCGATGGAGAAATTCGGCAGGATGCCCAGCGCGGCAAAGATCGCCTGGTGCTTGCGGTCCTCCGGTAGCAGGCCGATGCCGAGCGCAATGGCGTCCGCGGGTGATGCCGGGGCGATCGGCTTCCCGTCGAGCGTGATGGTGCCGGCCGCGATGCGGTCGGCGCCGAAGATGGCGCGCGCCAGTTCCGTGCGGCCGGACCCCACAAGCCCGGCGACGCCGAGGATTTCACCGGCCTTGAGGTCGATGTCGACGCCGTCGAGCACGATGGCGTGGGGCGCCTCGGGGTCGCGAACGGTGCGCAGGCCGCGCACCGACAGCACGATATCGCCGGCCACCGCGCGCTGCGCCGGCCGGGCGTAGAGCTCGGACGCCGCGCGGCCGACCATCTTCTCGATGATTTTGGGCAGCGCGATCGGTCCGCCCTCGCGGTTAAGATGCCCGGCCAGCCGCCCGTCGCGCAGCACCGTCATGCGATCGCATATGGCGGACGCTTCCTCCAGCCGGTGGGTGACGAACATGATGGCGACCTTGTCCTTGCGCAGCCGATCCATGATCGACAGCAGCCGCTGCACCTCGGTCTCGGTCAGCGCCGAGGTCGGCTCGTCCATGATGATCAGCCGGCTTTTCAGCGACAGGGCGCGGGCAATCTCGACCAGTTGCTGTTCGGCCACCGACAGCGCCGACACCGGCGTCATCGGATCGATGGAGAGGCCGACGCGGGCGATGATCGAGCGCGATTCTTGCTCCATGCGCCCCCAACTCACCAGCCCGAGCGGACCGATCGGCGCGCGGCCGATAAAGATATTCTCCGCCACAGTCAGCGTCGGGATCAGGCTCAGTTCCTGGTAGATGGTGACGATGCCGAGCCGCTTGGCATCCTGCGGGCTGGATGGATGATAATCGGCACCGTCGAAAGTGATGCGGCCGCCCGACGGCGGCATGACGCCCGAGAGAATTTTCAAGAGCGTCGACTTGCCGGCGCCGTTTTCGCCCAGCAGGCCGAGGATTTCGCCGGGGCGGATGTCGAGCGAGACATCGCTTAGCGCGGTGACGCCGGCGAAATGCTTGGTGATGCCCTCGACGGCGAGCAGGACGGGTTCGGGCGATGCGGATTCAGCTGGCAAGGGTTGCTCCTCTGATGCAGTTCATGCCGGCACGCTCAGCACTTGAACACCCCCCTCTGGCCTGCCGGCCATCTCCCCCGCAAGGGGGTGTTTGGACCGGAGACATCGCGAACAGGTGTGCGAGGACATCGC
>NZ_JAMYSJ010000034.1:0-59213 GCF_040321855.1 Mesorhizobium sp. M0227 | reverse complement strand
CCAGGCCCGGCGAGTGGGCTTTGAGCAGCACGTGTCCGAGGCGCTCCGGCCGCTGTTCGATGGTCGAGCTGACGAGCCGCCAACCGGTCCAGAGGAGCTTCTGCGACTGGAAAAGGGGTTTCGCGAGGTGCTTCAGCGAGGGCAGGATCATCAAGCCGCCTCGTCTTTTTTCAGCGATCCAAGAATGCCCGCTGGACGGGATGACCCCAAGGGAAGCGTGTCGGACGCTTTCGCAGCAGCCGGCTCTAGGCACGCCGTAGTTGAGGCCGCCGCCCCGCCAGTGTTAGCTGCCAGCCAACAGCAGATCCGGCCCTCGCCAGTTGCGTTTGACCGGCCGGTATCATCCTCGGCTGCTGCAGGCGTGCGCTTGTATGCCCCTTCGATGATCTCTCGGAAGACCAGTTCCGAAAACTGCGATCAGTTGCCCGCCTTGTGCTGCCGCCTCGCCGTCGAGGTCGAAACGCCCGCGAATCAATGGGAGGTCAGCGGGCCATGGGGGCAGAGTGCAACGGTGTCTACACCGCCTGTTTGAGGGGAGAGGTACACTTGGCTTTCCTGTTCCAGCAGCATCCGGCCGCACACCGACGCGATGGGGAGCTAGAATTCAACTCGGACCTTCGCAAGGCACGCACCGCGGCTCAAACGCCGTTCGTTTGGGAAAAATGGCTCAGTACCGACAAAGCTTCTGTAATGGCCCTAGTGGCCTCGGTTGCGCTCTTGGTCGCGATACAGTGGCAAGACCCCCAGATCAACGAGGCGGTCCTAAGCGAACTGCGGACGATTCAGATCAACTACGCATTGCTCCAGCGAGACGTCGCCCGCGCCGACATGGTATTGGACTTCCGTTCCGTTGCTTCTACCGGGCAAGCATTAAAAAGGAACCTTCAAAACTACCAACGCCTTGTTGAGATTTCGCCCAATGAGAGCTCCGGGGTGCACTCCAGGTTGGTTGCACAGCTCAAAAAGTCCCTCGAAAACACAGAAGCTGCCATCTCGAACTCGGCCGCGCAAAATGAGCTTCTGCAAAGCTCTCTCGTACGCTTTGCTCGCTCGGCTAATCGCCTTTGGGGGGGAGTGTCGAACAGGCCTGAATTTTCCAATCTGATCCTTCAATTTTCGGCCAGACCGGGATTCAGCCTCGCATTACAAATCGATCAGTCTCTCCGCCGACTTCCTCCTAGCCAGGACCAAGTCACGGAGGATGTTGCCCGCGAGGGCCGCGCTATCCTGTCCTCAATGTTGAGGTTGGACCGCGCTGTCAATCGGATCCCATCCTTCGACACGTTCGCCAAGGCTGCCGAATTGGAGCGAGAACATCTGAAAGCCTACAGCTTCGCCAGCGCGCAAGCGCAGCGTACACGGCTTTTCTTTGGCTTGGTGTCCATATGCCTCTGCTTGTTTGCGACCATTCGAGCCTCCACGCTGCATGTGCGGACGAACCGGTTGGAAAGGCGGTTAGAGCTTGAAGCGGCGATGAGTGAGATCGAAGCTTGTTTCATCGACAGTCAAGCAACGAAGGCTTCGCGGCGCTTCTCCACCGAAGCGGCGCTTAGACTCATTCAATGCGTTTTCGATGCGGATCAATGCGCGCTTGCTCTGGTGGATCCGAGTATCAGCAGGAATACCGAGTACTTTGTCGCGAACAAGCGCATGCGCGTCTGGAACGCCACGCTAATCCATGAAGTCGTCTCACTTGTACACCCGGAACAGCCAGTGTTTCGCGTCGTTCCGGCGTCGGAAGTGGTTCGGACTGCCGTAGGCACTACCGGTGTTTGTCAAATTGTTGGTTGCCGGGCCTCCGATCAGCAGGCTGCGGTTTGTATCCTTGTTTTTGAAGGAGATCGCTCACCACCCTCCACAGACGACCTCCTGGTTCTGGCGAGCGCTACTGTGCGTTTAGGCAACCATCTTGAAATGCAACGTGTACACACGGAACGTAACCTTTTTGAGAGTCGATGGGAGCATGCGGAAAGGCTGACGGCTGTCGGCACAATCGCAAGCGGCGTTACACATGAATTCAATAATGTTCTAGGAGCAATAGTCGGCTACGCAGAGATGGCTAAAGGTCTTGTGCGTCGCCCCTCGAGAATTCGGGGCCACATCGGCCAAATTATCTTGGCCAGCAACCGAGCCAAACTGATTATTGATCAAATTTTGTCACTAAGCCGAAATCGGAAGCGCGTGACGATGCCTTTCGACGTCTCGGAGAGTGTAATGGATCTCGCGCCATTGCTGCGGGTTACACTTCGTGCGGATGTTCAGTTGAACTTCAAGATCAACGAGTGGCAAACGGTGATCGAGGGCAGCCCGACCGAGATACAGCAGATCCTTATGAATCTATGCAAGAACGCGTCGGAGGCTCTCTTGAATGAGGGCCGTGTCGAGATTAGCGTTTCTCGCGCTCACGTCTGTCAAACGAAGCCCGTGGCTAAGGGCACCTTGAAACCGGGAGATTACGTTCTCCTCTCCATCAGCGACGATGGCCAAGGAATCGCAAGTTCGGTGCTTCCGCATATCTTTGAGCCCTTTTTTACCACGCGCTCTCGCGTCGGCGGGACCGGACTGGGTCTTGCTGCAGTGGACCGCCATGTGAGCGCGCTCGCAGGATGCCTTGACGTCACCTCGGCTGTTGGCCGAGGTACACGCTTCGATCTCTACTTACCGGCCTGCGCTGAGGAGCAGGTCAGAGCTGATAGCGCTTTCGGCCCATGCGATGGATCACTTGGCAACGGAGAAATCATTGCAGTCGTTGACCCCGATCCAGCAGCGTTGGAGATCTACAAGGATAAGATCGCCGCGCTGGGTTATAAGCCGGTCGGCTTCGCGACCTTCGAGAGTCTTTGCGACTGGATCGAGAGCGGGAAGGCAGCCGACCTCCTAATTTTCGATAAAGCGACTTTCCTCGGGCCAGGACAGCCCGAAGCTCTACGTACCACCCTGATGACGGTGCCCATCATCGTCGTTGGTGGAAGCGACCCCATGCCGATCACATCTGGTAATCAGACCTTCGTCCTTTGGCTAGCCAAACCGGTCTCGTCCAGGACGATGGAGCATGCAATTCGTAGGATGATAATGGCATGATGCCGCCGACGCGCTCAGGATACCGAGCTACCGAGGCAGTCGGAGGCGGAGCCGGCTGGGATCCAGCAAATACAAGAGCGTCGGACGATCTCTGCGCACCCGGCTCATGGCGAGTTCCCCTCGAACACCGTCGTCGGCTCCGCCCAAGGAAGGGCTCCCCGACCACGGCAAACCTGCCGCCGTGCTCGTGACCGTCAAGGACAAGTCGCCGCGCGATGGGGTCTGCGGGCCTCCATCCTTGACAAGTCACTGCGCGCTGGCGGCGACAGGCAACGGGTAATATAAGGTCGGGACGAGGAGATGGTCGCCAATCGGTCACGCAAGATGGTTGACGAAATGACTCGAGAGCAAAGCTTGACAATCATCGCCCCATTCACGCCAGACTTCTCCTGTGCGTTCATCATCGGCTACGGCTCCTCGCTGCCCCGACAAGGCTATCGCCGCCCGGCCGGGCAAGCGATATCCCAGGTTCCGACGTGTTCCTTTCATGCTAGATTGACCTAGGCCCCGGCAGGGCGGGAGCATGAGGCTGGGTTCTCGGTCGCGGATCTGTGAGGCAAGCACGGGGTAAGCGACGGCTCGACCCACCATTGGGAAGGCCGGCTTCGGCACGGAGGTGCGGCCTCGGCGTTGAGAGGCATCGGATCGGGTGTAGCAGGACTTTCGAACTAACTGCCGACAACACACTGGATAGGCTGTTCTCGTCGTTCGGTCCAGTTCACCAACGCCTATGTCGACATTTTACGGCGCTTCACTACTAACCGGGCACCGCACGATGGCAGCTCGTTCTCTCCGGCAAAAGATACCCCCTGTGTTAGCTTCCGTGTGTCTGCTTGCCCTCACCTGCGGGATACGTAACGCCATCCCTAAAAGCATCGAATGCGGCAGCGACAGCGCGAATCCCAAAGCGATGCTCCCGCCGTACGCGGACAAAACCGTTTTCGAAGTCCACTATTCCGTCCTTGGCCAGCATCGCCAAACGCTCATCTGAACCGCGAAGACGGATCGGATCAGATCCGTGGGCGACACAGATTGCCGGCACGTCAGCCTCGAAATCGCACATTAATCGCTCGATAATTGCGGCTCGCACGCGGTCGTCGTCTGTGAGGCGATGGCCCTTCGATGTAGCCAGTCGGCCAGCTGCGATGTGCTGGATGTAGGAATCCCGTGTAACTTCGTTTTGAACGTATCCCTGGCCGGTGCGGCCGATAGCCGACGCGCCGAAACCGATCAGGGTTCTGCAGGTGTCAGCCGAGTAGCCCAACGAGTTACGTCGCAGGCGACCTGTTTCCTGTGCCAGCGCGAGCTCGTCGTCCGGAAAGGCGAAATGGTCGAGCCCGATCTGTCGGTAGCCGGCGGCAATCAGCCTCACGGCGACAGCCGCATACTGTTCAGCGCGGGCAGCGCTGTCGGGAAGAAATTCCGCCTCGATGGGAGGCGCTGGTTCTTTATTTGGGATGGGATATGCGAGTAGCCGAACAAGGCAAGCCGGTCGGGGCGCATGGCGACCGCTGCCCTCGCCGTCTCGACCCACGACACCACCGTTTGACGCGGCAGGCGTCCCATGGTGATAACAAACCACCTTGCCGCTGAGCTCGCCTGTGTCTTTGCGTTATGCCAGTCCGTTCCGCTTAGATGTCTTGGCTGTTCCCGCCGAGACCTCACGCGCACCGTTTTATTCCCACCATCCCTCCCCGTCAGCTCCGCCTGGGAAATTCTGCCAGCTTGCCGGATCCGACGAGATAATGCAGCGCTGGGACGGACTTTGCTCGCCAGCTAGCGACCGTGGTGATCTCTGCCAAAAGGACGAGGCCATGAACGCGATCGGCGCTAACGGTGGCGGTTTGTATAAGCCTTGGGGTGGGAACTGGGCCTTCTATGCTGGCGCCACATACAAGCTCAACGAGACAACTTCGTTCTACCTTCGGCTCTCCCGGTGACCAGCTCTCAGTAGCGTCGCGGCAAACGTTGCCTATGGGCTTCTTTTCGATTTCACAGCTACGGCGACTCCAAACTCAGCAGTCGGCAAGATGGAAGCTTCCAACGGGAACTGCCCAATGCGAACAAGAAGAGCAGTGTCGGCAGTAATCCTGCGCCTCGAACGCTCATCCTAACGCCGTGAAGCGTAGAGCTCCGAGGTTGAGCAGACCAAGCCCGCAACACGCTCTAAAAAAACGGCGCATACAAGCCATCCGAGATTGCAGCCTAGCCTCGGGGCCGAACGTTGTTTCATATCAGACCGGTGGGGATGAAGCCTGCCATCCAGCACCCGGTCAGTTTCAGGTCAAACTTGAACTCCCAGTCGGGTCAGAACGCGATCAACTGGCAGTCCGACGCACTTAAAAATGACAAATGGATCGCCTGCTTTTGGGCCATCCATGGGGAATTCGGGCGCGAGAGAACAAGCTCACACAGCATAAGCGAAGCTCCAGGCGAATCTTGCGCTGGCCGAGGCAGAACCATGTTTAAAGCTGCCTGTTTTCCACCTCGAACCTGTCTGAGTCCGGCCGATCGTCATAGATCGGCCAAAGCATCGGCCAGATGGCTCCCCCAATTACGGTTTGTGCGTAGTTGTCAGTACGATAGGCCTGCCGAACATCGGCCATGATCATCATCGGCAGCATCGATTTGTGTCCAAGCCTGGCGACGTCGGCTGTTTTGGGCAAAAGCCTGCACTCGCGTACCGCAGCCAACCTCGCCCCATCTCGTGCGCATCATGAACACCTACTACAGCAACCTGATCGAAGGCCACGATACGCGCCCGCGCGACATCGAACGGGCGCTGGTCGGAATTTCGATCGAGACGAGAACCGCCGCAATCTGCAGCTCGAGGCGGCCGCGCACGTTCGCGTGCAAGCCGAGATCGACCGCCTGGCTGGCGATGGGCAGTTGCCGGAACCGGCATCGGTAGGTTTTCTTCGATGGCTGCATGCGGAATTCTACCGCGATGCGGAATCGCCCATGCTGACCATCAAGGGTTCCGGCCGTGAGTTCGTCATGGCGCCAGGTGAGTGGCGATCGAAGCCAGAGCATGACGTCGCCATCGGCCGGCATGAACCGCCTTCGAGCGATCGCGTCAACGATTTCATGCAATACTTTGCCATGCGTTATCGCTTCGATAAGCTGGGCAAGGCCGGACGCATCCTGACCATTCCTGCCGCGCATCACCGCTTCAACTACATTCACCCGTTTCCGGACGGCAACGGACGCGTCAGCCGATTGATGAGCCACGCCATGGCCCTCAGGCCGGGGTCGCCGCGCACGGGCTGTGGTCGATCTCACGAGGCTTGGCACGTGGCGTGAAAAGCCGAACGGATTACAAGAGCATGATGGATCATGCCGATATGCCCCGCGAGGGTGATCTCGACGGACGTGGCAACCTCTCCGAACGCGCACTCGGCGATTTTACCTTATGGTTCCTGCAGGCGTGTATCGATCAGGTGAGCTTCATGACCGGACTGTTCGATCTCGACACGTTGGCCAAGCGGCTGTATCGGCATGTGGAGCGCAGTGGTCTGAAGCCCGAAGCCGGCCGCCTCGTGGAGGAAGCGCTCACGCGCGGTGAGTTTGACCGCGGCGAGGCATCCCGTATTAGCGGACTACCCGAACGTACGGCGCGTCGAGTGTTCAATGACGTAATCGCGCTCGGACTATTGGCGTCGGAAACGCCAAAGGGCCCAGTGTCCCTACGCTTTCCGGCGGACGCTCTGGACGCGCTGTTTCCGAAGCTTTTTCCGGAAACGTAAGAGCATAGGGCGCTCACGATCTTAGGTCACTTCTCCTCGGAACCGGAAAGATTTTCACCGGATCACCCGCGGGTTCGTCATTCCGCGTTCTGAGACGCGGGAAAAGCCGGCGCACTAGAGCCGAGGCCGCCGATGCAGACATATTTGGTGTCGAGGTAATCCTCGATGCCCTGATGTCCGCCTTCCTTGCCGAGGCCGGATTCCTTGACGCCGCCGAAGGGTGCCTCCGGCGTGGTGATGAGGCCTTCATTGACGCCGACCATGCCGTATTTCAGCCCTTCCATGACGCGGAAGGCGCGGCCGAGATCGCCGGTGTAGAAATAGCAGGCGAGGCCGAATTCGGTGTCGTTGGCGAGCGCTATCGCTTCCTCTTCGGTCTCGAACTTGAACACCGGGGCGACCGGCCCAAAGATCTCTTCCTTCATGAAGCGCATATTGGGTGTCGCGTTGGCGATGACGGTCGGCTGGAAGAACGAGCCGCCGAGCGCATGGCGCTTGCCGCCGGCAACGATCTTGCCGCCCTTGGATGTGGCGTCGGCGATCAGTTCTTCGACCTTCTCGACCGCCTTCTCGTCGATCAGCGGCCCCTGCTGCACGCCGTCCTCGAGGCCGGAGCCGACCTTCAGCCCATTGCTGGCGGCAGCGAGCTTCTCGACGAACTTGTCATAGACACCAGCCTGGACAAGGAAGCGGTTGGTGCAGACGCAGGTCTGGCCGGAATTGCGATACTTGGCGGTGATCGCACCGGCGACCGCACGCTCGAGGTCGGTGTCATCGAAGACAATGAACGGCGCGTTGCCACCGAGTTCCATCGACACTTTCTTGACGGTGACCGACGACTTCTGGATGAGAAGCTTGCCGACTTCCGTCGATCCGGTGAAGGTGATCTTCGACACCAGCGGATTGGCGCAGATCTCGTCGCCGATCTCGCTTGCCGAACCGGTCAGGATGTTGACGACGCCCTTGGGGAAGCCGACCTCCTCTGCGAGCGCACCCCAGGCGAGGCCCGAATATGGCGTCTGCGAGGCCGGCTTGACCACTGCGGTGCAGCCGGCGGCGAGCGCCGGGCCGAGCTTGCGGGCCAGCATCGAGGACGGGAAATTCCACGGCGTGATGGCGGCGATGACGCCGACCGGTTCCTTGGTCACCAGGATACGGCGATCCGCCCACGGCGACGGCACCACGTCGCCATAGGTGCGGCGGCCTTCCTCGGCGAACCACAATATGTAGGCCGCGGCAGAGCCAATCTCGCCCTTCGATTCGAACAGCGACTTGCCCTGCTCGATGGTCAGCAGTTCGGCCAGCACGTCCTGATTGTCCATCATCGCGTCGTGCAGCTTGCGCAGCAGCTTCGAGCGCTCGAGCGCGGTCGTCTTGCGCCAGGTCTTGAAAGCTTCCGCGGCGGCTTCGATGGCGCGGCGGGTCTCGGCTTTGCCCGACTTCGGCACGGTGCCGATCTTGAGACCGGTGGCCGGGTTGTTGACGTCGACCGTCTGGCCGCTGTCGGCCTGCACCCATTCGCCGTTGATGAGATTGGCCTGGCGCATGAAATGGCTGGTTTTCTGAAGCATGGTCTGGCCTCCGTTCGGATAAGACAATCAGGATCCTGTATGCTGGCTGCGGCTCGCGCTTGCCCAAGCGCCTTTCGCGCGGCCGGCCCCTCCAGCGACGTCTCGCCGCACGCCGGGCGGGTTCATGCCGACTGGTCAGTCCGCGCATGGGCCGCCGCGGTCTCATCAAGAGCCGCGCGAATGCCATCAACCATGTAATCGATCTCTTTAGGGGCGATGACGTAGGGCGGGCAGATTGCCAGCACGTCGCCCATGTTGCGGATCATGACTCCGTGCTCGCGGCACCGCCGCTCGACATCGGTGCCAATTCGCAGCTCCGGCGCAAAGGCGCGACGGGTGGCGCGATCCTCGACGATCTGGATCCCCGCTATAAAACCGCGGCCGCGGACCTCGCCGACCAGTGTATGGTCGTTGAGCGCGTCCGCGAGCGCTGCATGCAGATAATCGCCGAGACGGCGCGCCTGGCTCACGAGATCGATCTCGCGGTAGATCCTGATCGCCTCGGCGGCGACGGCGGCTGTCACCGGATGGCCGGAATAGGTGAAACCGTGGCCGAACACGCCGACCTTGTGGGCCTCGTCGGCGACGCACTGGTAGACCTTGTCGGAGATAATGACGCCGCCAATGGGCAGATGACCGGATGAAAGCCCCTTGGCGACCGACAGCATGTCCGGTTCCATGCCAAAAGTCTGGCTGCCGAACCAATTTCCGGTGCGTCCGAAACCGCAGACCACCTCGTCGGACAGCATCAGGATGTCGTATTTGCGCAGCACCGCCTGAACCTTTGGAAAATAATTCTCCGGCGGTACCAGCACGCCGCCGGCGCCCATGACTGGCTCTGCGATCATCGCGGCAATCGTCTCTGGCCCCTCCGCCAGGATCAGGGCCTCGAGTTCCTGGGCCAGGCGCGTGGCGTAGTCATGCTCCGCCTCGCCCGGCAGACCGTCGAGATAGTGGAACGGCCGCGCGGCGAATATGACGGGAAGCGGCGGCAGGTTGAAGGACTTGTGCATGTGCGGCAGCCCACTCAGCGCCGCGCCCATGATCGTACTGCCGTGGAAGGCGCCAAACCTGCTGATGATCTTGCGTTTCTCCGGACGTCCCCGCGCGGCCTGGTAATACCAGGCGAGCTTGATCATCGTATCATTGGCTTCCGAACCGGAGCCGACCAGAAAGACGCGCGCGTGGTCGAACGGCGCCAACGCGGTAAGCTGCTCGACGAGTTCGACGGTGGGCTCGTTCGAGCGGTGGTTGAAGGTGTGGTAGACGGCGAGCTTGCGCATCTGGCGGTCAGCAGCGACAGCCAGCCGGCTGTCGCTGAAGCCAAGCGAGGCGCACCAGAGTCCGCCCATGCCCTCGATATAGCGGTTGCCCGCGTCATCCGTGACGGTCGCGCCTTCGCCGGCCACGATCGTCAACGGACCATGATCCTCATGCAGGCGTGGATCCGTTTGGGAATGAAAGTGCCTGGCCATGTCCAGCACGCGCGATTCGTTGTTCATCAAAATTCTCCTTGCGACCAGATAGGCGGTTGCTTCGGCGAGGAATATCTTATAACTTATAAGTTGTCGAGAAAAAATGATCCCGAGAGTGACGTCCAATGGCCAACGCACCCACTCCTTCAAACAACACCCTGCCACCCGACGCGGAGCGGATCGCCCTGTTGCGCGACAGGGCAGAGTTCGTCCGGCTCGAGACGCTGCGCCTCATCCAGATCGCCAAGGTGGGCCACTATTCGTCGGTGTTCTCCTGCGCGGAAATATTCGCCACGCTCTACTACGATGCGATGCGGCTGAGGCGCGGCGAGCCGCAATGGCCGGACCGCGACCGCTTCCTTATGGGCAAAGGGCACGCCGCGGTCGGGCTTTATCCGCTGCTGGTCGACTGGGGCTTCTTCTCCAAGGACGTCCTCGATGGCTATACCCGGCTCGGCAATCCGCTTGGCGATCATCCCGACATGCGCAAGGTGCCCGGCGTCGATTTCAGCTCCGGCTCGATCGGCCATGCCCTGTCCGGCGGCCTCGGCATGGTGCTTGGCGGCCGTGCGGCCAACCGGCGCTTCGATGTCTATGTCCTGCTCGGTGACGGCGAGATGCAGGAGGGCCAGGTCTGGGAAGCGGCGCTCTCCGCCGCCCACCATAAGGCCGGCAATCTGATCGCCATCGTCGACCGCAACGGATACCAGCTCGACGGGCAGGTCGACGACATCATCGGCATCGAGCCGTTGGCCGACAAATGGGCGGCGTTCGGCTGGCAGGTGCACGAGGTCGATGGGCACGACGTCGTCGCTCTCGCGACGCTGCTGCGACAGTTGAAGGCCGAGGCAGACCGCACCCGGCCCGTCTGCATCATTGCCAAGACCTCCAAAGGCAAGGGCGTTGGTTACATGGAAACCGAACCCGGCTGGCATCTGGGCTATCTCGCGCCATCGGACGAGGCCTTGGCCGCCGAAGAGATCAAGCGTGGAGGCAAAACACAATGAACGGCCCGATCGATACCAACTCCTGGCAGTACCGCCAGATCAACGCGCGCGCGCCTGGCCTGAGTTACCTGGCCAACGCGCTCATTGAGCTGGTCGAAGACGGTTATCCGGTCGTGGCCGGTACGGCCGACCTTCAATATTCCAACGGGCTGGTGCGGTTCGCGCAACGCTTTCCCGAACGCTTCACGCAATTTGGCATTTCCGAGCAGAACATGGTTTCGGCTGCTGCCGGCATGGCCAGCACCGGCGCCATGCCGTTCGTCGCTACATTCGCTTCTTTCCTGGCGCTGCTGTGCTGCGAACAGATCAGAACCGACGTCGCCTATTCGGCGCTGCCGGTGCGGCTGATCGGTCATCATGCCGGTATTTCACTCGGCTTCTACGGCACCTCCCACCATGCGACGGAAGATCTTGCCATCATGCGAAGCATCGCCGACCTCACGGTCGTCGCGCCGGCTGACGGCCCGCAACTGGCGGCCGCCGTCAAGGCGTCTGTCAATCATGCCCAGCCAATCTACTTCCGCATTGGCCGCGGCCAGGAACCGCTGGTCTATGAAGACGACGGCGTCGAGTTCCAGTTCGGCAAGGCGATCGTTCACGGCGAAGGATCGGAACTGACCATCATCGCCTGTGGCTCGATGGTCCATCCCTCAAGGGAGGCTTACCGGGCGCTGCGCGCGGCGGGCAAGTCCGTCGGACTGATCGACATGCATACGGTGAAGCCAATGGATACGAAGGCAGTGCTCTCGGCCGCGGCTCACTCCCGCTTCATTCTAACCATCGAGGAACACAATATCCTGGGCGGTCTGGGCGGCGCCGTGGCGGAAATCCTGGCGGAGGCGGGCAGCCCGGCACGGTTGATACGCCATGGCATCCGCGACGAATACAGCCTGATTGCGCCGCCAACGCATCTCTACAAGCACTACCGGCTGGACGCGGCGGGAATCGAGGCCACCGTTCTTGAAGCCCTCGGCTGAGCCGGCGGACCATAGCCATGCACGGACATTCCGATGACCGATCAGAATAACACCTCCCGACTCATCGAGCGCGCCGGTGCGGTGATGCCGGGCGGATTGCTCAGCCCGAGCCGCAGGCTCGGCGCGCCGCATGTATTTGCCCGGGCGCAGGGTGCGTTTCTCTACGACGTCGATGGACACCAGTACACCGACTTCCACTGCGGCTTCGGCGCCAATGTGCTTGGCCACTGTCATCCGGCGGTGCGTGAACGCATCGCTGCGGTCTCCCAGGACATCGACCTTGTCGGCGCGGGAACGATGCGGCTAGAGATCGAGGTGGCGGAGGCGCTGGTCGACTGCATCCCTTGCGCGGATCTCGTCGCCTTCTGCAATTCCGGATCGGAGGCGACCTATCACGCCCTGCGCCTTGCCCGTGCCGCCACCGGTCGCAAGCGCATCATCAAGTTCCAAGGCGGCTATCATGGCTGGCACGACTATGTCGCCATGAACGTACAGTCGCACGCGCAGGCGATCGGCAAGTACGATCCCATCAGTGCTGGCATCCTCGAGGATGCCGCCCGTCACACCATCGTGCTGCCTTACAACGATGCCGGCGCCGTCGAGGATTATCTCAAGGCCAATCCCGGCGATGTCGCGGCGATCATCATCGAGCCAATCGCTCACAATATGGGGTCGGTGATCGCGACGGATGTTTTCCTGCGCGAGCTGCGTCGCCTGACCAGCGATCATGGTGTCGTGCTGATCTTCGACGAGGTCATCACCGGCTTTCGCCACGCGCTCGGCGGCTATCAGTCGATCGCCGACGTCACGCCTGACCTGGCGACCTTCGGCAAGGCGGCCTCCTCAGGCTATCCCGTTGGCGTGGTGGCCGGTCGTCGCGATCTCATGGCGCTCGTCGGCCGGACCGGGGAAGGATCCGTGTTCATGGGCGGTACTTTCAACGGCACGCCGTCGACGCTCGCCGCCATGCAGGCGACGATCGAGGAGCTGTCGAAACCAGGCTTCTACGACCGCCTGTTTGCCCTCGGCGCTTTCATGCGCACGCAGCTGGATGGCATTATCGATCGCCTCGGCCTGCCCGCGCAGAGCGCCGGGTTTGGCTCGGTCTGGCTGATCTATTTCCTCAGCGGTCCTTACCGCGACTACCAGGACTTGCTGGGCAACGACGATGTTTTCGATCTTGCGTTCCGCAGAGAGATGGTGGCGAACCGGCTGATCGGCCAGCCGCTTCCGCTCAAGCGTCTCTACCTGTCAGGGAGCCATGACCGGGCGACAGTCGAGAAATCGCTGGATATCATCGAGACAATCCTGCGCAAGCTCTCCGCTGGGAAACCCGCCAGCTCCTAGCCATGTTTCGCAACGGACTTATAGGATATAAGAGCGTCTCGCACTATCCGTTGTCGATTCGGTGCGGCCAAGATTGCAGCGGTGGACCATGAGCACGATGCAGCCAATCGAGCAAGGCAGTCTGTCGGCGAGAACTTATATCTCGCTGCGCGAAGCCCTGATCGCCGGCAATTTCCGGCCCGGCGAAAGACTGTTGATGCAGGATCTGGCGCAACGGCTGGGCACCAGCGTCACGCCTGTGCGCGAGGCCTGTTTCAGGCTCGTCAGCGAGCAGGCGCTGGAACTGCGGTCAGGGCGGTTCATCACCGTTCCAGAGCTGACCCGGTCGCGTTACTGGCAGGTCCGGCTCATTCGCATCGCGCTCGAGGGACTAGCGGCCGAACTCGCCGTTGAGCATGTTTCGGAGAAGGACATTGCAAAACTGGTCGAGATCCATCGCGATTTCGTGGCCGGCGAAACGTCCGGCGATGCTGACCGCGCCCGTCGCGCCAATCGTGAATTCCACTTCGGGGTCTACCGCCTGTCCAAGATGGATATGCTGATCGCCCAGATCGAAAGCCTGTGGGTCTCGATGGGCCCTATCCTTAACGTGTATTATCTGCAGGCCGAGAACGATTACATCGGCGCGGAGGAGCACGAGACGCTGATCGAAGCGTTCCGGACCCGCAACAAGAAGGTGGCGCGTAAGGCGATCGAACGCGACATCGTGCGCGGTGGCATGAACCTGTTGCGGTATTTCGACGAGCAGGACGCGGCCGCCAAGCGGGCGTGATCGAAGCCGCCGGTCATTTGCTGGCGACCTCTCTTCGCGCTGGCTCAGGCCGCCCGAAGGCGCGCGGTGGCATCCTGGTCGACAACCCAGACGCCCTGCTCGGCGTCCAGCACCAGGGCAACCTTGTAGGACTTGCGAGCCGCTTCGCTTGTTAGCCAGCCGCGGCCAACGCTGGCCGCGACACGGCGGACATCGCGCTTGGTCGGGTCGCCGTAGCCGCCGCCGCCACAGGCAACGAACTCGATGCGCTCGCCGGCGCGGCACGCCTCCTCATGGAAGGCCGGCAATTCCACCAGCTTGCCATCCGTGCCGCGCTTGGCACTGCGACTTGCTTTGGCGTCACCGCCGCCCAGCACGCCACGCGGCGGAAAGGTTGTGCCATCGGCCGAGTAGACCAGTGTCATCTCGTGGTCGACGGGATAGAAGACACCGCCCACCGCGGGAGCGCCCTCGAACTCGCCAATGCCTTGGGTACCCGCCACCACGCCGCGCGATTCAATGATGATGGGATACATGGATTCGTCCACCTCCACGGAATCCAGCGCGATCAGGCCGCCATTCGCCGGCCCGCAATATGTCAACCAGCCGTCATAGCCGTGACGCGCGCCGCCGCCGGCGTAGCCAATGAAGACCTGGTTGACGTAGGGCTGCCCGTCCTTGAACGGATCCTTGCCCGAAATCACCCCGATCCCCGCCGGCAGGTGCGAGCCGCTCTCGGCCTGGCCATAGGGTTCTCCCATCGTCGAGAACACGCAATTGCCGGCGATGATCAACCGGTCGTTGACATTGGTGGTCGCCACCGAGGTGCCTACGGGGTAGCGGGGTTTGCCAACCACGCTTCCCTCCCGCATCAACACCTTGATCCGGCTCTTGGCGCCCTCGTTGTGCGGGATGCCGTCGTCGAGATTGTTGAAGACGCCAATGCGGCACGAGCCCGTGCAGGTGTTTTCCGACAGGTTGAGACCGCCAGGGACGTTATCCATGTTGTCACGCACGTCGACCGTGATCTCGCCGGCTTCAGGGTCGACATCGATGGTGATCCGGACCGGGATGCCCTCCTCCGCCACGCCGGGGACCGGGTCATGGCGGACCTCGTAGGAGAACTTGCCCTTCGGCAATTTGGCGATCTCGGCCATGGCGCGACGCGCACCGTAGTCGAACCAGTCCTCGACGAAATCCAGCAGCGTGTCGCGGCCGTATTTTTCAAGCAGTTCCAAGAGACGGCGTCGACCGGTCCTGCAGGCGCCGATCTGGGCTCGCACGTCGCCCAGCCAGATGTCTGGAACACGGTTGCGCATCATGCCGATGCGCAGGATGTCCTGCTTCTCCCGGTGCTGTTCGACCACACGCACGCAGGGAAAGTGGATCCCTTCCTCATAAACGTTCTTGGCAAATGGCAGATATGTCGAAGGTGTCGGCGCGCCAGTATCGGCGTGATGGGAAAGCGCCACGGCCCAGAACAGCGGCTTGCCGTCGAAAAAGATCGGCATCGCCATGATCAGGTCGGCATGATGGGTGCCGCCCGTGTATGGGCAGTTGTTGAGGAAGATGTCGCCGTCGGCGATATCGTCGAACAACTCCGTTATCGGACGGGTCGCCAGATCCATCGACATGACGTGGATCGGCAGCGCGTCCTCGGTGGAAACCAGGCGGTGATCATAGGTCAGGATCGCACAGCTCAGGTCGCGGGCGTTCTTGATCACCGCTGAGCGGCTGGCCCGCATCACGACCAGCGTCATTTCCCGCACCACCGCCTCGAACCGGCTTTTGAGAACCGACATCAGGAACGGATCGACGCGGCGCGTTGGCGTCTCCAGGCGAATGACAGGTGAATTCATTTTACGATGCCTTGTTCGGGAAGGTTTGAGTCTCAATCGACTGTCACGACAATGTTGCCTTGCGGGTCGACGCGCCCGCGATGTCCGTCCTTGAGGAAGGCGGTGAACGTCGTCGCCTCCACCAGGCATGGCCCATCAAGCGCCGCCCCCGCGCCCAGCTGGTCCATGTCGTAAACAGGCAGAGAGCTCGTCCGCCGGGTTTCATGCAAATAAGCTGACCGATGGGTCTTGGCGACCGGCGCCGTCGCCTGGTCGGCCAGCCTGAAATCCTTCCAGGCATCCTGATTAGCCCGCTTGCCCACCGCGCGCAGCTTCCAGTTGGTGAATTCGACAACGTCGCGGTCGGATCTGATCGAATAGATGCGTTCGTGCATCTGATGGAACGCTTCGACGAGACCTGGCAGTTTTGCCGGGTCGAGGCGCGCCTCGTCGGCCTCGAAATGGACCTCGATCTCCCAGGACTGGTATTCGTAGCGACCAAGAAAGGAGAACTCGAAACGCCGGAGATCTGGCTCAACGCCGGCCTGTTCGAGGAATGCCTCGCCCGACACCTTCAACCGCGCCAGGATGTCGGAGACGCCCGCGGCGTCGAAGCGCCGGGTCGAGGTCAGAAAAACAGCGCTTTCCTCGCGCGTGATATCCGAGATCAACCCGCCGAACGCGCTCAGCCCGGCCATGAAGCGCGGGATCATGTAGCGTTTCAAGCCCAATATGTCGGCCATCTCGGCGATGTGGATGGCGGTCGCGCCGCCGCCGCAGACAAAGAAACTGTCGCGTGGGTTTATGCCCTCGCGAATGGTGATTTCCTCGATGGCCCCGACCATGTTGTGGTTGCTGGTGGTCTGGATGGCGTAAGCCGCGTCGAGCAGCGGGATGCCGAGCCGCGTCGCGATGCTCGCGACCGCTTTCTCGGCCAGATCGCGGCTGATCTTGATCCGGCCGCCGAGAAAATAATCCGGGTCAATGATGCCGAGCACGACATTGGCGTCGGTGACCGTCGGCGCGGTGCCGCCCGCTCCGTAGCATGCCGGCCCCGGCCGCGCGCCAGCGCTTTGCGGCCCGACACGAAGCAGGCCACCATCGTCGACCCAGGCAATCGACCCGCCGCCGGCGCCAACCGATCTCACATCGACTTTCGCGATCCCCAGCGAGTCGTCGTGGATCATGCTGTCCGGGGTGACGATGATCTGGTGGTCACGCAAAGCCGAGACGTCGAAGGTGGTGCCGCCCATGTCACCGACGATGACATTGGCTTCGTCGCTCAGCGCCAGCGCGGCCATCGGCGCCAGCGTCGGCCCCGACATGACGCTGTAGATTGGCCGCCGCAGCATCTCGGCGGGAGGCATCATTCCACCGACGCAGTTGGCCAGCAGCAGCTCGCCCTGGAAACCCGCCTGCGAAAGTGCTTGCCGCAAGTCCTCGATGTAGGTGCGCACGATCGGATTGATCGACGCGTCGATAGCGGCCGCGATGATGCGCTTGTACTCGCGCGACATCGGATTGACTTCATGGCTAAGCGTGACCGGGATCTCCGGCCATGCCTGCGCGATGATATCGCGCACCGTTGTTTCATGGATGGGATTGACGACCGACCAAAGCAGACCGACCGCTATCGCTTCGACCCCATAGCGCCGGAAGTCGGCTATCGCCGCCTCGACATCGGATCTCGACAGAGGCGTGAGCTCCCGCCCGCGCGCATCGACGCGGCCCCGCGCCGTCTTCGTCAGGTGGCGCGGGACATAGGGCTCGGGATAGTCGAGCCGCCACTGGAAGGCGCCCTTGCGCGGCCCCTCGCGCAGGACGAGGATGTCCTGATGTCCTTCGTTGAGGATCAATCCGACCTTGACGGTCTTGCGCTCGACCAGCGCGTTGGTCGAGACGGTCGAGCCGTGTACGATCAAGTCGATCTTGGTCATGAACGTCGCGGGATCGAGCCCGTATCCGGCCGCCGCCACGTGCAGCACGTTGATGAATCCCTTCTCGAATTCGCCGGGCGTGGTGGGCGATTTGAAGATCGAGATTTTCCCACCGGGCTCGGAAATCAGGCAATCGGTGAAGGTTCCGCCGATGTCGATGCAGACTTGATAAGCCATTTAAGGTCCGAAGCTGTTAGCGTTTCTTGTAATCGCGGCCCAGTATCAGGCTGGCCAGAATGATGAGGCCCAAAAGAACCTGCTGCAGATAGCCGTCGACCTGCATGAGGTTCATGGCGTTGGAAATGACCGTGATGAACAGGGCACCGAGCAGAGCCGCGGTGACGCCTCCCTCTCCGCCGGTGAGGCGCACGCCACCGACCACCGCCGCCGCTATCGATTCCAGGGTCAGGTTGCCGCCGAGATTGGGCTCGCCCGATCCGGTCCGCGCGGTGAGCAGCATGGCGCCAATCGCGGCCAGCAGCGAGCAGACCACGTAGTCGATCGCAACGACGCGTCCGGTGCGAACGCCCGCCGCCTTCGCCGCGCGAGGGTTGGCGCCGATGAGATACAGGCCGCGCCCGAACACGGTGAAGCGCAGGACCAGGAACAGCAGTGCGAAACACAGCGCGGCGAACAGGATGGGCACCGGAATGCCGATCAGCCGTCCCTCCGCCAAGGCGTCCGTAAAGGCTTCGGGAACGCCCGGCACGGGAAAGCCGCCGCTGACGGTTGACGCCAGTGCCATGACAATGTTGGCCATGCCAAGCGTCGTCACCAGTGGATTGATGCCGATACCGGCGATGAGGACGCCGTTCAGCCCGCCGATCAGCAGCCCGACGCCAAGGCCAGCGGCGATCCCCCACAGGATGGGCATATCGCCGCTTCCGGTCATCACCATCGCCGATATGACGCTGACGAGCGAGACGGTAAAGCCAAGCGACAGGTCGAAGCCGCGCGTCAGCAGCACCATGGTCTGCGCCATGGCAAACAGTGCGAGATAACTCGTCTGGATCGCGATGTTCCAGAGATTGCCGCTTGAAACAATGCGCGGGTCGAGCAGACCGAGACCCAGCAGGGCCAGGAATACGAGCCCCGGCAGCTTGGCCTGCGACGCGAACTGGCGGATGTCCGGGCGAGCGCGGTCAAGAACAACTGGAGCCGCCATGTCTGGACGATCAGACATTGGCCCGCCTCCCCTGAACAATTCGGTCGAAAGCCAGTGCGCCGATGAGCACCGAACCCAGCACCAGCGTCTGGAATTTGCTGTCGATCTGCGTGAGGTTCATCGCATTGGCGATGATCGCCAGGCACAGCGCCGCCATGGCGACGTTCTCGGCGCGGCCTGAGCCGCCGCGCAATGAAACGCCGCCGATCACCGCCGCTGCGATCGTCTCCAGTCCGAGCGTCCCGCCGATCGTCGACTGGCCGGAACCGATACGGGCGGTGATCAGCACGCCGGTGAGTGCGGCCAGGAGACCGGAGAGCACATACGCGGTAATCAACACATGGTGTGTGCGCACTCCCGACAGTCGGGCGGCGCCGACGTTGCCGCCGACGGCGTAGAAGTGGCGCCCTAGCGCGGTCCGACGCTGCAGAATGATGGCGATGGCGATCACCACGATCGCCAGCAGCAAGACCGGCGGCAGGCCAAGCACCTGCCCTCGCCCGATGGCATAGACGAAGGCGTCGGAAACGCCATAGATCGGGATACCCTGCGTGTAATAGAGCGTAAGTCCCGCGACGATCGACAACGATGCCAATGTCACCATGAAAGGTGATAGGGAAAGGCGCGCCACCAGCGTGCCGTTTACCAGGCCAACACAGGCGCCGCTGGCCAAGGCCAGCGCTACCGGCATCAGCAGCTGGAGCCCATGCGCGTCGGGCATCGCGGCCATCGCCGCGGCCGTGACCACGGACGCCAAGGCCATGGTGGCACCGACCGACAGATCAAAACCGCCGGTGGTCATGACGATCATCTGGCCGATCGCCGGAACCGCCAGGAAGGAGAAATTGCGCAGGACGTTGAGGATGTTCAGGCGGTTCAGAAAACGCGGTTCGATGATCGCGGCCGCGGCCGCAACCGCGACCAGAAGCAGGATGACGATCCCGCCGGTTTCCACAAAACGGCGCCGCAGCGTGTCAGGGCTCATGCTGCCTCCGTGGCGCCGGTTTCGGCGTCGAAATAGTGACGCAGCACAGTGGCCTCGGTGATGCCGTCGGCTTTGAGTTCGGCCACTATGCGCCCTTCGCGCATGACATAGACGCGGTTGGCCAGGTGAACGAGCTCTGGCAGTTCGGACGATGACAGCAGAATAGCCGCGCCATTCTCGACCAGGCTTTTCATAAGCCTGTAGACCTCGCTTTTAGCGCCCACGTCGATGCCGACCGTCGGTTCATCGAAAATATGGACCGAGACAGGACGCATCAGACCGCGCGCCAGCACGAGTTTCTGCTGGTTTCCTCCCGAAAACGACGACGCCGCGCGTTCCGGCGCCATCGGTCGTAGACCCAGTGTCTTCAACGGCGCGGCTATCGCCCGGCGCTCGCGCCAGAACTTGAGCAGTCCGGCCTGGGACAGTCTCGGGTCGTCGAGCGCGGCCATGGTCACATTCTCGCGGCCTGGCCGGCCAAGCGCCAGTCCCTCGGCGCCGCGATCGGCCGGGTAGTAACAAAGTCCAGCACGCAACATGCTGTGCGGCACTGGCGCTCTGACCACCTCGCCATGGAGTTCGATCTCACCGGACGTCACACGCTCCAGGCCGAATACGGCTCGGCAAAGTTCGCTACGACCGCAGCCAACCAGGCCCGCCAGGCCGACGATTTCGCCAGCTCTGACCACGATGGAGGCATCGGATAGGGTGCCGGAGACACTGATCCCCCTGGTCGCCAGCACGATTTCGGCGGGGCGCTGGCTAATTGATGGATAAAGTCGTTCGACCGGCTGGCCGACCATCATCTCGATCAGGGTCGCGTCCGATGCCGCGGCGATGGCCACTGTGTCGATCTTGCGCCCTCCTCGCAAGACCGTGACACGGTCCGCGAGCCGACGGATCTCGGCCATGCGATGCGACACATAGATGATGCCGACGCCCCGCGCCTTGAGGCCCGCGATTGCGGCGAACAGTTTTTCCGCTTCACCGTCGGTAAGCGACGCGGTCGGTTCGTCGAGGATGAGTATCTTGGCATCCGAAAGCATGCCCTTGGCAATCTCGACCATCTGCTTTTGCGCCCGGGTCAGCGTTTCGATCTTGCTGTCCAGCTCGACGTGAAAGCCAACGTCGCGGAAGCGTTCTTCCGCGCGGGCACGCATCGCGCGCCGATTTAGGAAAAGCCTTCCCTTGATCTCGCGTCCAAGAAACAGGTTCTCCTCGACCGTGAGGTCGGGGACAAGACTGAATTCCTGGAACACAGCCGCCACCCCGGCATCGCGGGATTTCTGTGGGGTCAGCGCGGAAACGGTTTGGCCGTCGATACGGCAAGAGCCTTCGGTCCAGCCGTAGGTTCCCGCTATCAGATTGATGAGCGTCGACTTTCCGGCGCCGTTTTCGCCGAGAAGGGCATGGACCTCACCGCTCAGCAGCGTGAAATCGACGCCGTCAAGCGCCACCACCCCCCCGAAACGCTTCGTCATACCCGTAAGTTCAAGCATCGCTGACACCACCGAACTCGAAGCAAAACGGGCGGCAGGCCAAGGCCGAGGTCTACCGCCCATCGAAGATGCGACTATTGTACCGAAAATTCAGGCTTCCACCCATCGGGCGCGAAAATCTGCGTCGGGTCGATTTTGTCGACGTTGTCCTTGGTCACGATACCCGGCGCGACCAGCAGAACCTTCTCATAGTCCTTCTTTTCCAAGGCGCGCACCGCGAGGTCGACGCTGATGCGGCCCATCATCACCGGATACTCGGCGGCAAAGCCAAGCACCTTGCCTTCCTTGACCAGCTTCAGCATCGTCTGGTTCTCGTAAGACGACATGATCACGACATCGTCGCGGCCAGCGTCGGCGACGGCGCTGACGGCCGCTTCCGCCGCAGCAGCCCCGCCCCAGATGACATTGAGATCCGGATAGGTCTGCAGGGCGTCCTCGACGAGGCGCAGGCTTTGCGGAACGCCGGGCTCACCATAGAGCTCGGCCGCGAGCTTGATGTTGCCGGTTTTGATGCTGTCGCGAAAGCCCGCCATATAGCTCTCCGCCCAACCCGATCCCTGCGGACCCGGCAGGCCGATTGCGGTCGTCTTTTTGTCGCCGAGATACTTCTTGAGGTACTCACCCTCCTGAAAACCCTTCTGGTAGGTATCGGGCGTGATGCGCGCGGTGATCGGAGTTTCCAGGATGGGATTGGCGACGGCGATCTGGACAAGACCCTTGGCGTCGCCCTCCTTCAGCTTGGCCGCCAGGCCGGCTTCCGAGATGGCGGCGACGAGGATGCCCTGGGCACCGGATGCGACGCAATCGTCATATTGCGACAGCTGCTTGGGCAGCGCGTCATAGCCGCCAGCCTGCAGGACCGTCACTTTGACACCCAGGCGCTTTGCTTCCTCAACGATACCGTAGTCGACCGAGACCCAGTAGCTGTCCTTGAGGTGCGGAAACAAGACGCACAGGTTCCAAGGCTTCTCGGCCTTTTCCAGCGGCACATAGTCGAGTGCCTCGACTTTTTTCAGATCGCCGCCTTTGGCCGCGTTGATCTTGAAGGGCCACCAATCCTTGGCCTGGGCGGCGTTGGGCAGGACGGCCACGCCGGTGACGAAAGCCGCCGCGAGGATGGATCGGAAAGCGTGATTCTTGGTCATGTGATTCCCCATTTTCGTGTGTTCCCGGGTCCGGAGCCGGCGATTTCGCCGGCTCCGCGGTCTGCCTTGGGAGCAGAGGCTTGCTGGCGGATCGTAGTACCGTCTAGGCGAGTTCGCCTTCAGGGCCATCCGCGCCGTTGTTCATTTTCACAGTCCTACCGTACTACTTATAAGTTATAAGTCAACAGGGTTTTCATTAGCCGGTGCTCAGCCGGGAAGGTGTCTTCAATCGCGGTTTCGCTGCCTCGACCGGGATCACAATCCATTTGACGAAAGACGAGTCGGAGACAGCAACCATGCAACTGGCCGCGGCGATGTGGGCTTCCTCGCGACCGACCGGTATGCGGCTTGTCGATCGAGTTGCCTGACATCAAGCGCCGGCGAATAAGTCAAAGCGATCAGCGTGGCCTTCGAATACAGAGCCATTGGTCAGCAGCCACACTTCGCTATCGACCAAATCGTCATAGGTCTTTAGGGAGGAGATGTGCCCAGTGCATTCGCGTGCTGCAACAGCCGCGCTGAACCGCACCGCAGCGTGCCATAACACGCTGCGGTCGGATGATTGTTGAAATGACGGTTCCCCGCGCACGACCGTGCCGCTTTCCAACTTCTCTCGTCTGGCGCTTGCCAGCCTGAGTTCTTCCTAGAGGTCGGCGCACGGATTGCGGGTGTTGTCTTGCGACTTCATTCTCCCGGCAGCCGGGCATAGGCCCGCAACGTGGAGGCTTCTAAATGGAACGCGGGTTCCCGATGCTTAGTGGGTGGTGCTGCTTGAGCAGGGGCAGGGCAGCACAGCCTCCGCCGGCAGGCCGTCGCGGCCGGTTCCCTTGATAGCGTGCCGGCGCAAGTCCCGCGTCACCAGGCTCGCAAATCGCGATGCACGTCCAGCCATTGCGACATGGTTTTGCCAGCTGAGAGGCCGATCCCGTGTGCGGCGAACAGTCGAAACACTGATTGGTCGGTGTGCGTTCCTGGCGTATTGTGCAGCACTTCTGGCATTACTGGCCTTGCGGGGATGACGAGTCGGTCATGCGACAGTATGGATGTCCCTATCGGAATAGCCGGTCCGCCTTATCGGTCGTCACACCCGCATATCGCTCCGCTTCTAGGGAACACCCCATCACGCGAGGAAAGACATGGCCACATGCGCAGTATCGCCAATCTAGCCGTTGGGCCGACGGCCCGGCGCTTGGGCCAGTCCACCGGCTTTAACCTGCGTCACAACTTGATCCACTGATCCTAGGTGACGACAACGTTGTTCGTCATCATTTGATGGGCGGGGATTGGCCCAAAAGCGAGCCCCCCAAACTGTGCGGTTGCCAAATACGTAATGGAGTGAATTGGAATGATCATCGTAACAGGCGCCACGCACGGGATTGGGCGGGCCTGCGTGGAGAAACTTGCGTCTGCCGGTTCCAGAGTGGTGGCGACCGGCCGAGATGCAGAAGCGGGCGCGGCGCTCGAACGCGCCAATCACGGTGTCACGTTCGTTGCCGGTGACATCATCCGTGAAGACGATTGCCGCCGTGTCGTCGACCGTGCGCTTGAACTTGGCAACGGCCGGCTCGCGGGGCTCGTGAACAATGCCGGCATGTCGAAGCGCATTGCCTTCGCCACCGCCACCCAGGACGATTGGGATGAGGTCCTTGCGGTTAATGCACGCAGCGTCTTTTTCTTCATCCGTCATGCGCTGGACGGCTTGCGGCTCGGGAGGGGTTCAGTCGTCAACATGGCCAGCATCGCCGGAAAGACGGGCGAAGAAGGGCTCGCTGCCTACTGCGCCTCAAAGGCCGCGGTCATCGGGCTGACGCAGGCCCTCGCGCTGGAGTTCGGCGAGGAGATCCGCTTCAACGCTGTCTGCCCCGGCCAGATCGAAACACGCATGATGGGCAACATCATAAGCGATGCACTGCGCAAGAAGCAGCTCGAACTGCGGATCCCTGCCAACCGCTTCGGTGCCCCTGAAGAGATCGCTGATGTGGTCGCTTGGTTACTTTCGAATCAATCGAGCTATGTCAACGGCACGGTGGTGACTGTAGACGGCGGGGAAACAGCCGGCCTGCGCACACCGCGCGTCGCGCAGATCGATGGTGCTTAGGGCAATTCAGCTCAGCCGGAGCCGCGCTCGTCGAAATAGCGCAGAAAACCATGTGAGCCTCGCTGGATGTCGTTCTCGATCGCCTCGCGGGCCCTCTTCCTGTCGCCAGCCCTCAAGGCCTCGATGAGATGGTCATGTTCTTCCGCGCCGGTGTACCCGCGCGGAATTTCCCGCTCGTAAACGTTAAGGATTGGACCCATCGAGGCCCACATGCTTTCGATCTGTTCGATCAGCATCGGCATACGCGACAGGCGGTAGACGCCGAAGTGGAATGCGCGATTGGAGGATCGCGCTTCCTTGATATTACCGGCCTTATGGCTCTCTACAAATGAGGCGCGGAAGGTCTCAAGCTGTTCGAGATCGGCGGGGGCAAAATGGTCGGCAGCGTGTTCTGCCGCAAGCCCTTCAAGTGCCACGCGGATCAGCTTGATCTGAATGTAGCGGGCGCGGCTGAGGTCTGGCACCGCGGCGAACCTGCCGGAGCGCAACTCGAGCGCCTGCTCGCTGACGAGCCGCAGACAGGCTTCGCGCACCGGCGTAATGCTGGTTCCGAGCTGCTCGGCAAGATCCTGCATAAGGAGACGATCGCCCGGCGCGAAATTGCCGATGATCAAGCCATCCCGCACCTTGCTGTAAATCCGCGCGGACAGGCTGCCCATCTCCTCGGGCTGCATCTTCATAGGGCCCATGGGACTCCCCTCGTCTCTGCTGCAGCTCTACGGAAATGTCGATTGACGCGTTTCACTACGTTTATAACCTATAATTGCTGCCTATATTTTGTTACTCAGCGGCAAACAAGTACGTGCACGTTAATTGTCTGCAGCAAACATGTCCGTTTTTATAATTTTTTGTGAAATTTTGTTTTTATAAAAAACAAGGAGACCCTTCTTTTCCGATTCTGACAATGGAATGTGACGACAGAAAAAGGCGCGATCTCATCTGCGTGGCATGAGTTGGTGTGCGAGAGATGATGACATCTGAAGGAGCCGGGAAGCTTACATGTCAATTTCCAGTCTGATGGGCAGAAATTTCCGATTCTGAGGCGACTCCGAACCGGCTGGACCGACGATGACGTCGGCACCGTCAAGATGATCCGGCAGGCCAGCAAGTCCAAAAGCTGCGTATGGCGTTTGCAGAGCGTTTCGCCGCCGAAGGGCTTCAAGGGCTGTTGCGCGACAAGACGCGGCCCTCGCGCATTGCGGCTCTCGGGCCCGAAAGCCCGCCGAGCGCAGCTCTGACAAGGCCGCGACAGGAATCGAACGACGACTGGCCAGAATTATGAAATCGCTTGCGACACTCATGCAATTTCAGACATTTTAGTAACAAATAGATTTAACATTCTCTTCACTTGCACTTTGGGGCGCGTTACCCGAATTAGCTGGAGCGCCCGAAACCCCCGCAAGATCAAGCGCGTAGTCGAAATCCAATCTTGCTGGTGCTTGTCGAGGGATGCGACGCGATGGGCCGGCGCAGGTGCGCTGTGAAGCAGCACTGAGCGCGCCGAAGAACGGCTTCCCAACAGGAGATTGATTTGGATTATGTGCAGTATTTCGCCGGAAGAATCGAGCAACTCAAAGGCCGTGGCGGGTATCGTGAATTTGCCGATCTGGAGCGTCAGTCTGGCAACTTCCCAAAGGCCTGGCTCAATAGGCCCGACGGCCGAAAAGAGATAACCATTTGGTGCACTAATGATTATCTCGGTATGGGGCAGCACCCCAAAGTGCTATCGGCAATGAAGCGCGCCATCGATGCCAACGGCGCAGGATCGGGAGGATCCCGCAACATTGGTGGCACCAACCATTATCACGTGTTGCTCGAGCGGGAGCTTGCAGGTTTCCACAATAAGGAAGCAGGGTTGATTTTTGTTTCCGGCTTCAGCTCAAACGATTCATCATTGAGTACATTGGCATCTTTGATGCCGGACACAATTATTTTTTCTGACGAGCACAACCACGCTTCACTTATTAGTGGATGCCGCAACAGCCGGGCCGAAAAGCGCGTCTTCCGGCATAACGACGTTGCGCATTTGCGGGAGCTTCTGCGCAGTGTAAATCCTGCAAGACCCAAGATCATTGTTTTTGAATCGGTATATTCAATGGACGGTGACATTTCACCGATCAAAGATATCTGTGACATGGCGGACGAATTTGGCGCAATGACGTTTCTGGATGAAGTTCATGCATCTGGAATGTACGGTCCGAAAGGCGCCGGCATTGCCGCGGAACTTGGCATCATGGATCGTCCAACCATCATCGAAGGAACGCTAGGTAAGGCGTTCGGCTCGATGGGGGGTTATGTGACCGGACCTGCCTCCATTGTTGACAGCATACGAAGCTTCTCGATCGGTTTCATTTTCACCACGGCGCTTGCGCCAGCGCTTGCGGCTGGTGCGCTGGCAGCGCTGCGCCATCTTCGCGATTCAGATTCAGAACGAATTGATCTGCACCTGAAAACGAAACTTTTAGTCGGATTGCTGAAAGAGGCGGGCATCCCCGTCATGCCGACCCGAAGCCACATCATTCCTGTGCTTATTGGTGATCCATTCCGTTGCAAGGAAGCGTCCCGCCAGCTTCTAGATCAGCATGGAATATACGTTCAGCCAATTCTGGCGCCGAGTGTTCCGGTGGGAACCGAGCGGTTCAGGGTGACGGTTACGCCTGCCCATAGTACGACAGATATTCGGACGTTCGTCGATGCGCTCAGGCAGGTTCTGCAGCGGGACAATCTTGGCAAGGCTGCCTAATGTAAATGCTGGGAACGACAGGGCGCGCAGCCTCAGACCTGATTATATCAGCCGGGCTCGCCGAGGTGGAAGCGGCGGTCCGCGATCCGGTTCTGACGCCCGATCGCATCTTCGAATGTCATCGGAAAGCAGTTCCGTAACCCGCAATGACAGCTTTCGCGATCTTAAATGATGTGACTCCATGATTGAATGGGGCCGTTTGACGACTCGCTGCTTACACATCGGGCCGGTTCCAGATTCAGGGCTCACCATGAGCCGGTATGACCAGAGCGCATGTTCTTGTGCTGCGAGTTTGATGTGGCTTGGCGTGCCCTACCCGAGGGGTAGGTCACGCCCAGGCCCACGGGATCACACACCAACCCCAGCTAACCAGTTTGAACGGAGCAAGCCTCCGACGCCGCCCTAATCAACAACGCTGCAACAGATCCTTCAAATCAATTTACAAGATTTTTACAACCGTCAGTCGTTGACAATGGTACGGCACCGCGAGTCGGAGGTCCGGCACGGCCATAAAAGTGACGCCGGTACCCTCGGACCGCCGCCAGCACGCAACATCGGGATTAACAGCAATGGTAAGAAGAAGAGCGCTCATATTGGTCGAAGGCCATAGGGGTACTGGTCAGCTATACGTCCAAGCGGCTCAGTGTCTTGGTCTTCATCCAATTACTCTGACGGCTGATCCACCTCGGTACGACTATCTTTCGGCGGAAAACGTTGAGGCAATCCGTGTCGACACTGGCAATCTCGAAGCGTTGGTCCGCGAATGTTCGCGGCTGCGTGCTACCCACGACATTGCTGGCATTACTGGCTTTGCCGGGGACCATGAATCGATCTATGCGACAGTTGGCAAGCTTTGCCGGCATTTCGATCTACCGGGGCCGAACCCTGAATCGATTGAACGAAGCTGCGACAAATTCAAGCAACGCCAACTCCTCGCGCAGGCCGGCGTTCCAATACCGGCTTATCGGTTAGCAACGAATGCGGCGGAGGTAGAAAGCTCGGCTGCAGAGATCGGCCTGCCCGTGATTCTTAAGCCGGCAGTAGGCAGCGGCAGCATCGGTGTCCGATTGTGCCGCAGCCTCGAAGACGTAGCCGAACATACGACCTATCTATTGGGCGGAAAGCACATATGGCGGTCTACACCGAAAATACTCGTCGAAGAATTCGCACAGGGCCCGTTATATAGCATTAATGTTATGGGGAATGAGGTCGTTGCGATTTGCGCCAATGACTTTGGTCCCCTCCCCCATTTCGTCATACGTGAGGTGACATATCCGGCCCTGCTAACCGATCAGGAGCGTGAGCGCATCGCCGATGTTTCGCTGAGCTGTTTGCGGGCTCTCGGCCTTGGCTGGGGGCCAACTAACATTGAACTCCGGTGCACGAAACGCGGTCCAGTTGTCATTGAAGTCAATCCGCGTCTTAGTGGCGCGCCCGACCCTCAACTGGTCCAGTTAGCTTACGGTGTCGACCTCGTCACCGAGCACATCAAGCTTGTCATTGGCGAGGAATGGGATCTGCGCAAAAAGCATTCGCATACTGCGGCCGCGCGATTCCTGCTTCCTGATCAAGATGGCACCCTGGACTGGATTGGTGGCGACACTCAGGCAGCTGCTATATCAGGTGTGGCCGAGGTCAAATTGAATGTTGAACCCAAGACACCGATCGTCAGGAAGGGGGATTTCCGAGACTGGATTGGACATGTCATTGCCACTTCACCCAGCCGTGCTGAAACCGAGGGCGCCCTTCAGCGAGCGGTCGCCTTGATCGATTGGTCGATCACCCCTTTTCCGGCGACAATAGGAGGTGATCGAGAGCACGATGTTTGTGGGGCGTTCGGGCGGTCCACCAGTTCTGTTCCGATCAGGCATTGACGGCTTAAGATCCTTGAAACGCAGCAGTTCCGTCTACGTCAATGTCACATCAAGTTTGACGAGGCAAATGCAGCTTTGGCCACACCTGCCCTACCTCCCGCGGAACTTCTCCGCGACCCGTGGCGAGGCCGTCGGCCCAATTTGGGCCCAATTTGATTGCCGCCCACCGCCGCCGCAGGACGAACACGCGCTTGACAAGACAACCCCGGCCCGTTCAACTTGAGGCATTCACCAGGGGAGTCCCGGCAAGGGGCTGAGATACTGCTGGCTTTCGCGGCGCAGTGACCCGTTGAACCTGATCCAGTTCATACTGGCGTAGGGACGGTGCAAGCGCTCTGCGGGAGTTCACGCCCGAGGTCCTGTTTCGGCAGGTAGACAGAAGCGTCTTTTCATCCTTCCGGCACAGAACTGGGTCTCCAATGCATGAGCAAAGGAGCCTCAAGATGAATGCCCTCACCCCCGCCGTGTCGACGGGACCGCTGCCTGCTTCGCGTAAGATCCACAAGCCCGGTGCCATCCACCCGCAGATCAGGGTGCCGATGCGCGAAATCTCCGTCCATCCGACAGCCAGCGAACCGCCCGTCACCGTCTACGACCCGTCGGGCTCCTATACCGATCCGGCTGTCGAAACCAGCATCCAAAAAGGCCTGGCCCGGCTTCGCCACGAATGGATCTTGGCGCGCGGCGATGTCGAGGACTGTGACGGCCGCCACGTCCGGCCGGAGGACAACGGTTTCGCGACGGGCGAACGCCTGACGCCAGAATTTCCCATCCGCCACCGACCGCTCAGGGCCAAAGCAGGCAAGGCGGTGACGCAGCTTGCCTATGCACGCGCCGGCATCATCACACCCGAAATGGAGTTCGTCGCCATCCGCGAGAACCTTGGTCGCGAGATCCTGCACGGCAAGCTTGAGCGCGACGGCGAGGCTTTCGGCGCGATGCTGCCCGATTTCGTCACACCCGAATTCGTCCGCGACGAGGTGGCGCGCGGACGGGCGATCATTCCCGCCAACATCAACCATCCCGAGAGCGAGCCGATGATCATCGGTCGCAATTTTCTGGTCAAGATCAACGCCAACATCGGCAACTCCGCCGTCACATCGTCGATGGCCGAAGAGGTCGAAAAGATGGTCTGGGCGATTCGCTGGGGCGCCGATACGGTGATGGACCTGTCGACCGGCCGCAACATTCACAACATCCGGGACTGGATCGTGCGCAACGCACCGGTGCCGATCGGCACGGTGCCACTCTACCAGGCGCTCGAGAAGGTTGGCGGCATTGCCGAGGATCTGACCTGGGAGGTGTACCGCGACACGCTGATCGAACAGGCCGAGCAGGGCGTCGACTATTTCACCATCCACGCCGGCGTGCGGCTGCATTACATCCCGCTGACCGTCGACCGGGTCACCGGCATCGTCTCGCGCGGCGGGTCGATCATGGCAAAATGGTGCCTGCACCATCACCGGGAAAGCTTCCTCTACGAGCACTTCGCGGAGATCTGCGACATCGCCAGAGCCTATGACGTGTCCTTCTCGCTCGGCGACGGCCTTCGTCCCGGCTCGATCGCCGATGCCAACGACGCGGCGCAGTTCGCCGAGTTGGAGACGCTCGGCGAGCTGACGCAGATCGCCTGGGCGAAGGATTGCCAGGTGATGATCGAGGGCCCCGGCCACGTGCCGATGCACAAGATCAAGGCGAACATGGACAAGCAGCTCGCTGTCTGCGGCGAAGCGCCCTTCTATACGCTTGGACCGCTGACAACCGACATCGCGCCGGGCTACGACCACATCACCTCAGGCATTGGGGCCGCCATGATCGGCTGGTTCGGCACCGCCATGCTCTGTTACGTCACGCCGAAGGAGCATCTCGGCCTTCCCGATCGCAACGACGTCAAGATCGGCGTGATCACCTACAAGATCGCCGCCCACGCCGCCGACCTGGCGAAGGGCCATCCGGCAGCGAAAGTCAGGGATGATGCGCTTTCCCGCGCGCGCTTCGAGTTCCGCTGGGAGGACCAGTTCAACCTGTCGCTCGATCCGGAAACGGCGCGGTCCTTCCACGACCAGACTTTGCCCAAGGAAGCGCACAAGGTGGCGCATTTCTGCTCGATGTGCGGACCGAAATTCTGCTCGATGCGTATCTCTCACGACATCCGTGCCGAGGCGCAGAAAGAGGGCATGGCGGCGATGGCGGCGAAATACCGCGAGGGCGGCGATCTCTACCTGCCGGCGGACGAGACCGGCGCGCCGCTCATACCTCAGCCACGTGAGCCATCATGAAGGTCTTGGTCAAAGGGGCCGGCGTTGCCGGCCTCACCGTCGCCTTCGAGTTCGCCGCACGCGGCGCGGTGGTTACCGTTGCCGAGACAAGGCCTGCCCTTGGCGGCAATGCGTCGTGGTTCGCCGGTGGCATGTTGGCGCCGTGGTGCGAGCGTGAAAGCGCCGAGCAGCCGGTGCTGGATCTCGGACGCGACGCCGCCGACTGGTGGGACGCCGCAACGCCCGGCTTGGTAGCACGACGGGGAACGCTGGTCTTGGCCGCGCCGCGCGATGCGGGCGAGCTCGACCGGTTCGCCAGCCGCACGACGGGCTATCGGCGCGTCGAGGAAGATGAAATTGCCTTGCTGGAGCCCGACTTAGCCGGCCGCTTCCGCCGCGGATTGCTCTTCCCCGACGAGGCTCACCTCGACCCACGCCCGGCGATGGCGGCACTTCATGACAAGCTTGCGACCATGGGTGTCAAATTCCACTTCGGCTGCGACGCCCGGCCTGTTTCGGGTTTCGCCCGTCAGATAGACTGTATGGGAATGGCAGCGGCCGATGACAGGCTGCGCGGTGTTCGCGGCGAAATGCTGATTCTTCGCACGCCTGATGTCTCGCTGTCGCGGCCGGTCCGTTTGCTTCATCTACGCTTTCCGCTTTATGCCGTGCCGCGCACCGATCACCGTTTCATGATCGGAGCGACGATGATTGAAAGCCAGAGCGCCGGACCGGTGACGGCGCGTTCCATGATGGAGCTGCTGGGTACCGCCTATGCCCTCCACCCGGCCTTTGGCGAGGCCGAGATCGTTGAAACCGGTGTCGGCGTCCGCCCAGCCTTTCCCGACAATTTGCCGCGCGTCGAAACGAACGGTGAAATCATCGCGATCAACGGGCTCTATCGTCACGGTTTTCTCCTGGCTCCCGCCATGGCGCGCCAGACTGCCGACCTGGTTTTCAGTCACGACAGAACGAAGGAGCTTGCTCATGAAACTGATGGTCAACGGCGAAGCGCATGAGGTTGCCGCCACAACGCTGGAGGCGCTGCTTGCCGCGCTTGACTATGAGGGCGATTGGCTGGCGACGGCCGTCAACAATGACCTCGTGCACAAATCCAACCGGGCGGAATTCCAGTTGAACGACGGCGACCGGATTGAAATCCTCTCGCCCATGCAGGGCGGCTAGGCCATGATCGAGCTTTATGGAGCCGAGCTTCCGTCGCGCCTGCTTCTTGGCACGGCTCAATATCCTTCGCCGGCCATCCTTGCCGATGCAGTCAGGGCTTCGGGCACGGCGGTGGTGACCGTCTCGTTGCGCCGAGAGATGGCAGGCGGCAGGGCCGGCGAAAAATTCTGGTCGTTGATCCGATCGCTCGGCGTCAGAATCCTGCCCAACACTGCTGGCTGCCACTCCGTCAAGGAAGCTGTCACGACCGCGAAGATGGCGCGCGAAGTCTTCGGTACGAACTGGGTCAAGCTCGAAGTGATCGGCAACCATGACACGCTGCAGCCGGATGTTTTCGGTCTGGTCGAAGCCGCCCGCATCCTGTGCGAGGACGGTTTTGCTGTATTCCCCTATACCACAGATGACCTTGTCGTCGCCGAGCGGCTGCTGGAGGCGGGCTGCAAGGTCTTGATGCCCTGGTGTGCACCGATCGGTTCCGCCCTCGGGCCGGTCAACATTCCGGCGCTGCGCTCGATGCGCGCACATTTCCCTGAGGTACCTCTGATTGTGGATGCAGGGCTCGGGCGGCCGTCACACGCGGCGACTGTCATGGAACTCGGCTTTGATGCCGTTCTCCTGAACACCGCGGTTGCCAAGGCGGCCGATCCGGTCGGCATGGCGCGTGCGTTCGGCAAGGCGGTCGAGGCCGGTCGTGAAGCTTTCAGCTCGGGAATGCTCGAACCGCGCGACGTCGCCGTGCCGTCGACGCCGACAATTGGCAGGGCAGTTTTTTCATGAAGCTCGATCCCTTCTACCTGATCCTCGACAGCGCCGCCTGGATCGAACGGCTGGTGCCGCTTGGCGTTAAGATGGTTCAGTTGCGCATCAAGGATAGGGACGAGGCCACGCTGCGGACGGAAATCCGCCGCGCGAACGGCGTCTGCGCGGTCCATGGTTGCCAACTGATCGTCAACGACTATTGGCGCGCGGCAATCGAGGAAGGCTGCGACTTCGTCCATCTCGGCCAGGAGGATTTGGCTGCGGCCGACCTGCTGGCGATTAAGTACGCCGGATTGAAGCTCGGGCTTTCCACGCACGATCATCTCGAACTGGAAACGGCCATCGCTGCCGAGCCCGACTATATCGCGCTCGGCCCCATCTATCCCACCATCCTGAAGCAGATGAAATGGGCGCCGCAAGGGCTCGAGCGGATCAGCGAGTGGAAGCATAGGGTGGCGCCGATCCCATTGGTCGCCATCGGCGGCCTCAACCCCGACCGGCTCGACGGTGTCTTCGAGGCCGGTGCGGACACCGCGGCGGTGGTCACCGACATCACGTTTAATGCCGATCCCGAAGCGCGCACGCGAGAATGGATCGAAAAGACAAAGCCATGGCGCTGAGGCGAGAACCGCATGTGCTCGTGGTCGGCGGATCAGACTCCAGCGGTGGGGCTGGAATTGCACGCGATATCGAGACGATCTCTTCCATTGGCGTGCGCACCTGCCTTGCTGTCACCGCGCTAACAGTGCAGACGCACCATGCGGTCATGGAAATCCACTCTATGCAACCCGGTCTGGTGGCCGGTCAGATGCGTGCGGGGTTGCAGGCCAACAAAGTGGCGGCCATCAAGATCGGGATGCTCGCCACGGTGGAGATCGTCATTGCGGTTGCCGGAGTGCTGCGCGAAAATCCGCAGGTGCCGGCAGTGCTCGACCCGGTGCTGGCCTCGACGTCAGGCCGGGCGCTCCTGGAAGCCGGCGCCATCGCCGCCCTGAAATGCGATCTGATGCCATTTTGCCGTCTGGTCACCCCCAATCTCTTCGAGCTGGCACTCCTTGTTGGCTCGGAGCGGGCAGTGGATGAGGACGGCGTAGTGTGGCAAGGCCAAGAATTGCTGGCAGCCGGCGCGCGGGCTCTGCTGATCAAGGGCGGCCATGCATCGGGACCGCAATCAACCGATATTCTGTTGCGCCCCGATCACGAACCAGTCCGCTTTGACACGCCGCGTCTTGCCGCATCGATGCGCGGGACGGGCTGCATGCTGGCCAGCTCGATTGCGGCACATCTGGCGAAGGCGCAATCAATCGAGTACGCCGTGCGCCAGGGCAAGCTCTTTGTGTTAGAAAAGCTTCGGAAAACCCCAGCCGAATAGCCGTAGAGCCGGCTCAAGCGTTCAGCGGCTGACGCTGAAATGGAAGCCGTAGCCCTCCTGCCCTTTTTTCACAGCGCGTGACGGGATGAGGCCGCTTTGCAGATCGGAATTCAGCGGCGCCGAGACAAGCTGCCCTGCCAGGCCGGGAAAGTAACGGGACTCTTCCTGCGGCGAAGCGCACTGCCAGTCACGCATGGGGATGCACTTGTGCCTCCTGGCGAGTGTGAGGCCGCAGGAGCGAGGCATTTCAGCGCGGCGGGGGCCGCCGGATCTGGCCCCGCAGTGCTGGAGCAAAGCAAAGGCCGGTTTGAGACGATTCCGGGGATTTCTACGAGGCTGCTCGCGACGCCGGCATTGAGTTCTACCAGCTCCTGAGCGGCATACGCGACCAAACCCGGTTGAGTGTCACCGCAGGGATGTTCCACGAGTGGGACAAACAGCTGCGGGACTGGCTGGTCCGCGAATTACGAAACTGGCATCGAGGGGATACGGCAGCTGCGAAGGTCTGGTCAGCGGATTTCGCCAAGATTGCAGACCTCCTGGAAAGTTTCGGCTGGAAAGTCCGAAGCACGGACTACTTCAAGACGCTCGATGCGTGCCGGTTGGTGGTCAACGTCTACAAGCACGGCGCCGGAAAATCGCTGGATGACCTGAAGAAAACCTGCTCCGAGTATCTAGACGATCCGCTCAAAGGCACTCGGCCGCCGTGGTCAGAGAAACTGCTGAACCACACGCACCTCAAGGTGAGCGATGACCAGTTCCAGACGTTCTCAGACGCGATTGTCGCGTTCTGGCGCGACGTCCCGGCAATGCCGTAGGTGGCAGCAACAGGTTCCTGATTGGTTTGAAAGGCCATTCTCAGTGATCGCGCCCAACGATAAGCATGCCAAGGTTTTACCCTCGCATATATCTTCGCTCCCGCTCCCGGCCATAAATTCTGCCACATATCTGCATTGCCGGGAAAGGTGCCATGCGTAACGCATTGGTCGATGGGCGAAGATTCCGCCCGCAAGCGGGTTTCGGGGGCTCTTGCCCGCATTGCGGTACAGACATGATCCCGCGCGCGGCAGCGTCTGGGTTTGGCATTAGGCCAATAAACGAACACGTCGTTGGGTCAGCAGACACCTATCTGTTCGGCCGGTCAGACCGCCAAATTCGGTTCATTCAGAATTGGATGGGTACCGACCAAAATGAATCCCTAATCGACCGACTTCACAGAAAACGAAGCGATCTCCGGCCCTGACGAGCGAGTTTCGGCGTTGTCCGGGTGCTCCTGGATGAAAGATCGGGCTTCGCGCCTCATTTGGACAACGCCGCCAGGTAACCGTTTCCCTGAAACCTGCCCTTCATTCAGATTTGCAACATCAACGACTACCGGCTTCCTAGACCTACTTGGAGCCAATCGGAGGACAGCCGTGTCGGCGCCAGCCCGACCGCAAATTGCGGCCGACCCCATGGCAAACGTTGATTAGCCAATGAACTTGATCCACAGGCGCTTGAACCATGCGACGATGGCCCTGAGCCCCTTCGGCTGGGCGCCGCGCTTGAGCAGACGGTCATGGACGCGGCCCGCTTCGATCTGCGCGCGAGACATCTTGCCGGCCCATTGGATGCGGCCGCTTTTAATGATGTAGTGCGAGCCACAAGGGAAGTCGTGATTGCCGATCGACGGCCATATCGAGGCTCCCTCGTCTTCCATAATGAGGTCATATTCAGTCGGAACGAGCGGTGTTGAAACCTCCTCGCCGCACCCACACGCGCAATTATGCAGCGCGACGTGGCATTCGCGCGACACGTAAAGGACACCGTCTTCCAGTTGTTCCGGAATGTCTTCGACGAAGACCGTTGTAAGACAATCCACCCGAGCCATCATGTCACCCGGTTTGTGATATTGTTGCCCTCGATCATGTATGTCGCGTTCCTTTCGTTGCGCTCATCACGATAGAAGGTCAGCCAGCGTTTCCAGCGCATGACCGCCATAATCGCGTTCAAAGAATTGAGTTCGGCGATCTGGATTTCGGTTCCGTACACATCGGCCTCTTCGTCGTCGTCACCGAACGACAGATGGGTAGCCACTTCCGCCCACGGCATGCCAGGGGCAATAAACGTTGCCCTTGCGCAACCGTCGAGCGTGTTGTCGTCCAGCCCTATACCTATGCCAGTGTCGACGAATGCAATGCCCAGGCGAACCAGCCCTTCGGCAATCACGCGCCGCGACGATCCCTTATCAACGCAGACAAATACGAAGTCATAGGCTGAAAATTCGTCAATGTTGTCAGCCGTCACTCGAGTGGTGTGCGGCTTCACGCCCTTGTGCATGCGCGCGTAGAGCGCAGCGTAATAATCTACCTTGCGGGGGAAATTCTTCGCTAGCACCAGTTCGGGAGCACCAGGCGAACGGAAAAGATTGTGGTTGAGAAGCTGGTCGTCATCGTAGATGTGGATCTCGGCAACACGGGTCTTGGCGGCGAGGTCGAGCAGATAGGCACCGGTTCCGCCGAGGCCGATGATCGCGATGCTGCCCCTGAGTTTGCGGTTGGCGGCGAGGATTCCGTAGCGGACTGACGCAGAATCGGGAATCGCGAAGGGACTATCGTCCTCCGCACTGGCCAACGTGACGCCTGTACGCGCGTTGGCGGTCTTGTCGTGAGACCGCGCAGCAGCACCGAGGTGAGACTCATAGGTGACAACCTTGTCGTAAATGTTGGCATACTGGCCGGTGCCTTCTGGCTTCGACGAGAAATAATGGTGGACCTTGATGTCCGACCCCACAGTCGCTTCCTGACTATTATGGATGATATTTGTCATTGGCGTGCCATCGCGATGGCAAGGCGTCTCGCCGGCGAACCACATGGTGTGGTCCGTCAGTGGAGTCGAGGTCAGGCCTTCCGTATCCAGCGACAGAGTGCAGACAAGTGTGCCTCGACCAAGCGACATGTCCCGCTTCACATAGGGCACGCTGTGAACGAGGAGGACGAGGTCGCGCATCTCAAGCTCAAACCCCTCGTCCAGCAGTTGCTTCAGATGTGGATCACGACTTATCAGATCGGCGGACATTGAAGAATCCCATTCTTGACTTCGATCTTTTCGCCCTCCACCAGATCACCTTCCGCGCCGTGTACACCTTTCAGGTAAGTTATCGTGTACTTGAATTTCTCGAAGTCGGCGTCAGGGTAGGCGAGAAGTGCAACCTCACGATAGCTGAGCTTTTTCTTGGGCACCGTACGCGGTCGCCCGTTGACTTTGATGACCACCGTCTTCGCTTCGCGGCTGCGGATGCGCTCGACTCCCTGTCCGCCCAGAGTCACCTCGCCATCAGCGGGAATGACCGCGTCGCCGGCGCTGTCCAGGATTAGCTCGAGTTCCTCATCGATGCTGGCGTAACGGTAGATGTCAGCTGCGGAGAGTTTGGCCGCCCCCCATTCCCAGCCGCGCTCGTTGACGGTGAGGGAGAAGGTCCGATTACCTTCGAATGAAAGGAACTCAGGCTGCGGCATCTGTCGCAGGTCGGTCGGCTCCTCAAGCCCGATCGAACGCGTCGACCCGTCCGCAATCTGGATGAGAATATAACCGCTAGCTGGATTGAGCCCGCCGATGGTGCGGACCTCGCGACCTGAGATTATGGCGTCATTGGTGGCGATCACGCGACCATCCAGCTTATATGTAAAGTTCGTTACGTCAGGCATTGAACCCTCCTTGTTTCTCATTCTGCACAAATCATATATGGAGTTTTTAGCCAATGTCTAGCTATTAATTGGCTAATTAATGATTGTTTTTTGATTGACAGGTATGGACTTTATAGCTACATGGAGAGTGCTGGTTAGGGAGAAGCGCCTGTGAAGCGTACGATGACGCTTAATTTGTCGGACGCAGAAATGAGCGTCCTTGAAACCATGTGTGAAGAAAAAGGGTTGTCTAAAACCGCACTCGTTCGCCAAGCGCTGCGGCTCTACAAATCAGTCGATGATCGACTGGCGCGGGGCGAAAAGGTGTTCGTCGAAAGCGCGGATAAATCAGAAAAAGTAGAGCTTATGGTTCTATGAAAGGGCTGATCGATCGAGTCTTTCTCAAAAATCGTGCCACAGGCCTGTACGAAGATGCACACCTGTATCATGGCTTGGACAGCACGAATCTCGCGCATATCGAAGGACGCTGGCGACCTCTTTTTGAGTTGCGTCGGAGGGAGGCTAAGGCTTCCCTTCAGACGTTAGCAGAGGTCAATGCTGAAGACGCCCATTGGGAATGGGGCAAGAAGGCGCTGGTTGCGCTGAACGACCCCTTCCTGTTCGATTTCTTCGTGCTTGAATGTGGTGGCAGTACCCAAGCCATCATGATGACGCGCAAAGGCGGTCAGGATTGCTTCAGTCGCCACCCCGAGCATCAGCGAGCGCCGCTGATCTACGTGGAGTTTTTGGCGACGGCTCCATGGAACCGACCAAAGTTGGTTGCTGACCCGACTTACAAGGGCGCGGGCCGTGTGCTCATCGGTACGGCCGTCAGCTTGAGCCTAGAAGAGGAATTTGGTGGCCGAATTGGTCTGCATTCACTTCGTGGCGCAGAAGTTTTCTACCGGGATGCGATCGGAATGACGGATTTCGGAACGGATAGCGAAGGAGTACATAAAGGACTTAGATACTTCGAGCTTTCCAGCAGGGATGCTGCGACTTTCCTATCCGTGCAACACTAACAAGAGGAGTCGACCATGAAATTACATTTCACTGCCGATTGGCTGCGCAGCCATATCGAACATGATCCGGATGTCGATTGCGACGTGGGGCTCCCGCTCCGCGACGCAGCTCCGCTTGAGCGTCTTATGCAGGAGAAGTCTCGTCATCAAGCAACTGCGGGGCAGCCTAATTCGGCTGCCCCCGAACAGAAATCTGCTGTGTTGTTTAAGTTGGTGCATCAGCTTCGACGCAAGGACGGTTTAAGCATTGCGCAGTTGGCTGCCAAAATTCGTGTTGATGCGGCGGAATTGGAGCAGGTGGAGAAGGATCCCAACTATGTTCCAGGCCCGCGTACCGTTCATCAGCTAGCCGAGTTTATTGGGGTTTCAGCACGTGCTGTAGGACTGCTGACTGCGGCGGCGTCCGCGCAGAATGACAATCTCACCGAAGCGGTGCATCGTTTTGCTGCGAGTTCAGACGACCTATCGAAACTAAGCCAGGCTGAAAGGCGCGACCTCAACGATTTCGTTAAGGTACTGGCGTCAATCGATAAGAAGAATGGATGACCATGTCTGCGATTGAGCCGATAATCGGGAACTTTGAGCGCCGAGATATCCATGAGCACATATCACGTTTGCTACGTGATCTCGGCAATCCAGAGCCCCCATTAAGGCTCGAGCAGGTGCGCGCGCTGCAAAAGCTTGACCTTACCTATTATAGCAAGGCGAACTTGAGCCTATTAGATGAGATCGCCCACAGGGCGCGAATGGCTGGGAACGAGATCACCAGCACGGCTAAGCGCATGGTCGATGTAGTCCAGCAATATGGCCTTCGTGGTATCCTAATGTTGAAGGAAGGCGACAAAAGAATCTTCATCGATGACGAGGTAGCCGAGCTAAAGCGACGCTTCCTCATCGCACATGAAATTACACATGACCTTCTACCGTGGCATCGCTCCCTGCTTCTGGGCGACAACGAGTCCACGCTGAACCCAACATTCCATCAGGCAATGGAAGCAGAAGCTAACTATGGCGGACGCCATCTCTTGTTTCTCGGAGGAAGGTTTCGACCGGAAGCGCTGGACTGCTCATTGGAATGGAAGAGTATCGAGCAGCTTCGCAAGCGCTATGGGAACACACTTACAACAACACTTTGGCAAATGGTTTGTGAACGCGACCCGGAGTTTCCTGCCTTCGGCGTTGTCAGTCGGCATCCGTATCACAGAGATATTTGCGAGAAGGCGGGGAATGACAATGTGGCATATTTTCCAAGATCGATAGCTTTAGCTGAGCACTTTCCCGGAATCACCACCACAGTTGCCTATTCCGCGATCTGCGATCACGCAACGAACCGCAAACGGGGTCCAGTAGGCGAAGGCGAAAGCATCTTTTATGATGCGAACGGCGAACCCCATGTATTCTGGTTGCACAGCTTCTCAAACACCTACGATCTGCTCACTTACTGCATCTACAAGAAGAAACACCAGCGCATTTTCCCTGTCGGCTATAGGGCAGCCTAGGCACAGGCAGACGGTTATCTCAACGGCAGCTTGCCCATATGTAAGCACACCACCGCTGTTTCGCTTGCGGCATATTTCTTGGCGGACGTCGCTTATTGTCGGCGCGACATTGGTATGACGTAAGCGCTGTTGTGGGACCACCTTTCGGGAGTGGTCGTGATCTGTGAGGTTGCCGGTTCTGCATTGGGATCGGAGATCGGCTTGTGTCTGGACTTGACCTTACGCTTGACCCGGATCGGCAGCCTCGGCGTTTCGAGGTGATCAACGGTGCCGGCGGTCGGCGTCATTGGTCGGTGGATGACAAGGCGCGGATCATCGCGGAGACGCTGGAGCCGAACGCAGTCGTTTCCGAGGTCGCCCGCCGGTATGGCCTCAGGCCGCAGCAGGTCTTCGCCTGGCGCCGCGAAGCGCGCAAACAGGCCGCTTCGGTGCAGCAAAATTCTCCTGCCTTCGTGCCGGCGGTTGTGGCGGCGGCGGAGCCTGTAGCCAGCCGTTCACCGAAGCAGCAGAAACGGCAAGCCACTCGAGACGCCGGAGTGATCGAGCTTGAGATCGACGGCGTTGCGATGCGCGTCGGCCGGGGCGCCGATGCCAAGACGGTGGCCGCAGTGATCCGCGCGCTGAAGGCGACGTCGTGATCGGGCCGACGGGTGCGGTCAAGGTCATGGTGGCGACGAAGCCGGTAGACTTCCGCAAGGGTGCGGAGGGATTGGCTGCGCTGGTGCGAGAGACGATGGGAGCCGATCCGTTCAGCGGGGCCGTGTACGTCTTCCGGGCGAAGCGGACAGACCGGATCAAGCTGATCTTCTGGGACGGCACCGGCGTCTGCCTCTATGCCAAGCGTTTGGAGGATGGGGAGTTCCGCTGGCCGAAAGTGCATGACGGCATGATGCGGCTGACGGCCGCGCAGCTCTCGGCGCTACTCGAAGGGCTTGACTGGCGGCGCGTCCATGAGGCGCGCCGGACCCGCGTTCCAGCCCAGGCCGGCTGACCCGCGACGAAGTGAATCAGCCTGGATTCCGCTGTCGCGGGCTGTCGGCGAATATGGTCTGATCCTGTCATGGCGATGACTGCTGACCAGCTTCCCGACGATCCGGACGCGCTGAAGGCGATGGTGCTGGCGCGCGACGTCGAGAACGCCCGGCTGATCCAGATCATCAAGGAATTGCAGCGCCACCGCTTCGGCCGTCGTGCTGAAACGCTCCCCGAGGATCAATTGCTGCTGGGGCTCGAAGAGGCCGAGCAGATCGAGGCCGCCGGCGAGGAAGCGAAGGAACAATCTGCTCTCGCCGAGCGCCAAGCAAAGGCCACGAAGCGCCGGGCGAACCGCGGTGCGTTGTCACCCCACCTGCCGCGCACGGAGATGGTCGTCGACATCGAGGACCATGCCTGCCCGTGCTGTCGCAATGGCCTGCACCGGATCGGCGAGGACGTGAGCGAGCGGCTCGACATCGTTCCGGCGCAGCTGCGCGTGATCGTGGTGCGGCGGCCCAAATATGCCTGCCGCGCCTGTGAGGATGTGGTCGTTCAGGCTGCCGCGCCGGCCCGGCTGATCGAGGGTGGTCTTCCGACCGAAGCGACGGTCGCCCAAGTCCTGGTCTCCAAATACGCCGATCACCTGCCGCTCTATCGTCAGGCGCAGATCTATGCCCGGCAAGGCACCAATCTCGATCGCTCCACGCTCGCCGACTGGGTCGGCCGCGCCGCCTGGCACCTGCGTCCGGTGCATGAGCGGCTGCTTGGCAAATTGAAGTCCTCGCCAAAACTCTTCGCCGACGAGACGACCGCGCCGGTGCTCGATCCCGGCCGAGGCAAGACCAAGACCGGGCAGCTCTGGGCCTATGCGCGTGACGATCGGCCATGGCAGGGAGCCGACCCGCCGGGCGTTGCCTATGTCTACGCACCCGACCGGAAGGCCGAGCGTCCGATCGCTCATCTCGCAGGCTTCACTGGAATCCTGCAGGTCGATGGCTATGGCGGCTATCGCGTGCTGGCCGACAAAAGCGACGTGACGCTCGCCTTCTGCTGGGCACACGTGCGCCGACGCTTCTATGAACTGGCGGCAGCGGGTCCCGCGCCGATCGCCAGCGAGGCGCTGAGACGGATCGCCGAGCTCTACAGAATAGAGGACGATATCCGCGGCCGATCGGCCGATGAACGCCGTGCGATGCGTCAGGAAAATAGCCGCGCTATTGTCGCCGATCTCGAACCCTGGCTGCGCGAGAAGCTCGGCCTGATTAGCCAGAAGACAAAGCTCGCCGAGGCGATCCGCTACACGCTCTCGCGCTGGCAAGGCCTCTCGCGCTTCCTTGACGACGGCCGCATCGAGATCGACAGCAACACCGTCGAGCGCTCAATCCGTCCAATCGCGCTCAACCGCAAGAACGCGCTCTTCGCGGGCTCGGACGGCGGTGCCGAACACTGGGCAGTCATCGCATCGCTCATCGAAACCTGCAAACTCAACGGTGTCGAGCCGCTCGGCTATCTCGCCAACGTCCTCACCAGGATCGTCAACGGCCATCCGAACAGCCAGATCGACGACTTGCTGCCCTGGGCCTACATCCGGGCGCCTGAGCTCAAGGCCGTGGCCTGAGAACAGCGCTTACGGTATGACCTCGCCGAGCTGGCCGGACGGCCCCTCACCGCGGGTCGGCGCCACGAGCTTCAGCTTCACGACGCGAGCAGGCTCTTGCGAGAGCCAGCCCGGAGGAAGTGCAGCCAAGCTCTCAACATCATGAGCGAACAACGGCAGATCGTGCCGAAGCTCTTCCTTGGACAGCCCCCGTCATCCACCACGGTCCGAAATACATCAGCCAGTAACGTAGGTTGCTGCAGCGGCCAAACGTCATCGTAGGGCTCGGATCCTGAGTAGCCCTTGGCGCTGTAGCTACGATAAAGGCGGGTCGCTCCCTCGGCATCGACAATGCAGAGGCGTTGGAGACGCATGATCTGAGCCTTGATGGACACGCGCCAGCGAACCTTCTCAGCTCCCAAAGCGAGGCACTAGTGACCTCAGCCGAGAACTGACTCGCCGGCAGAAGCAACGCTGAAGCGAACCGATGAGCTTGGTCTTGGATCAGCTTGAAGTTCTCGACAAGCTCATCCTCGGACACTGCACGGTGCAGCAAGAGGTGGGCCAACTCGTGCGCGGCATCAAATTGTCTTCGCGCGAATGACTGCGCTAGAAGTACGTGTGGGCGACGATCAGATCCCCACCTGCTTAGCCCATCCAACTGTGTGGTTTCCATTGGTTCGCTCGCCACGACGACGCCGATCTGCTCCAGCAGAGCAACTACGTTGGGGTCGGTCGCAATCCGATTCCCCAGTGCTCTCGCGCTGTTTGGGCAATGCCCTCCAGATCCTCATCCCCAGGCTTCGGTAGCCTAAGCCGTTGAGTAAATCTGGCAGGTCGACTTCAGGGAGAAACGCATAATGGCCGGCAACTGCCGTAATGTCTTCAAGCCAGCGGTTGACCGGATAATCCTTGGTCACAGCCACGCCCTGTAGGTGCGGCCCTCGTCCAGCAGCAACCGCAACGCCCCCAGTCGCCGCCCTCCGGCGACGACTTCGAACTTGGCTCCCTTCGGGGCCTTGCGGGTCAAAAGGTTATGGATGAGGCCATGGGCCTCGATGCTGGCGGCCAGTTCGGCCCTACCTGCGGGCGGGATAGTGATAACTGCGGTATTCATGGACTTGCTCGTGTTGATTTCAGGGATTGACCTGATGGGTTCAGGTCCCCTGAACCCCTGCCTCGCGGCGAGTAGCGGGGAGCGAGGGGGGGCAAGTCCCGGGGGCGGAGGGGTCTCCCCGGTCTGCACCTAGCGAAGCGGAGGAAGATGGGGGAACCCGCCCGCGGCGGCTTGCTGGGGAGAGAGGGCCGCGCGCCTCTCTTCCCGCTACATAGGAGAGGTGCCGCTAGGCACATCCATGTCGGCGCAGCCGTGCCGCGAAGCGGCCCAAGAAAGAAGAGCGTACAAAACGGAAGCACCTAAATGCCCGCCAGCGGGACCAAGTCAGATCGGTGCAGGAGAAAGACCGTGGCCCTGAGACCGGCTCAACAGGGCGGCCGTAGGAGCATCAGCAACGCGCCGCCGTCAGGCGGGATGCGGAACGGACGGCCCCCCGGCGAAGGGCGCCGTTCTCTTTGAGCTGCGACCCTGGTGAGCGCCTTCGTGCCTAAAGCTGTGCCGCCGGGCTAAGTTTCAGCTTCAGATCGTTCTGAAAAGCCGAACATGGTTCGTCGAGTAACCCTTGAGGGAAGGATCCTTGTCGGGTTCCCTGTTTTTCGACAAAATCGCCCTGCAGAATTTATATTGCGTGATTTGGCGGCATCGCACTGCTGGGTGTCCGCCTTATAGCAAGCGTGGACCAAAACGGCTCCCACGTAATCATGCTCGACGTTGTTGGAAGAAAGGTGGGTCTGAATGTCTTGGAGAATGGCAACTCCATGGGACATCCCATCTGCTCCGGAGTAGGTCATTACGAGTTGACCGGGTCGTTCAAAGCCGCTTACCGAGCCGCTCCCTGCAACGTTCTCGTAGGTGCCAGACAAATCCGGGGCCGACGTGAATGTCACCTTGAAGGGGTGCCCCAGGCCGACGGGGGTGACATCCGTAAAGTCGGGACCGTAGTACACCGAGAGATCACGCAGTATGGAGATGATAACCCGATTGCGGCTTTCAAGTGTCCTCGCATCCCCCGAGGGCGCCACCTGATCTCTCGGGCAACCTTGTTCGGCGCCGCAGTTATTGAGGCGGCCGGCTTGGAAGCAGTTCCTTATGGCCCTCATGCATAAACCAGAGCACCCGTTTGAGGTGACTGCGAAGGGCCTTACGGGCGCGGATTGGCTCTTTGACCGGATCGATACCCAGTACATCCAGCGCCATCTCCTCTTCGCTGGCACTGTCGGCGCAAGCGTCCATGAGCTTCAAATAGAGCTCGAAATGCTTGTCATCATATGCGGTTAGGCTTTCCGACCAGGGGACTTCCGTTGCAATGGTTGGATCAGGCGTTGGGCGCGATCTGCTTTTCATCCATGTCTCGCTTTGGCGATGAACCAGGCCCCCGTTCCAATTCAGAATATCTCCATCTAGCGCACTTTCAACCGTTCTCGGCCTTCTTCGGACAGTCCCCAATCGTTGCATATGGTCGTGGGTTCCAAATTGGCGCACGGCTGCTCGCGACCAATACATCCTCAACTTGGCGAGGCGATGTAACGCCCGGCTGAACCAGAATGGCGCGGGTATTGAGCATCGCCGATTGGATCGAACCTCTTATTTTAGCTTCGCGATAATCTTGTCTGGCTGCTTGCAAGCGTCCATCATGCCGCCGTACATACGCTTAAGGATCTCGCCCATCACCGTACGAGCAGCAAACATTTCCAAAATCGATCTTGCAACTTGAGGCTTTGCGTTACTGCATAGCTGCATTGCACAAAATGTGTTTGCGCATTGCACAACTTTTAGCCATTAAGCTTACAGCTGATGCACGCGATGGTTTCCTCCCATTCCATGGTATCAGCTGTTCCCCTCTGAAGGTTTTGACTTTACACCTAAAGGGCCTCGGTTTTCCGATGCCCTTTTTTTGGCGGTCGCCACGTCGTTAATGGAACGCGGCTCGATCGCCGGTTCAGCCATCAGGCTTTGGAACCCGTTCTGCCCGGCCGACCCCTCCCGACAACAGTCTGACCTTCGCCAGCCTTCTACGGGCAAGCGTTCGCGCCAAAAGTTCAAAGCCGCGTCCGTAACATTCGACGATGAAAGCCAATGTCATCAGGTCGAGCAGAAACTCGTCGATCGCATGTGTGAGCGCATCAGACTTTTGTCCGAACTGAAGGAGCAGGGCGCGCGCGTCTTCGATCGCGGCCTGGCAATCGTCTGCATCTATCAGGGAACTGATCCTGTCAAAGATCTGCAAGCGTCCTCACTTTTCGGAAGCCACACTCAGCATCGAACGCCGCTGATGAGTGAGTTTCCAACAAAAGAACAGGGTAACGTTTCGCGAAAAATCGCTCGGCAGCGCGTCGATCGAGCATGATGCCTCAAATGACATGTGAATCCCGGCTCACCAAGATGTCGTTGAAGGCGAGTGAGCCGGCCCATGTCTGCGTCCCGGCCGCCTGACAACTGGTCAGGAGGAACTGTGGCCACATTCGTCGTAGGCAAATGGGCCATCTATTCTTAAGCCGCCACGGTTCAGCCTAGATTACATGGGAAGCGACAATAACGGAAAGAAAAGGTTCGCAAAATGAGTAGGGTGGCTGGATCAAACGAAGATTTGGCTGCACCAACGACCTTTGGGCCACTTCTGCAGCCCACCTTTCGCTCGATCTGGCTCGCCACGCAGGTTTCAAGCCTCGGCTGGTTGATGCAGACTGTCGCCATCAGCTGGCTGATGGCAACGATCTCGACTTCCGATCTGATGGTTGCGTTGGTTCAGGCTTCATCGAACCTGCCCGCCTTCGTCTTGTCTGTCTTCGCCGGGGCTCTCGCTGACAATTTCAGCCGGCGCCGGGTCATGTTCGCCGGTCGGTGCCTTATGGTGACTGCCTCCGCGATGCTGACCGCATCGCTGGCGCTGGGCTTTGTCAGTCCGTGGATGATCCTCGGCTTCAGCTTCTTGATCGCAAGCGGCGGTGCTCTCAATGATCCGGCCTGGCAAGCGTCGGTTGGCGATATTGTGGATCGACGAGATGTTCCCGCTGCCGTCACCCTGCTTTCTGTTGGATTCAATACCGTCCGGACTGTGGGCCCGGCGCTCGGCGGCATTGTAGTTGCCTCGTTTGGCCTTATGGCGGCATTCGCGGTGACCACGCTCACCTATTTCGTACCCTTGGCCACTATTTGGCGCTGCAAGTGGAAGGTTCGTTCTTCCCCTCTTCCACGCGAGTCGATGAGGACGGCGATCTATGACGGGCTGCGCTTCACGGCGATGTCATCGGAAATCAAGGCCGCGATCGCGCGCGGAACCCTCTTTGGCCTGGCGAGCATCGCCATACTCGCGCTGCTGCCGGTGGTTGTCCGCGACCAGCTGGGAGGAGGCCCGCTTGCCTATGGCGCGCTCATGGCTGGCTTCGGGACCGGTGCCGTTTTCGCCGGCCTCTCCAACAGCCTGTTCAGACGGAGCTTGTCGCAAGAAAGGCTGATGAGGCTCTCCTGCGTCGCCTGTGCGGCGTGTTCTCTCTCCCTGGCACTGACATCTTCGATTGCCGTTGCGGCAATTGCACTCGCCTTGGGCGGCGCGGGCTGGGTGACCGCCTGGTCCGGGGTTGGTGTGAGCGTGCAGCTGGCGAGCCCGCGCTGGGTCGTGGGGCGCACCATCTCGATCTACTATGCTTTGATAGACGGCGGCATCGCGCTCGGCAGCTGGGTGTGGGGCACGGTGGCCGAAAACCATTCGTTGACCTGGGCGCTGGAGGGCTCCGCTGGAGCCCTGTTGATCGTCGCTGCAGCCGGCGTTCTCTTTCCTCTTCGAGAGCACCGCGACTCCGAGCCCGATCCCTTGGAGGAATTCGATGCCCCAGCTGTCTCTCTCAACTTGAAGCCGAGGAGCGGCCCGATCGTGGTCAAGATCGAATATCTGATAGCCGAGAGAAATCTCGAGGCCTTCCTCGACCTCATGCGGCAGCGGCGCCATGTACACAGCCGCGTCGGTGCTCGGAACTGGACGCTCCAGCGGAACCTGCAGAAGCCTATGCATTGGACAGAAACGTTCCGCACGCCGACCTGGACGGACTACCTTCGCCTCAATCATCGTCTGACGGAAGTGGACAAGGAACTGGACGAGCGTGTCTTTCAGCTGCACGCGGCCGAGACCCCACCTCAAATGACCCTTTCCATCGAGCGGCCGACAAGCTCGGCCCGCAAGCCCGAGCACTCAGCTTTTCGCCATCCCCGTCATTGAAGCCCGGCCGGCACAGAAAACGCGATTCTTGTCTATCGCGCTCAAACCGGTGCGGGAGACGGACAATCCACCAAAATTCGATGATGGGTGGCAGAGAAGAACCCCAGGCTGAGAGTGCGACCGATCGGTCCCGACGGTGAAGCGGAGCCTGGGGCTACAGCGGCACGCGACTATTGCCGCGTGTCACCTTTTGAATTTAAAGTCTTCCTCAGTCCGCCTCGCTGATCCGGGCCAACGCTATCTTGAGGTTGGCATTTTGTCCCGCCAGCTCGCTGAGACGATCACGTTCGGCGGCGACCACATCCGGACTGGCGTTGGCAACGATGCACCCGCGCGGAGCGTGCTGTTGCTGGAAGCAGGAAGGCATGATCGGCCAAAGCCGGGAGAGGTGCTGCCGGCAGTAGCGAATGGGCTGCTGCGTCAGCTTGGTGTCTGGACGCCGTTCGCCGAGGCCGGCTTCGTTGAAAATCGTGCGCTTGTTTCGGTGTGGGCCAATGAAGTTCCCAGCGAGCGGCACGGCATGTTTTCCGCTCAAGGTGCCGGCTGGCAGCTCGACCGGACGCGATTCGACCGGCTGATGGTGCAGGCGGCCAAGGCGGCAGGTGTGGACACGCGGTTTGGCTCGGCCGTGGGTTCGGCAGTGCGCGACGATCAAGGCTGGCTGCTCAAGCTGGCCGATGAAGCTATCGTTGCCCGCGCCGTGGTTTGGGCGACCGGTCCAGTTGGAGGCTGGCCCGATGTTTCGGCGCCAAGCTCACCATGCACGGACATCTTGCCGCCTACACACGCTTTTTCGACCGCGCACCGGGCGATTGCAGCATGGTCGTCGAGGCGCGTCCCGAAGGCTGGTGGTACAGCGCCGACTTGCGCGTGCCTCACCGATCCGGATCTGGGCAGCGAACTGCGCAAAGCCGGACATTGGTACCGCGCTTTAGCCGCAACGCAGTCCGTCGCGCCGCTCGTGCCGCCCAACGCGATCGAGACCGCCAGCATGATCAAGGCGGCGGGAACCGCAACGATCGATCCCGCCGCCGGTGACCGCTGGGTCGCGGCGGGCGACTGCCTGTTCTGTGCCGATCCACTGTCATCACGCGGGATCGTGCATGCACTCCGCTCAGGGATCCTGGCGGCCTACGCGGCATCGGACATGCTGGACGGGCGTGGCGATTCGCCTGCGCCCGCTATGCAAAATCGCCACACGCGGCTTTGCCGATTAGCTCCCGGCGCTGGCTGCCCACTATGCAGCCGCCGCGCAACGGGACACGCCTTTCTCGCAGCGGCGGCGCAGCCATGTCTTCCACGCGTCTAGCATCGAAGGAGGGAGGTCAGAGGTGGTCGCGGGACGGGGTGCTCGGCATTTATGAAGCGACCGAGCGCCAGCGAGTGGTCGTCGGCGGGCTCGATGGCGGCATCAGGTCAGGGAACTCGGCCTCCATGATCATCTCCGATTTAATTCAAATTTATCTGTATATATTGACGATTGCACTACCTTCACCTCGTAGACGGCAATGCGGGCGGGTAGAGAGGGTTCTATGATATGACAAGCGATTTTTCCGCCGCCCGAGTGCATTTAGATCGAGCGTATGACTACCTTTGTGGGGATGACCCGATGAGTCAAAGGGGCCGCGAAGCCTTGGACCTGCTAATTGAGGCGGTTGCCGTCGAAGAGTTCAAGCAGCCACGCCAAAGCGCTGAGGTGCTAAGGTTTCCGATCGGGCGCCGCTGCTGAGGTAGTCTCCACGGCCGCCATGTAGCCTCGCGGGTGAGGCGCTCACGGCAGGGACTCGCCGCCCCGTGAGGGCCGGGAACGAACGCATTGGCAAACGGAAAGCCCACTTGCCAGACCAGCGCCCGGCCGGCGTGGCAAGTAGGCCGGCGGTTCCAAGCGGAGACATTGATGCCGGACTATGTTGTGCTTTGCATCGCATTAAGCTGCTGCGGGATATACGTAACGCCATCCCTAAACACATCGAATGCGGCAGCGACAGCGCGAATCCCAAAGCGATGCTCCCGCCGTACGCGGACAAAGCCGTTTTCGAAGTCCACTATCCCGTCCTTGGCCAGCATGGCCAAGCGCTCAGCCGAATCGCGAAGATGGATCGGATCAGATCCGTGGGCGACACAGATTGCCGGCACGTCAGCCTCGAAATCGCACATTAATCGCTCGATAATTGCGGCTCGCACGCGGTCGTCGTCTGTGAGGCGATGGCCCTTCGATGTCGCCAGTCGGCCAGCTGCGATGTGCCGGATGTAGGAATCCCGTGTAACTTCGTTTTGAACGTATCCCTGGCCGGTGCGGCCGATAGCCGACGCGCCGAAACCGATCAGGGTTCTGCAGGTATCGGCCGAGTAGCCCAACGAGTTACGTCGCAGGCGACCTGTTTCCTGTGCCAGCGCGAGCTCGTCGTCCGGCAAGGCGAAATGGTCGAGCCCGATCTGTCGGTAGCCGGCGGCAATCAGCGTCACGGTGACAGCCGCATACTGTTCAGCGCGGGCAGCGCTGTCGGGAAGAAATTCCGCCTCGATGAGGCGCTGATTCTTTATTTGGGATGGGATGTGCGAGTAGCCGAACAAGGCAAGCCGGTCGGGGCGCATGGCGACCGCCGCCCTCACTGTTTCGACGCACGACTCCACCGTTTGACGCGGCAGGCCGTAGATGAGGTCGAAGTTGATGCGGCTTACTCCATGCCGGCGCAGCATTTCCACGGCAGCCGACGTCTGGGCCTCGCTCTGGATCCGGTTGATCGCTTTTTGAACAATGGGATCGAAGCTCTGTACGCCCAGGCTCGCGCGGTTCACGCCGGCCGCTCCCAAGCCTTCCGCCATCTCGGGCGTGAGCGTGCGTGGATCGATCTCGATGGCGACCGTAGCTGTTTTCGAGATGGCGAAGCGGCATCGCAGGAACTCCATCAAAGCGAGGAACTCGGCTGGTCCGATGAGAGACGGCGTTCCGCCGCCGAAATGTATGTCGCTCACGGGCAACGTCTTCGGCACTCGCACCGAAACCAGACGGATCTCGTCACGCAGCGCCGCCAGATAGTTGAGGATGGGCGCATCACGGCGGGTGATGGTGGTTGGGAAGCCGCAATACCAGCAGGCTGATCGGCAGAACGGAACGTGCAGATAGAGTGACACCGGATCATCAGCCGGCAGGTTCCTGAGCCATTCCTCATAAGCCTCGGCGCCGACCGCCCCAGAGAACTCCGACACAGCCGGATAGATAGTGTACCAAGGCAGCCGGGCCTCTCGAAATTTCGTGGTCTGCAACGGTCACCGTCCCATGCTGATAACATCCAACCTTACCGCTGCGCTCGCCTGCGTCTTTGCGCTATGTCAGTCCGTTCCGCTTTGGGCTCGAAATTTTTTAGCAATGGGCGCCGTTCAGTCTTGGCTGGACAGCGATGGTCTGAGCGCACTCGGTCAGCGTGGTGTTCCCGCCGCAACCCTCACGCGCACCGTTTTGTTCCACCGTACCTTCCCTTCATCTGCGCGTGGGAGATTCTTCTGAGCGCAGATGCCGCATCCGACGAGACAATACGGTGTTGGGACCAGACTTTGCTCGCCAGCTAGCGCCGCCCCATAGTGATCTCTGCCATCTCGATGAGCTCGTTGTGTGAATTGCTGGCAAGAAGCATTAGCTGTGGCGCGCCGCTTTCAGGACGAGAACCTGCTCGACGCGACCGTCAGGTCCGCCGCACTGCCAAGGCTAGCGCCTACTGATTCAGTGGTGCAAGGCTGCGGCGCGTGGTTATCGACCATCAGCTCGCCAAAGTGACGGCGTCGTACCGGGCGGTGGCCGCCGCATGATGCCTCAACGGCGGGGCTCACAGCAAACAATGCCGTCGCCATTAAGCCAAACTGTCGCGAAGCGAACAGACGAGCCGTAGCCGAAAGATTTGCCGTTCCTGCTTGGGTGGATCCGCAAGGCAAAAAGAACGGAAGCGGGAACCAAGGTCCGCCCGCACATTTGAGCTTCAAGCCGCAGCTGGGTCGTCAGGATGGTACGTTATTTGCAGTAGTACCCTTTGTAAGGCCCACCGCGGAGGTGAAAAGGGGTGATTGTATAAAAATGTTGTATGACCGTCCGGGAGTGATAACTGCTTAATATATGTGACAACAAGTCTCAGTCACATTCTAAATTCTCCTGAGTATTAGCACGACAGGTGCAGCAACACTCCTAGAATTCAGCTTGATGCGCTATCAATCGTTTGCTTAGCAAAAATCATTTATCGGTCTCGATTCCTTTTACTGTTTAGACGGAGATCAACAATGACCATTGGGAGCCTCGTCCTCGGCTCAACTGCGGCACTGATCGCCGCTTCCGACGCTCGCGCCGTGATCATCGTCCCCGAGCCTGATCCCACTGAGTACCTCAAGATCTGCGACGTCTACGGCTCCAGCTACGTCTATATTTCAGGCACCGAGACCTGCCTGCGCATCGGCGGCTATCTTAGCTACTACGTGGGCTTGGGCGATGTCGGATTGTTTTACCACGCAAGAACCTCAGATGTGAGGACTGGTGAGGATCAGGGTACATGGCAAAACAACACGCGCTTCACACTGAAAGCTTGGACCGGCCAGGAGACCGAACTCGGCACGTTGAAGACCTACACCGAAACCCGCGTGAATTTCGGTAACCGCCACACTTCGGTTTCGGACAGTTCTCGGTCCTATGCCTTCAACGGAGACAGCATCTTGACTTTCGCCTGGATTCAGCTTGGTGGCCTCCGAGTTGGTAAGGACTGGTCGGCCTTCGACATGTTTATTGGCGGCGCGGGTGACGTACTCAACCAGACGCCGGTTCCGTACGGCGCTTTGGATACCAATGTGGTCCAGTACTACTTCGACGCCGGGAACGGCTTTTCGGCCGTGGTTTCGCTCGAAGAAGGCTCAGGCGTGGTCGGCACAATCGACAACTACGCTCCGCACATAGTCGGCGGCTTGAAATACACACATGGCTGGGGAGCGATCACCGGCGTTGCTGGTTATGATAGCAACTACGAATCGGTGGCCGCCAAGGTCCGTGTCGACATCAATGTCACCAACGAACTGTTGCTGTTCGGAATGTTCGGCTACGGTTCCAATGGCAAGCTCAACGACGACCCCATGAACGCGATCGACGCTCATGGTCGCGGCTTCTATAAGATTTGGGGCGGGAACTGGGCTTTCTGGGCTGGCGCCGCTTACGAGCTCAACGAGACAACTTCGTTGAACCTTCAGCTCTCGGGTGATCAGCTCAAGAACTATGGTGTCGCTGGGAACGTCGCCTACGCGCTTCTTCCAGATTTCACAGTTACGGCTGAACTCGACTATGACCGCTACGGAGGCTCCGCCGTCGGAAAGGTGAAAGCTTCCGAAGTGAACTGGACCAATGCCAACAAGAAGAGCAGTGTCGGCGGTATCCTGCGTTTCGAACGCTCATTCTAATGCGATGAAGCGTTGAGCTCCGAGGTCCAGTTGATGCGCGGACATTTCCCCTACATTCCGTTGATTGTGGATCCACGGCTCGGACGGCCGTCGTACGCGGCGACCGTCATGGAGCTCAGGTTTGACGCCGTGCTCCTGAACACGGCGGTCCCGAGGGCGGCCGATCCGGTCGGCATGGCGCGTGCGTTCGGCAAAGCGGTCGATGCCGGTCGTGAAGCTTTCAGCTCGGGAATGCTCGAACCGCGCTACCCACCGACGATCGGCAGGGCCGTCTTCTCATGAAGTCGTGGACGTGCCGGCGGGATTGACCGGCTGGTGCCGCTCGGCGTGAGTCTGGTGCAGCTCCGGATAAAGGATATGGACGAGAAAGGACTGACGGAAATCCGCTGCGCGAACGACGCCTGCGCGGTCCATGGTTGCCAAGTGAGCGTCAACGACTATTGGCGCACGGCAATCGAGGAAGGCTGCGACTCGTCCATCTTGGTCAAAAGGATTTGGCTGCCGCCGATGCTGACGATGAAATACGCCGGATTGAAGCTCGGCCTTTCGATCCACGATCACACCGAACTGCGCCAGTGGCCGAGCCGGAGTATGTGGCGCTCGGCCCAGTCTATCCAACTAGCCTCAAGAAGATGAATGGGCGTCGCAAGGGCTCGAGCGGATCAGCGAGTGGAAGCACCAGGTCGCGCCGATCCCATTGGTCTCCATCGGCGGCCTCAACCTGACCGGCTCGAAGGCGTTTTTCGAGGCTGGCGCGGAAAGCGCAGCCGTGGTCACCGACTTTGCGCTGAACGACGCCCCAGAAGCGCGCACGCGAGAATGGATCGAAAGACAGAGCAATGGCGCTGGGGCGAGAACCGCATCTGCTCGTCGTTGCCGGGTCAGATTCCCGCGGTGGGGCTGGAATTGCCCGCGAGATCGAGACGATCGCTGCCTTGGCGTGCGCACCTGCCTTGCTGTCAGCGCGCTGACGGTGCAAACCCATGAAGACGCCTTGGAAATCCAAGTTACGCAACCCGGTCTGGTGGCGGATCAGATGCGCGCTACGCTTCAGCCTAACAGAGTGGCCGCCACCAACATCGGCATGCTCGCAACGGCTGAGATCGATCGTCGCTGCGGTTGCCGCTGTGCTGCGCGAATATCCGCGCATACCGACAATCCAGATCCAGTGCTGCTTCCACGTCAGGCCGAGCGCTTCTTGAAGCAAGCGCTATTCCGCATAATAAATTAGCATCTGATGCCGCTTTGCCGTGTCGACACCCAATGTCATTGAACTGGCGCTTCTTGCCGGCTCAGAGCTAGCGGCCAATGAGGTCGGCGCGCTTCAACAAGGACCACAAGCCACGCCGTCTGCTGGACTCCTCCAAATTCGAGACACGGATGGTTCCTATCCAGACAATTGATTTTATCAATCTGCGACAATACCGCATAGCGGCGCCGGCGGAATGATCACCGGTAGCAAGACGAGCTGTTTTCAGTGGCCTGCAGGACGCGCACCGTGACCGAGGTAGAAGCCAGCCCGTCTGCGGCCATGTTCGGATCGGCCGCATCGGTGCGCCGAATGAGATTGCCGGCGGAACGTTCTATTCGTGCAGCCGTGACGGCAGTCATCTCACCGAAGCCATCCTGCCGATGGATGGCCGGCAGTCGGTGCAGCATGGGGTGACACTGTTCACGGAATGAAGCCGCTCGCGCTTCGGACGGTTGAAATGGAGGACATTAGCGTGGAACCGATCAGTCTCGACGAACTTCTGGCCAGCGTCGGCAAGGAAGTCGGCGTGTCGCCGTGGCGGGTGGTCTCGCAGCGGATGATCGACCAGTTCGCCGAGTCCACCGATGACCACCAGTTCATCCACTGCGATCCGGAGCGCGCCAAGCGCGAGACGCCGTTCGGCGGCACCATCGCACATGGCTTCCTGTCGCTTTCGCTTTTGTCGGCGATGACTTTCGAGACCATGCGGCCGCTCGAAAACTGCAAGATGGGTGTCAACTATGGCTTCGAATCGCTGCGCTTCCTGGCGCCGGTGAAAACCGGATCGCGCATCCGCACCCGTTTCGTACTGGCCGACGTCAAGGTCAGGCCGTCGGGCTGGGTGCAGACGGCGCTGGGCGTGACGATTGAGATCGAGGGCTCGAAAAAGCCGGCGCTGACCGCGCGCTGGTTGACGCTGACGCTGATAAAACCCCAGCCGGAGGCGGCCTGAATTGCTCAACGAGCGTCAGCGGAGACGATCTTCACGTGCCGGGGCGATGTAGGCGACCAGTGCGCACCGATCGGCAACGCGGCCACGGGGGTCGGCTAGATAGAGTGGCAGGAATGCCTAATCGGGGCTCCGTCTCGGAAGGGGCGTCGATGTATCGGAAGCGCTTCGGCTTTCGGCGCTGCATTCCTTCTTCATGAAGGTCCATGGAGAATTCCCGACCACGGCGTCGAAAGATCGGCTTGTGATCGGAGTGGGCAGATCCTCCCCGACTGAATCTGCCAATAGGGTGTTATCGAGTCAACCGGGTCGAACTTGAGGTCGCGGATGTCGCTGATCGGCTGCTCGTCGAGCTCGAGAGCTGCCAGCTAAAGGCAGAACACGGCGATGCCAAGAGCTCCGCAGTTGATGTGGACGCCCAGAGCTGGGAGTACAGACCGACGAGTTCCCGGCGGGCGAACTTGCCATTGGTAACGCGCCAGACCAGTCCCGAGAAAGCCTCGATGAGAAGGCCCCCGAGCCGCACGCGGGATCGACTACAGTGGCGTTTGGCGAGAGGCGTTCGAAGACGAGAGCGAGTGTAAGATGGACGAGCTCGACGCGCGTATCGCGCAGTCCCTGCGATCGCGCCTTGTCCGCGCCGCTCGTGCGTGCGAGCTGTTGGTAGATCGAGCTGACTAGAGCGGTTCATCGTTTCACGGAAACGGTGAACCGCTCTAACTCTTTGTTTCAACGCAATTCCGGACGGAAAACCGTTTCACACTTTTCCTGGAATTGCTCTAGATGAACCGGGATGGCATTAAAGCGGAACTCGAGACGTTCGGACTTTGTGCCGTTGAAATCCTCAAATTGAATCGGCCGGACTGTTGGAGCTATCATCACCCGCTTGGCTTCCAGAGCTACGGAGCGGGTTGATGATCTGAACGTCCTCGAAGTCCTTTTCATTGTCGGTCACTACGACACACTCGTTGGCTTCGGCTACAGCGGCAATGATTGTGTCTAGGGCGCTCCGCGAACGGCCTCTGGCTTTGCCGTTGGCCATCAGCCGCGCCCACACGAGGCCAGCTTTCTCGTCGAACGATAGCACGCGGCCAGCGAACAGCGCTTGCGGGCCTTCGGAGCCCTCGAACCAAGTTTCGAGGCTGCTGCGCTTTTTCCCCTTCGGCTTCTCTAGGATGCCTCTGCGAATTTCGGCGACAGTAAGCGAAGCAATGAAGAGGTCTTCGTCCTTCTGCGCGCCCATCCAGGCCAGCAACGAGCCCGAAGGCTCCGGCTTTATGACGTTGCTGATGATATTGGTATCAAGAAGGTAGCGCGTCACAGGTCGATCTTGCGCCCCTCTTCGCGCGGCCGGCTGAGGTCGAGATTGGAGCCAACCAGAGGCGAGCGACGCAACGAGGCGAGAATGCTGCCCGCTTTCGGTGGCTCACCCGCCACGGCTTGCTGTATGGTCCGACGAAGCTGTCGGGCATCCGGCCCGCTCTCCGTTAATTTTCGGGCAAGAGTTCGCAGTAGATCGCGGTCTGCGTCGAACGCCTGGATCTCGAACCGCGCGATGCCGCGCTCAGCCAGGCGAGAGCGATAATTCTCGATGGCTCTCTTCTGTGCAGTGTTGCCCATCGCGTGCCTCCGGTTCTCTATCCGGATATATAGCCTTGGCTTCTTCGGAGCACAAGGTGCCCCGTCATCGGCCAGCACTGGCTCCTGCGCGAGGCGCGTTATTGATCAAAAACAATTTCCATCTTGTCGAAGCACTGTGATTGGCATCATTGTCGCGAAACGGAGTATTTCGCGTCAGGACAGGAACGCGATCATAGCGCGACCGAAACGTGCAACAGCCGAATAGCTTCGTGTGGTCGCAGGCGCGGCCGCGAAGGGCTGTGCCTGCGTCGCCGAAGCCCGATCGACGCTTCGTCAATCTGGTCCGGCTGCTGGCGCCACAGGCCGCACGGGATTTCGTTCAAGCCGAAACGGATAGCCAAACGCGAGACCGCGTCCGGAGTAAGGGGCCGCCTCATGAAGGTCGCGCTTGGCGCTCGCTACTCAACTGACAATCACCGAGACGCCTCGATCGAGGATCAGTTGCGGCTCTGCTGCTTGCGTGCTGAAAAAGCAAGGCTGGACAGTCGTCCACAGCAATACCCACCGCGCGATCTGCGGCGCGTCGCTGTTGCGTCCCGGCCTTCAGGAGCTGATCAGCGATGCGATGCAGGGCAAATTCCTGATCGTGCTCGCAGAGGCGATGGATCGCCTGACCATGACCGCTGCAAACCGGGAGCAGGCCCGGCTGGGCAAACGTTGCAACAGATCCTTCAAGGAAATTCATAGACTCTTAGCAACTCCGGCTCGCTGTGAATGGTAGGCTTATTGCAACGTCTGAGGTCAGTGGTTCCAAACCGTGGCCCCGCTTGTCTTCGACTCGCCGACCTGCCTGCAATTTCGGCTAAAGGCAAGAAGAGCGCACATTTGTTTGTTCGACACAGGATATCGACGGTCGTCACGGCCACCGAGATTTGCCCGCTCGTTGGACATCCTTCGAAATCTGCAACTTCTGTGGAGAACGCGAAATGAGAAATTCGGCAGGACTTGGTCCTGAGCCATGATGACACTGGTTAGTCGCCTACGCATGGCAGCGCATCCTGACCGCCTTCGAATCCTGGGCCTTTGTGCGCATGCGGACCTAA
>NZ_JAMYSJ010000033.1:0-60277 GCF_040321855.1 Mesorhizobium sp. M0227 | reverse complement strand
AACCTCTGCAGACGATAAGTGACAAAACTGTTCGCGATGTCCTCGCACACCTGTTCGCGATGTCTCCGGTCCAAACACCCCCTTGAGGGGGAGATGTCCGGCAGGACAGAGGGGGGTGCAGGCGCGCAAACCTGTGACCATCACGGCTCGCCCTGCCCGATCGCTTCCTTGCGCCTGGCCATGTAAGCCTCCAGCGCCTCGCGCACGGCGATATCCATCACCGGCTCGACATAGTCTTCCAGGGCCTTCTTCCACAGCCGCGTCGCGCGCGCCGTGGCGTCGAGCCCGCCAGCCTCCTGCCACGCCTCGTAATTCTGCCAGTTTGACAGCATCGGCTGGTAGAAGGCGGTGGCGTAGCGCTCCAGCGTGTGCGGTTCGCCGAAGAAATGGCCGCCGGTCGGCACCGCGCCCAAAGCCTCGACGGCGAGCTCGGCCTCATTGACCTCGATCGGGCGCAAGAACTCCATCATGTGCTGGATCATCTCGACATCGATGATGAGCTTCTCGAACGACGCCGTCAGCCCGCCCTCCTGCCAGCCGGCGGCATGATAGACGAGATTGCCGTGGCCTAGCACCGCGCCCCACAGCGCCATCAGCGTCTCATAGGCGCCTTGCGCATCGGCGGCGTTGGAAGCCGAGCCCGGCGTCGTGCGGTACGGAAGCCCGTATCGCCGCGCCAATTGCCCCGACGCGATGTTGGCCTTGGTGTTCTCCGGCGTGCCGAAGGCCGGCGCGCCCGACTTCATGTCGACATTGGAGGTGAAGGCGCCATACATGACCGGCGCGCCTGGACGGACAAGCTGCGTCAGCGCGACGCCGAACAGCGCCTCGGCGTTCTGCTGCGCCAGCGCGCCGGCCAGCGTCACCGGGCTCATCGCCCCCATCAGCGTGAACGGCGTCACCGCCACCGACTGGCCGAACTCGGCCATGGTCATCAGTCCTTCGGCCATCATCTCATCGAAGCGGCGCGGCGAGTTGACCGAGATGATCGTGGTGATGCCGGGATCGTCGCGCATCTGATCGAGCGTCAGCCCGCGCGAAATCGCCATCATCTCGATGCCGTCAAGCGCCCTGCCCCTCCCGATCGCCGAGACATGGAAACTCTTGTCGGTCAGCGTCAGATTGGTGAAATAGGTGTCGAGATGGCGGGAATTGGCCGGCAGTTCGACCGGTGCGCAGACCTGGTTGCCCAGCATGTGGATGCAGTTGAAATGCTGCGCCAACCGGGTCAGATCCGAATAGTCGCGCAAATTTCCGGCGCGGCGGCCGCGCTCCATATCGTGCACATTGGGCGGTCCGGCAACCAGCGTGAAATTGATGGTGTTGCCGCCGAGATGAACCGCGTTGGCCGGGTTGCGCGGCGTCAACACATAGCTGGACTGCGTGGTCTTCAGCACGTCTTCGACCAGGCCGCGATCGATGCGGACATTCGCCGAGGCATGATCGACTTTGGCGCCGGCCTTCTCGAACAGCGACAGCGCCCGCGGGCTCATCACCTCGATGCCGAAATTCTCCAATATGTGCATCGACGCCTGATGGATCTGCTCGATCTGGTCGGGCGACAGCATCGCCATTGGCGGATAGGGATTTGTCACCCGCCTGAGCGACAGTTGCGGGATGGCCGATGGCCCTCTGTTGCTGGTGCGCTCGGCGCCGCGTTTGCGTCTTGGTTCGTTCATGCCGGTATCAAAGCCCCGGCAGACCGGGCAAGCTGTCAGAAATACGTCGTCTGCGGGCGCGATTTTAGCCACGGCGGCATTTCTGCAATGTCTGTTTAGAAAAAGCGACGAAGTGCGTCGGATTATCGATACTGGATTTCCTTGAGAGACTGCGCCGGCGAAGCGTTAACGGACGCCGCAAGATTCCCTTTATGATTTCGGCCTATTGCTCTGCCCATGCGTAGTTCGAGTTTTAGTAAAATTGGTGCGGTTTGCGTGCTGCTGGCGCTTTCGGCCTGCGCCACGCCGCCCAGCCACATCAACAATGTCTGTGCCGTCTTCGACCAGAATGACGGCTGGTTCGACAACTGGCAGTCGGCCGCCGAGCGCGCCCAGCAGAAATACGGCATCCCCGTTCCCGTGCTGATGGCGACGGTGCGCAAGGAATCCGGTTTCAAGAGCAATGCACGGCCGCCGCGCACCAAGCTGCTCGGCTTCATTCCGTGGAAGCATGTCTCGTCGGCCACCGGCTTCTCGCAGGCGCTGGACGGCACCTGGTCGCAATATCAGCGCGAAACCGGCAACTGGGCGGCACGGCGGACGAAATTCGCCGACGCCGTCGACTTTGTCGGCTGGTATCATTCCAAGACCGCAGACACGTATGGCGTTGCCCGCAACGATACCTACAACCTCTATCTGGCCTACTATCTCGGCTGGACCGCCTATGGCCGCGGCAACCGGGGCGATGCCGGCGTCCAGGGCTATGCCCGGGCCACCGACAAGATGGCGCGGGACTATGCGCAGCAACTGAGCGAGTGCGGCAACTGACTTTGCCGGAGCATTACGCAGCCAAGTGAAATCACTTGGCGCTGCGAAAAGCGATGTCGCCCCTCGAGCAGAAAAGATCTCAGCGATTCATTTGCTTGGGATCAGATGAAGGATTGCCTTCCCTGATTTTACCGCCGTCCTCGATAGCTTTCGGTCGAACGTCGCCAACTCGCCGTCATGCGACTTGGCCAGCGCCAGCAGATAACTGTCGGTTACTTGCGTCGAAGTCAGGATCTTGCCCGCGTCGATCTCTCTGGAACTGACAAGGCTGATGTCATCGGGCCAGAACTGGTGTCCGGCAAGTGCGTGCAATTTGCCGACGATCGGCGCGACGACGGCAGGGGAGCCAGGAGAGTTGGGGTATTTGGGGTTGCCCACGATCCTGATAACGCCATTCTCGGTGATGGGGCATGTGGCCCATGAGTGATGCCCGGTGGATTCGAACCACCGATGGGCATCGTCATGCGCGACATGAGCCGGATCGATCAGCGCAATCAACACATTGACGTCGAGCAGGAAGGTCACGGCAGCTCGTCGCGAAGCGCATTGACCGTTTCGAGATCGACCATCGGCCCGCCGGGCCGCGACGAAAGCAAGGGAATGCCGTTGCGCTCACCGCCCGCCTGCGGCCGACGCAGCGAACGGCGAACCAGATCGGAAATGACTTCTCCCACGCTGCGATCCTGCTGCCGCGCCATAGCCTTGGCGGCAAGAAGGACATCATCATCGATTGCAAGTGTCGTTCTCACAATTCGTCCTCCTTTCCAAGCATCAAACATCACGCATCACATAGAGCAACAGACTGAGATTCTCAAGGGACGCATGTTTTGCGCAGCATATGAAATTGATGGCATTGCCTGATGCCGGTCAGTTCGGTTTCCTAGAATCGCCCGGCTTTGGGGTATCGCCGGTTTCCGAAACCTCGTCGCGGACCTCGTGACGGCGGGCTTTCGAAACGGCTTCCGTCTCCTCGCCGGCCTGCCTCGCTGCATCGGCTTCCGCGCTGCCCGTCTTGCCGCGCGGACGCTTCGGTGGCGTGCCGGCAAAACCGGGGCCATCGCCATGCGGCGCGTCATCCGGCACGCCTTCGTGCGCGGCGTGCTCCTTGTCGAACTTGATCACCGGCTCCATCGTTGCCAGCACGTCGTCGGAGAGCCAGCACAGGCTCATATGGCCGCCGCCGAGATGCTTGACCGGTGGCACCTTGGTCTCGCACAGATTGTCAGGCACCAGCTTCTTGTAGCCGCAGCGGGTCTGGAACGGGCAGCCGGACGGTGGGTTCATCGCCGAGGGAATGTCGCCCTCCAGCACGATGTGCCGCTTGACCACGCTGGTGTCAGCGATCGGGATCGCCGACAGCAGCGCCTCGGTATAGGGATGGTAGGGCGGCGCGAAGATCTGGTCGGTCGTGCCTTGCTCGACAATATAGCCGAGATACATGACCACGACGCGGTCGGCGATGTAGCGCACGACCGACAGATCATGGCTGATGAACAGCATTGTCGTCTTGTTCTTGCGCTGGATGTCCATCAGCAGTTCGGTCACCGCCGCCTGCACCGACACGTCGAGTGCCGAGACCGGCTCGTCGGCCACCACCACCTTGGCGTCGCCGGCAAAGGCCCGCGCCACGCCGATGCGCTGCTTCTGGCCGCCGGATAGCTGGCGCGGCTTGCGGGTCTCGAACGCCCTGGGCAGCTTCACCAGGTCGAGCAGCTCCAGCATGCGCTTGCGGCGGTCGGCGACCGTCTTGCCGACATTGAACTTCTCCAGCGTGCGGATGATCTGCGAACCGACCGAATGGCTGGGATTGAGCGTGTCGAACGGGTTCTGGAACACCATCTGGATCGACGACACCGTGTCGACACTCCGCTTCTCGATGCCCGTCGACTGGATTTCCTTGTTGCCCAGCGTCACCGTGCCGGCACTTGCCGTCTCCAGCCCGAGCAGCACCTTGGCCAGCGTCGACTTTCCGCAGCCGGATTCGCCGACGATGGCAACCGTCTCGGATTCGCGCGCCATGAACGAGATCGTCTCATTGGCCTTGACGACGCGGCCCTCGCTCGAGCCGAACACCTCGCTGCCGCCCACCCTGTAGTATTTTCTGAGATCCTCGATCTTGAGCACCGGAGCGCCGGGCACGACGCGCTCATTGACCTTTTTGGCGCCGGGCGGCAGCGCCTCCCAGTCAATCTCGTTGAAGCGCACGCAGCGCGAGAAATGGCCTTCGTGACCCGCGACCTCGATCATCGGGATTTCGGCGGCGTTGCAGACGCCCTCGACGAAATGGTGGCAGCGAGGGCCGAAATTGCAGCCCTTGGGCCGCTCGTGCGGCAGCGGCAGCTGGCCGGGGATCGAAATTAGCGGCCGCGAGTTCTTGTCGGCGCCGGGCAGCGGGATCGAGCGGAACAGCCCTTGCGTATAAGGGTGGCGCATCCGGTCGAACACGTCCTTGATCTTGCCCGTTTCGACCGCTTCGCCCGAATACATAACCGTGATGCGGTCGCAGGTTTCCAGGATCAGGCCGAGATTGTGCGACACGAAAATCATCGACGTGCCGAACTTCTCGCCGAGCCCCTTGACCAGGTCGACAATGCCGGCCTCCACCGTCACGTCGAGCGCCGTCGTCGGTTCGTCGAGCAAAAGCAGCGCCGGCTTCGACAGCAGCGCCATGGCAATGACGATGCGTTGCTGCTGGCCGCCCGAGAGCTGGTGCGGATAGGAGCGCATCATGCGCTCGGGATCAGGCAGCTTGACCGCGCGCACCATGTCAAGCGCGCGTTTATGGGCCTCTTCCTTCGACACCTTGTCGTGGATCAGCGGCACTTCCATCAATTGCTGGCCGACCTTCATCGCCGGGTTCAGGCTCGCCATCGGCTCCTGGTAGATCATCGCGATCTTGTTGCCGCGAATGGAGCGCAACTCCTCGTCGGAGAGCTCGCCCATGTCCTTGCCCTGGAACTTGATCTTGCCGCCGACGATCTTCCCGATGTTGGAGAGGTCGCGCATGATGCCGAGCGACACGGTCGACTTGCCGCAGCCGGATTCGCCGACGATGCCCATCGCCTCGCCGGGCATGACGGTGCAGGAAAAATCCATGACCGCCGGGATCTCGCCCTTGCGGGTGAAGAAGGAGATCGACAGGTTCTCGATCTCGATGATCGGCGCGTTGGCCGGCCCATTGGTTGGCGTGGCGGGATTTCGAACTGCCTCGTTCATGGGTCGCTCCAATCCTGGTTCTTCTAGGCCTGTTTCTATCAGGCGCATCGGGTCGAAACCCGCGAGATCAGTCTTTCATCGATTGTTCGCGCAGCGAGTCGGCGAGCAGGTTCAAGCCCAGCACGAACGACATCAGTGCGATCGTCGGCGGCAACGCCGGGTGGATGAAGGAGCGCAGCAGGCGGCTGGCGTCCTTGATCGCAGTGCCCCAGTCCGGACTTTCCGGCGCCAGGCCAAGGCCGAAATAACCGAGCGTGCCGAGCAGGATCGTGGTGTAGCCGATGCGCAGGCAGGCGTCGACGATCAGTGGCCCGCGCGCATTGGGCAGGATCTCCCATAGCATGATGTACCAGGGCGATTCACCGCGCGTCTGCGCCGCCGCCACATAGTCACGCGTCTTGATGTCCATCACCAGGCCACGCACGATGCGGAACACGCCGGGGCTGGACGCGAACACCACCGCCACGAAGATATTGAGCTGGTTGGGGTCGATATGCACGATCTTCAGCGGATCGGCGTCGAAGACCAGGCCGGCATAGATCCAGCCGCCGAGGATCAGGGTGATGCCGAGCAGGATGTAGAGCCGGTCGGGCCGGTTTTTGTAGCGGGTCCAGAACAGCACGCTGAAGAAGATGATCGGGAACAGGAAGAAGACGCCGGCCATGCCATAAGGGATCGGCGTGTCCATGATGCCCGGCGTCACCAAAAGGTAGAACAGCAGGATCACAGGGAAGGCCAGCACGAGATTGGCCAGGAACGACAGCACGGTGTCGATCTTGCCGCCGTAGTAGCCGGCGGGCAGGCCGAGCGTGATGCCGACCATCAGCGCGAAGCCGGTTGCCGCAGGCGCGATGATCAGCACGATCTGGCTGCCATAGACCATGCGCGAAAACACGTCGCGCGCCAGCTTGTCGCCGCCGAACAGATAGGTCAGCCCCGATTTCGGTTCGACGGCGCCCGGCAGCACATCCTTCATGATGGGAATCTGGGCCAGCGGATCGAAGGGAGAAACGGTCGCGGCGAAGATTGCCGTGAACAGCCAGAACAGGCAGATGCCGACGCCGACGATGCCGACACCGCTGTCGAACAGCTGGCCGTAGAGCGCCAGCTTCTTCTTGTAGGCGAAGCTCGCGCCCATGACGATGACGAGCGCGATCCAGACCGGCCAGAAGCGCGACAGCACTTCGAGAACGACGGTGAAGCCACTGATGTATTGAACCGGCATCCGCTTCGCTCCCTACTGAACTCTGATACGCGGATTGAGAAATGCGTAGCCGACATCGGAAATGAGCTGCGTGATCAAGACGATGAACACCGAGACCAGCGAGCAGCCGAGCAAAAGGTCGATGTCGTTGTTGCCGGCCGCCTCGACCAGCGTGTAGCCGAAGCCCTGGTAACGAAACATCACCTCGACGATGACGACGCCGGTGAGCAGCCAGGGAAACTGCAGCATGATGACGGTGAACGGTGCGATCAGCGCATTGCGCAAGGCATGTTTGACCACGACGCTGCCGAAGGAAAGACCCTTCAACCTGGCAGTGCGGATATATTGCTGCGTCATCACTTCGACCATCGAAGCACGCGTCATGCGGGCGATATAGCCGATGCCGTAGATCGCCAGCGTCATCACCGGCAAAGTGAAATTGTAGAAGGTAATGCCCTGGCTGGCCGAAGCCGCCGAGCCGTTCAGCCAGCCTAGCCATGACGCGAAGACGACGGTGAAGATGACGCCCGACACATATTCAGGCGTCGCCGTCGAGGCGATCGACGCCACGGACAGCACCCGGTCGGTTCGCGACCCCTCGCGCATGCCGGCCAGAATGCCGATCAGCAGCGAGATCGGCACCATCACCACCAGCACCCAGAACATCAGGATGCCCGTAGCGCCGAGTGCCGGAAACAGTTTTGAGGCGACGGTCGCCTTGAACTTGGTCGAGCAGCCGAAATCGCCCTGGAAAACGCCGGCGAGGGTCGGCACGAGCGGATCGTTGCAGAAGGAGAAACGCTGCGCCGGCTTGCCGGTCGCCGGGTCTGTCACAGGTTGCTTGGGCACCACGCCCAGCCACTGCCCATAGCGGACGAAGAAGTTCTGCCGATAGCCATGGTTGACCAGCCAGCTCTCGAGCTGCTCGGCCGACGTATGCATTTCGGTCTGGCTGATCGCCAGCTTCTTCAGATTGGGTTCGAGGTTGATCAGGAAGAAGACGACCATGGTCAGGCACAGCATCGTCAATGCCATGGTGCCAAGACGCCTGATAACGAAGGAAAGCATGGCGGCCCCCTGCCGATGGGTTGGGGTTTGAGCCGGCTATGAAAGCCAACCCTGCCGTAACCGGCGGGGCTGGCTGTCAAACAGGCCTTCGGATGCGATCAACCCTGTTTTTGTTGCATGGCCTTGCCCGCGAGTCCGCAATTTTTTTGAGAAAGTGCGGACCAGCAGGGACGGACGATGCAAAGAGCGGGGGAAGGGAGCGAGCCTCTTCCCCCAATGTCGGTGCGATCAAGCCTGGTCGAGCCAGATCTTGCCGTAGTCGCGCTCGAAGGTCGGGTGCATCTTGTAATTCTGCACCGCCTTGACCGAGTGGCTGTAGAGCTTGCGCCAGTACGGCTGGATCATGATGCCGGAATCCTGCAGGATCTGCTCGATTTCCTTCATCATCTCCTTGCGCTTGGCGGCGTCGGCAACGGCGAGCGCCGCATTGAGCTTGGCATCCCAGTCCGGATTCGACCAGCCGGCCTCGTTCCAGGCCTCGCCGGTGCGATAGGCGATGGCCAGAACCTGGACGCCGAGCGGGCGCATGTTCCAGTTGGTCATCGACAGCGGATACTTCGTCCAGTCGTTCCAGAACGTCGAACCCGGCAGAACGGTGCGCTTCACCTTGATGCCGGCGTCGCGCAGCTGGGCGGCGATCGCATCGCCGGTGTTCTTGTGCCAGTCTTCATCGACAGTGATCAGCTCGTGTTCGAAGTCGGCCTGGCCGGCTTCCGCCATCAGCGCCTTTGCCTTGGCCGGATCACGGGCAACCTTGGGCAGCTCGTAATATTCCGGATGGATCGAGCAGACATGGTGGTTTTCGGCGACCGAACCGGCATTGCCGTAGCCGAGCTGCAAGACGACATTGTTGTCGACCGCAAGCTGCAGCGCGTTGCGCACCTTCTGGTCGCCATAGGGCTTGTTGTTGACGTTGGTGCGGCAGACGATGGTCGACGCGGTGACGATCTCCGACTTCACCAGGTCCATGCCGTCGAGGATCGACACATAGTCGGCCGAAGTCTCGAAATTGGTGTGCACTTCGCCGGCTTCGAAAGCGCTGACCATGGCTGCCGGATCGGTGCCGTAGTCGATGAATTCCAGGCCGTCGAGGAACACTTCGCCGTCCCACCACTTGTCGTCGGTGCGGCGCTTGTAGACCACCTTCTGCCCGACATCGTAGGAGACGAGTTCGAACGGACCGGTGCCGATCGGGCAGGCCTTGAAGTCGCCGCCCTTCTCGTCGAAGGTCTTGTGGACGATGAGGCCGGGATAGTCGCACATGTTCGGAATCAGCGCGATGTCCGGCTTGGTGAGCTTCAGCACGACCGTGTGGTCGTCCGGCTTGGTCACGGCGCTTTCGTCGAGCTTGTCGTCCTTGACCAGCGAGCCGAGACGGCCGGGCATGGAGTTGCCTTCGGCTTTCTTGTCGGCCCAGCGCTTCAGGTTGAAGATGACGTCATCGGCTGTGAAGGCATCGCCATTCGACCAGGTGACGCCCTTGCGCACATGCAGCGTGTACTGCGTGGCATCGTCGTTGACGTCCCAGCTTTCCAGCAGATAGGGGCGGAACGTGTATTCGGACGTGTACTTGACCAGCGGCTCGAGCGCCTGGCGCTCGGCATTGGCGATTTCCGACCAGTCGGCCTTGCGCGGGTCCTTGGGATCCTTGATCCACTGGGCGATCTTCAGCGTGCCGCCCTTCTTGCCCTTTACCTCTTCGGCCTTCGCCGGCGTCGGATCGGCGAGGCCGAGCAAGCCGTAGGCCATTGCCGTCGATGCGCCGAAGACGCTGGCCATGGCCAGGAATTCGCGGCGGTCCACCTTGCCTGCCTTGGCTTCTTCGGCCATGGCCAGGATGTGATCCGGAACGCGATCGCCGTTACTCTTATAAATTGTCATGACTTAACTCCCATTGTTGGCTTTCCGCCTTTTAACATTCCGCATCCAAGCCATGATGTCAAAGACGGCGTGGATTGAGAACATGTTAGGGAATGTGCAACTTTGAAAGGGGAGCGGTTCGCGTGATAACGACAGTCTTGGCGCAAATTTGCTACTGTCCGACGGATTCTTCTGGAATCTCGATAGTCGATTAAACTGAGACATTTACTCCAGCCCGAACAGCGCCAGAATCGATCCATCATGAGGCCAAAAGCCCTGCCGAACTATCAGTATTCCTTCTCGTAGAAGATGCCGCCCTTGGCTTCGCCGGCATCGTTGGCCTCGCCGCGCAGCTTGACGCCGCGCCCGACATTGAGGTCGATCGTCGCCTTGCCCGAGCCCGGCTTGTCGCCCTTCTGGATCGTGACATAGGTGCGGTCGTTGAGGTATTTGCCCGCCGAAACCGCCGTGCCGCCCTGGTCGTCGGTGGTGACGTCGAGATCGTCGACGCCAATGGCGCTGCGCAGGTTTTCCAGCAGCGACGTCGAGCCGCCGACGCCGGCCAGTTGCCCGGCGGCCTCGGCTAACTGGGCGATCTGCAGCGGCGACAGGTTCGACATCGAGCGGCCGAAGATCAATTGCGCCAGCACCTCGTCCTCGGGCAGTGCCGGCACGGAGGAGAAGGTGAACTTCGGATTGGTCGCTTCGCCCGACACCACGATGGTGACGGTGGCGCTGGTCGTCGTCGTGGTCGCCGTCAAATTGAGATAGGGCACCAGCGAGCCGGAAAACCCGACCGTGCCTTCGGTGAAGGTCAGCCGCTTGCCGAGGATCGACAGCCGTCCGCGCTGCAAGGTGAAGGTGCCGACCGCTTGCGGCGACGAGGCCGGGCCGGTCAGCCTGAGTGAGCCGCCAAGTTCGGCATCGACGCCCCTGCCCTGGATGAAGATCTGGTTCGGGGCGTTGACCGTGACATCAAGCGCAAGGCCGCTACCGCCGCCCTTGCCGCTGGTCGTCGGCGGCCGCAGCGCCTTGTCCTGTGCCTTGACCGCAGCTGGCGCGTTCTTGTGCTTGACGTCGAGCGCCGCCAGCGAGCCCGGCAATTTGTCCGGAACCGTGATCACCGTCTTGGCGAGATTCACGGTGCCGGCAATGACCGGTGCGGAGGTCAGCGGTCCCTTGATCGTCAGGTCGCCCCCGAGATTGGCGGTCACCACCCTTCCGTCCGTATAGCGGCCGTCGACCAGCTTGATCGACAAATCGGCCGGAAAACCCTGCGCCGGGTTGATGCCGACCGTGCCGCTGGCCGACAGGCTGCCGCGCGTGGACAGCGTTCCGGTCAGCCGGTTGATCCTGGCGACGCCGCCGGCAATCGAGACATCGGCGGCGAGATCGTTGACGGCGAGGCCGGAGCGCGCATCGACAAGGCGCGCACCGGAGGTGCTGACGCTGCCACCGATGACGGGCGATGTCGCGGGACCGCGCACCTGCACGTTGACATTGGCCGTGCCCGTCAGCGACATGCCCTGCGCGGCGAGCTTCTGGCTGAGCAGGCCGAACGGCACGGCGCCATTGAAGTCGAGCACCAGCGCCGGCGTGCCGGCCGTCGTCACGCTGCCGCCGCCCTTCAGGCCAAGGCCGGCTCCATCGCTGACATTGGCGGTGAAGGTCAGCTTGTTGGCGCCGAAGGTGCCCGACGAGGAAACACTCACCGCCCCGACACCAGCGCCTCGGGTCTGCGATGTTTGCACGCCCGCCGCATCGATAGTGAAGGCGACCGCAGGGCTGGCCGGCGCGCCCGTCACCTTCACCGTGCCCGAAATCGAGCCGGCGGCGTCAAGGCCGGCCGAGAAACTGTTCGCAAGCGACATCGGCACCCGCGCCAGCGTCGCGTTGATGTCGAGCGCCGCGCCGACCTTGCCGGTTACCGTCGCCGTACCGCCGCCAAGGTTGAGCACCAGCCTGTTCAGCGTCGTCGTGCCATTGGCGATGCTGACGGTCGAGGCTTGGGCAATGGCCGCCTTGATGCCCTGGACGGTCGCCTGGCCGGAGGCAAGCTCGATGGTCGTCGTGCCGTTGGCCACTTTCACGCGGCCAGCAGCCTGTGCCGGAATGCCCTTGACTGTGGCGCCGCCGGAAAAACCGGTCCAGTCGCCGTCGCGCTTCAAATCGACATCGATGCCGCTGATCACGGTGCCGCCCGAAATGACGGTGTCGGCGCGAATCTTTCCGGAGATCACGGGCGCCGCCAGATAGTTGGCGACCAGCGCATCGATCGAGACGGCTTTCGCCTGGAGGTCGCCGCGCGTGATCGACGCTGTCGCCGCCTTGATGGCGACCTGGGGTGCTGCGCCATTCTTCGAGAAGGCAATCGTGCCGCGTACGTCGCCTTCGGCCTTTTCCAGCGCCAGTGCCGCCAGCGGGCCGATATCGGGCAGGTCGAGCGCGATGGTGCCGACAGGCACGAACTTCTCGTCCAGCGCCAGATCGCCGGAGATCCTGTTCTTGCCCAGCGACAGCAGCAGGCCGTTGATGGCGCTCTTGCCGTCAGCCGTCGCCAGCACCGCGCTGCCTTGCAGCGCCTGGCCGGCGACATTGCCGGTCAGTTGCACGTTGGCTGCCGGATTGGCGGCATCGGCCTTGCCGGTGGCGGTCAGCTTCAACCCGGTGATCTCTCGCGCCGCCACCAGCAGCCTGTCGCTGTCGACCGTCAGTGACAGGTCCGGCGCGGTGGCCGGCCCCTGTGCGTTCAACGCAAAGGCGATGGCGCCCTTGGCATCCTTCGACAGCAGAGAGATGTCGCTCAGCGCGCCCTTGATGTCGGCGGCCACCTTGTTGTCGGCAAGGCTGGCTTGCCCGTCGGCGGTCAGCGCACCCGAGGCCAGCTTCAATCCGCCTATGTTGATGCTGCCCTTGGGATCGCGCTTCAGCGTGGCGCTGATCTCAGCGCGTTCGCCAAGCATGCCGCGCGCCGCCGCCGGCAAGGCCGACGATGGGGCATCCGCCTTGAGATTGAGGTCGATGGCACCGTCTCGCAGCGATACCTGGCCGGCGACCTGGCTGTTCAACGCATCGCTCTTGAGCGAGCCGCTGTCGATGGCAAACAGGTCGGCCGTCAGGCGGCCGCTGACGGCTGCCGTGACCTTGCCGGCGATCAGCGGCGCGATCACCGGATTGTCGAGACCGACCTTGTCCACCGACACTGTGCCGGAAACCGGCCCTGCACGGTTCTTGAGATCGAACGCATCCGAATGCAACGCCAAGGCAAGCCCGTCCACCCTCGCCGGACTGGTGACGATCGAGGGCAGGATCGCGGAGACATCCAGGCGGGCCCGCGTGCTCTGGCCCGCCACCTTTGCCGACAAGGACTGGATCTCGATCTTGACCGGGCTCTCGGCGCTGCCGACAGTCAGGGGCAGGCTGGGGCCGGATGATATGAGATCGAGCGCAAAATCGCTGGCGCCGTTCGGGTTGAGGGTGCCGGTCGCCTTGCCGGAAATCTTGTCGCCGGTCAGCGTCGCTTGATCGAGCATCACGCCGCCGGCCAAGGTATAGCTGCCGGCCGCATCGACGGCGAGCGGCCCGAGCCCGGCCTGCCGGGTCTGGCTGGTTTCGATACCGGCCAGTTGCGCATTGAAGCGGACATCGGGAGCGGCCGGCGGTCCGGTCACACCAGCCGTGCCGCTGAGCGTGCCCCCAGCATCGAGGCCGGGCGAGAAATCATTGGCGAGCGATGCGGGCAGTGCCGAAAATTGCGCCGCGAGGTCGAGCGTCTGGCCGGCGGTACCCGACAAGGTCACCGAACCGCCGCCGACATCGAGCGCCAGCCTTTCGATGCTGGCCGTGCCGTTGGCAATGCTCAGTGTCGACGCCTGGGCGATTGCCGCCTTGATGCCGCGAACAGTGGCTTCGCCCGAGGCGATCTCGACGCTGGTCGTGCCGTCGGCGATCTTCACCCGGCCGGCAGCGGTTGCCGGAATGCCCGCTATGGTGGCGCCGCCGGTGAAATTGGTCCAGTCGCCGTCGCGCTTCAGGTCGACGCCGATGCCGCCGATTTCGGTGGTTCCGGAGGTGACGCTGTCGGCCTTGATCGAACCCGCGATCGCCGGCGCCTTGAGATAATTGGCGATCAGCGCATTGACCGTGATGGCCTTGGCCGTCACCTCGCCGCGCGCGATCGACGTGCTCTTGGCATCGATGGCGACGGAGGGCGCGTCGCCCTCCTTGGCAAAGCGGATGGTGCCGTCGATATCGCCCGTTATCGCCTGGCCGGCAAGTGCGGCCAGCTGGTCGATGGCAGGTGCATCGAGCGTCAGCGTGCCGAGCGGCATGAATTTGTCGTCGAGCGCGAGATCGCCCGAGACCTTGTTGTCGCCGAGCGAGACCAGAAAACCATTGATCGAACGCTTGCCTTCGCTCGTCACCAGCGCTGCCTTGATGTCGAGCGGCTGGTCGTCGACGGAGCCGGTCAGCGATACGTTGGCGGCGGGACTGGTGATATCGGCCTTGCCGCTTGCCGTCAGCTTGATGCTCTTCACCGTGCGGCCCGATGCCGTCAGGCTGTCGCTGTCGGCGGTAACGGTGAAATCCGGCGCCGTCATGGCGCCACTTGCCGACAGCGCGAAATCGACGCCACCGGCAACTGGCACGCCGACCGTCGGCGACAGCACGGAAACGTCGCCCAGTTTGCCCTTGATGTCGGCCTGGATGTCGGTGCCTTGCATGCTGGCCGTGCCGGCGGCGCTAAGCGTGCCGGACGTGAACTCGATCGAGTTGGCGGCGAAGGACCCTTGTGGATCGCGGGCCGCGCTTGCCGAGAATTTCACCCGGGCGCCGAGCACCGAGGCGATCTGCGGCGGAAAGGCCGTCGCCACGGCATCCGCGTTCATCTTCAGCTGCATCGACAGGTCGGCAAGCGCCACCGTCGCGGTCAGCGAAGCGTTGAGCGCGTCGGAACGCAGCGTGCCCTGGTCGATGGCAATGGCGTCCTTGCTGACCGACCCGGCCAGATCGACGTCGATCTTCCCGGTGATCAGCGGCGCCAGCGTCGCCACGTCGGTGTTGAGGCCGCCCGCCTCCAGCTTGACGGTGACCGGCCCGGCGCGGTTCTGGATATCGAAGCCGTCGGAATGGATCTGCGCCGCCAGGTCATCCAGCCGCGTGCCGCCGGCGACGATGGAGACGAAGGAGGCGCCGATGTCGATGATCGGCGCCTTGCCGTCGCCGAAGGCGCGGGCGGTGGCATTGCTGATCGCCAGCGTGATCGGCTGCGCCTTGCTGCCGACGCTGATCACCACGGGTGGACCCTTGGCGGCGAGTTCGACCGAGAGGTCGCTGGCGCCGGCAGGATCGACAATGCCGGTCGCGGTGCCGTGCACCGCATCGCTGTCGATGTTGGCGCGGTCGACACTGACGCCACCGGCCGATGTGGCGGTGCCGGCAATGTCGAAACTGGTCTTGCCGGCAAACAGCGGCTTGAGATTCTCAGGCAGGAAGCGAGCGAAATCGCCATCGCCCTTGGCCTCGATATGATTGCCCTTGTCGGTCAGTTGGTGGCGACCCGTCAGCTGGGTGACGATCTTGCCGTCGACCGAGAACGTGCCGATGCCGTTCCAATTGGCGAGCGGCCCGGTGCCCGAGACATTTATGTCGACCGGCGGCGTGTCGGGCAGCTTGAGCAGGTTGGCGATGATACCGCCTGCCGGCTCCGAGGCCTTCAGGTCAAGATCGAGCCTGTTGTCTGCCGGCGCAAAGTGGATCTTGGCGTCGACATTACCTTGCTTGCCGTCATGGCGGGTGATGTTGAGCACCGTCTCGACCGCCAGCGGCGCGGCATCGGCCTTGACCGATCCCTTGGCCGCAAGCTCGGCGATGCCGCTGCCGGCAAGGTCTTGCCCCAGCGCGATCTCGGGCAGGTCGATCTGCTTGATGTCGATGGAAATCGGCAGCGTCGTCGTGCCGCTCGGCGCAGGCTGTTGCGTGCCGGCCACCGGCAGGCGGGCCAGTTCGATGCGCTCGGCAGCGATACGGTCGGCGCTGAAGCTTTTCGACAGCAGCGCCAGCGGCGACCAGTCGACGGCCACCTTGCGCGCCACCAGCCAGGCGCCCCCGCGATCCTCCAGCACGACATGATCGACGCTGAGCGCCCCGGACCAGATGCCGTCTATGCCGCTGACCGTGATCTTGCGGTCGTCGTCCGAGGCCAGCCGCGAAATGATGCCGGCGAGATTGTCGCGGCCGCGCTCGGTCTTGGTCAGCACCACCAGCGCGCCGATCGCTCCCGCAACCACGATCAGCAGCGTGTAGAGAACAATGCGGAGGATGCGCCAGACTGTTTTCATCGCTCAGAATGCCTGTCCGATGCCGGCATAGATGCCGAAATGCGGGTCACCCGGATCGCGGTTGAGCGGCACGGCGGCATCGATGCGCAGTGGCCCGAACGGCGTGACATAGCGCAGGCCGACGCCGGCGCCGACCTTGACGTCGGCGAAATCGGGGACCGACTTGGTCGACACGGTGCCGGCATCGACGAACGGCACGATGCCGATCGTGTCGGTGATGGCGATGCGCATCTCGACCGAGGTTTCGAAGAATGACAGGCCGCCGATCGGCTGGCCGGTGAAGTCCTTGGGTCCGATGCCCTGATAGGCATAGCCGCGCACCGAACCGCCGCCCCCGGAATAAAAGCGCCGGTCGGCCGGCACATGTTCGAGGCTGGTGCCGACGATCGAACCGATAGCGACACGTTCGGCCAGGACGAACTTCGAAGCCGAATCCAGCGACTGATAGGCCGACCCTTCGCCTCTCAGTTTCAGGAACGCCGCACCGCTCAAAATGTCGTAGCTGGGCTCGGCATAGGCCAGCACCCGGAAGCCGCTTGTCGGGTTCAGCCGGTTGTCCCGGTTGTCGTAGACATATTGCAGCGGAATGCTGGCGATCAGGTATTTGTGCTTGCCGAAAGCATCGTGGATGCGGGAATAGTCGAGCGCCACTTCCGCCGAAACCGTCTGCTTCTTGGTCAGTTCGTAGGACAGGCCGGTGCTGCCCTTGACCGAGAAATGGTCGTAGGCGTCAGGATGTTCGAGCACCGTCTTGACGCTGGCGAAGAACTTGGATGCCGGCCCGATCACGCCCGGCTTCTCGAACATGATGCCGGCATTGTAGTTGAGTTCGCCGAGATCGTTGCTGCCGATGCCGCTGATCTTGCCCTCGATGCGCAGCTTCTCGGCCCGGCCGAACAAATTGCGGTGGCCCCAATAACCTTCCAGGCCCAGCCCCTCGGTGTTGGAGAAGGTGCCGCCGATGCCGAAATAGCGTGGCTTGCGCTCGCTGACCTGGACGCCGATCGGAATGTTGCCGTCGGCATCGAGCGTGTCGGCTTCCTTGAACGTCACGCTGTTGAAGACCTCGAGCGCCAGCAGCCGGTCGCGCGCGTCGTCGATTTCTTGCGGCGAGTATTGCCGGCCGCGCTTGAGGCCGGTCATGTATTCGGTGAAGTCGCGGTCGACCTTTTCGGTGCCTTCCACCGTGGTCGGGCCGTAGCCGGCGACCGGTCCGGCGGCGACCGTCAGCGTCACGTCGAGCGTCGAGGTCGCATGGTCGGCGACGATCTGGCGGTCCGTCACCTCCGCCAGCGGTCTGCCTTGCTCCTTCAGCGTCCGCACGATCAGCGCCTCGGCCTTGAGCACCGCGCCGGATCCGGCGTCGCCGCCTGATATCAGGCCATAATCGGCGCTCATCAGTCCTGCCGCGTCGCCTTGCAGCCTGATATTGCCCAAGGTGAATTTCGGCCCGCTGGCGACATCGACAACCACCGGAATCGGCTGGGGGCCCTTGAATTCGGCATCCGGCGGCAAATCGTCGAGCGGCTTGCCGTCTATGGTGACGGTGACGACGCCTTCGTAACGGGCATCGGCATAAAGCGCGGCGACAAGCTGTTCGCGGTCGCTGCGCGCCTTGGCCATCAGCCCGAGCGAGCCTGAAACCGGACGCTCCTCGTCACTCTTCAGCGCCGAGGCATTTTCGAGCTTCTTGACCAGATCCTTGTCGGCGTCGGGGGCATTGATGGTCACGGCGTAGCGCAGGGGATCGACGATATCTGCATCCTCGTCGCTGGACGATCCCCACAGCTTGATGCCGAAAAGCTCGAAAGCGGCCGCCGGGCGCGATTCGGCGACGAGCACGGTCGAGCACATCATGGCCAGCAGCAGGGCGCGCGGAAGCGCACGCCCTGGCGCGCGACCTCCTGACATCTGCTCTTCATGCGCCGGCATTAAGACAACCTAGATTACAAAACTAAAATTGGAATGAAGTTCTGAAGCGCTCGTAAAGGGGCCACAATCCAATTGTCTGAAATAGGGCGGGCTTGGAATTCACACCTTTTGCGTCGCCGCAAGAATGCGTGATCCCCTGTCCTATGGAGGTACTACCGGTCATCGGCCGGAAAGGAAACCGCTGGCAGGCGGAACCCTGCCGCGTCCTTGTGTTGACAAGCCTGACTGAAGCTTGATCATGCCCGGACGTCAGCTGTGTCTGGAGGGGTGTTATGGCAATGCGCGCGGCTCGTGGTCTGTCTATCCTGATTCTTCTGTTTTTCGCCTGGGCCAATGTCCTGGCCTGGAGCAGCGCCGCGCAAGCGGCCGAGGCCCGGCGAATAGCGACAACGGACAATTCCGACTATTTCGGCTTTGATCTCAGGTCCGACCAGAATGTGACAATCGACCAGTGCAAGACGACGTGCCTGGGAGACCCGGCCTGCCGCGCCTTCACCTACAACAAAAAAGCCAAATGGTGCTTCCTCAAATCCGACTACAACCAGTTGAAAACCTTCAACGGCGCGGTCGCGGGCAAGGTCGTCAACATCGATGGCGATCCTGATATCGGCGCGCCGCCGGAACTCGCTTTCTTCCCCAACTGGATGGCCGATCAGGCCCAGCAATACCGCAACAAGCTGCTCGGCCCGGCCTATGATAGACCGACAGAAGGCATGGCTGCCTTGCTTAACGCCGCCGAACAGGCCGTGCTGACCGGCGATCACCGCTCCGCCATGCTGAAATACGAGGCCGCGGTCTCGGTGCTGCCCGATGATGGCCAGCTCTGGCTCAACCTGGCGCGTGAAACGCTGGCCGTTCAGCCCGCCGCAAGCACCTCCGAAGCATCCACTTTGCCGGCGAACGGCACGTCGGCCGCTTTCAATGCCTATAAATTGCTGCGCACCACCAAGACGCGCGCCGAAGTGCTGGCGCTGCTCGGCAATGGGCTCGACAAGCGCGATCTCTACCGGCCGGCGCTGCAGGCCTATGAGGCCAGCCTTGCGCTGAACCCTTCGCCGGCGGTCCAGGCCGACTATGCCGATCTCAAGGCCCGCAAGGGTTTTCGCGTGATCGACCATACCGTCGACGCCGACACCAGCGCGCCGCGCATCTGCGCGCAATTCTCCGAGGATCTGGTCAAGACCGGCGTCGACTACGCGCAGTTCGTCACCGTCGACAACGCGCCACCCAAGGGCGTCGAGGCCAAGGACAAGCAAATCTGCGTCGAAGGACTGGAGCATGGCCAGCACTACGACGTCACCTTCCGCGCCGGCCTGCCGGCGGCAATCGGCGAAGTGACCGCGGCACCCGTGGTGCTGTCGATCTATGTGCAGGACCGCGCACCGTCCGCCCGCTTCACGGGTGACAGCTTCGTGCTGCCGGCCGGCGCGCGCCGCGGCATTCCGATCGTCACCGTCAACATGAACGCCGCCGAAATGAAGCTCTACCGCATCGGCGACCGTTCGTTGGCCCAGCTTCTGTCGGGCTACCAGTTCCTGCACCAGCTCGACGGCTATGACATCTCCAACATTTCCGAGCAGATGGGCGCGCCGGTCTGGCAAGGCCAGCTCGACATCGCCAATGATCTCAACAAGGAGGTCACCACCTCCTTCCCGGTCGACGAGGCGGTGCCGCAGCGCAAGCCCGGCGTTTACGTGCTGACCGCCCAGGCCGTCAACGACAAGAGCGACGACTACAATTCGATGGCCACGCAATGGTTCGTCGTCTCCGACATCGGCCTGTCGACTTATACCGGCCAGGACGGGCTCAATGTCTTTGCCCGTTCGCTGGGCAGTGCCAAGCCGATAGCAGGCGCCGAACTGACCCTGGTTGCCAGGAACAATGAGGTTCTCGGCACGGCGACATCGGATGCTGACGGCCATGCCGTCTTCAACCCCGGCCTGACGCGCGGCGACGGCGGCATGGTGCCGGCCGTGCTGATGGCCAAGCAGGGCGACAATGATTTCGTCTTCCTCGACATGGGCCGGGCCGGCTTCGATCTGTCCGACCGCGGCGTCACCGGGCGCGCGGCGCCCGGTGCGCTTGACGTCTATGCCTGGACCGAACGCGGTATCTACCGCGCCGGCGAGGATGTTCATGTCGCGGCCCTTGCTCGCGACGGCGCCGCCAAGGCAGTCGAGAACCTGCCGCTGACCTTCATCTTCTCGCGCCCCGACGGTGTCGAAAACCGCCGTATCGTCAGTGACGGCGCATCCGCGGGCGGCCATGCCGTCGACCTGCCGCTCGAACCCAACGCCATGCGCGGTACCTGGTCGGTGTCGATCTACACCGATCCCAAGCAGCCGGCGGTGGCCAGCCACATGTTCCTGGTCGAGGATTTCGTACCGGATCGCATCGAATTCGACATGAAGGCCGACAAGCAGGAAATCGCCCTGGGCGAAACCGCCAATATCGACATTGACGGCCGCTTCCTCTATGGCGCGCCGGCGGCGGGCCTGGCGCTGGAAGGCGAGCTGACGCTGTCGACGTCGCGCGACTGGGACCGCTTCCAGGGCTTTTCCTTCGGTCTCGCCGACGAGCAGTCCGCCGAACCCACGGTCACTCCCCTGGCCGATCTGCCGGTGGTTGGCGATGACGGCAAGGCGACCTTCCCGGTCTCCGTCGAGCAACTGCCCTCGACCACCAAGCTGGTCGACGCTAAGGTGACGGTGAGGATGCGCGAAACCGGCGGCCGCGCCATCGAGCGTTCGCTCAACATCGGGATCCGCCCGCAAGGCCATATGATCGGCATCCGTCCGGATTTCGCCGACAATGAGGTGCCGCAGGGCGGCACCGCCAAGTTCAGCCTGATCGCCGTCGATCCCGACGGCAAGCGCGAGGCGCTGAAAGGCGCGCAGTGGACGCTGGTCAAAGTCGAGCGCAATTACCAGTGGTACCGCTCCAACAATTCCTGGAACTACGAGCCGGTGACCTTCACCAAGTCGATCGCTAACGGCCAGGTCGACCTCAGCGCCGACGGCGACGCGACCGTCTCCCTGCCGGTCGACTGGGGCCAGTATCGGCTTGAGGTCGAGACATCGGATCCCGAGGGACCGGCAACCAGCTACGAGTTCGATGCCGGCTGGTATGTCTCCTCGACCACCACCGAAACGCCTGACGGCCTCGAAATCGCACTCGACAAGGACAACTATGCCGCCGGCGAAGTGGCCAAGCTGAAAGTCTCGCCGCACTTTGGCGGCGAACTTCTCATCAACATCGGCTCCGACAAGCTGTTGAAGACCGTCACGGCATCAGTGCCGGCCGGCGGCAGCACTGTCGACATACCGGTCGGCGACGACTGGGGCGCCGGCGCCTATGTCACCGCAACCCTGTTCCGGCCGGGCGAGGCGCAGGAAACGCGCATGCCGGCGCGCGCCATCGGCGTGAAATGGCTGAAGGTCGATCCGGGCTCGAAGAAGCTGGCCGTCACCTTGACGCCGCCGGACAAGACCATGCCGCGCCAACAGCTGTCGATCCCGGTTTCGGTCGCCGGCGTGCAGCCGGGAAGCAGTGCCTACGTCATGGTTGCCGCCGTCGACGTCGGCATCCTCAACCTGACCAACTACAAGGTACCGGACCCGGAGAACTGGTTCTTCGGCCAGCGCATGCTAGGCATGGAAATCCGCGACATATACGGCCGCCTGATCGACGGCTCGCTTGGCAACACCGGCAAGCTCAGGACCGGCGGCGACGGCGCCAACATGCAGGCGCAAGGCAGCCCGCCGACCGAAAAGCTGGTCGCCTTCTTCTCCGGTATCGTCGAACTCGATGCCGACGGCAAGGCGCGGGTCGACTTCGACATTCCGCAGTTCAACGGCACCGTGCGCGTCATGGCCGTCGCCTGGACCAAGGAGGCGGTCGGCCATGCTCAGTCCGACGTCATCGTGCGCGATCCCGTGGTGATCACCGCCGGCCTGCCGCGCTTCCTGGCGCCTGGTGACGCCGCCGTCATGCGCCTCGACGTCGCCGACACCGATGGTCCGGCCGGCGACTATGCGTTCTCGATCGAAACCACGGGCGACCTGTCGACCGGCGACAAGCCCCTGCCCCAGAAGCTGACGCTCGCCCAGGGCAAGCGCCAGACGTTGACTGTCCCGCTGATCGCTCAGACGGCCGGCAATGCCTCGCTCACCATCAAGCTTGCCCATGCCGACGGCACCAAGGTCGAGCAGACGCTCTATGTGCCGGTGCGCCCGGCGCAATTGCCGGTCACCACCCGGCTGGTGGTCGACCTCAAGGGCACTGGCGGCGCGCTGCGCGTCGACAAGGAACTGCTGGCCGCCAGCCTGCTCGATGGCGCTTCCGTCAGCGTCGGCGTTTCGCAGGCCGCCGCCTTCGACGTGCCGTCGCTGTTGATGACGCTCGACCGCTACCCCTATGGTTGCGCCGAGCAGACCACCAGCCGCGCCATGCCGCTTCTCTACGTCAATGAGCTGGCATCCGGCATCGGCATGGCCAGCGATCCTGACATCCATGGCCGCATCCAGGACGCCATCTACAAGGTTCTGAGCTACCAGGCCTCGGCCGGCAGCTTCGGCCTGTGGGGTCCGGGCTCCGGCGATCTGTGGCTCGATGCCTATGTCACCGACTTCCTGACCAGGGCGCGCGAGCAGAAATACGACGTGCCTAGCCTGGCCATGAACCAGGCGCTGAGCAATTTGCAGAACTCGCTCGGCTACGACCAGAGCGTCCAGGACCGTGGCAGCGAGATCGCCTACGCCCTCTATGTTCTGGCCCGCAACAAGAAGGCCTCGATCGGCGATCTGCGCTACTACGCGGACACCCAGCTCGAAGCCTTCTCGAGCCCGATGGCCGTTGCCCAGCTGGCGGCGAGCCTGGCGCTCTACGGCGATACGCCACGCGCGGAATCGACCTTCAAGACCGCCCTGCAGCTCGCCAAGTCGACCACCGACTATGACTACTACCGCTCCGACTACGGCTCGCGGCTGCGTGACGGCGCGGCGATGCTGGCGCTGGCGGCGGAATCCAAGCCGGTGCCGACGATCGTGCCGGAGCTGATCAAGCTGGTGACCAGGGAACGCGCCGAAGCCCGCTGGACCAGCACCCAGGACGAATCCTGGATGCTGCTGGCGGCCCGCGCGCTCAGGGAAGGCAATGATACGATCACGCTGACCGTCAATGGCGCTGCGCATTCCGGCGGCTATTCCAACCAGGTCGAAGGTTCTGACCTGGTCGACAGCCCGCTGACCATCGCCAACACCGGCAAGACCCCGCTGCAGGCCGTCGTCACCACGGTGGCGTCGCCGGTCCAGCCCCTGCCGGCCGGTGGCGACGGCTTCACCATCAGCCGCACCTACTACAAACTTGATGGCACCGAAGCCAATGTCACCGAGGCGACGCAGAACGAACGCTATGTCGTCGTGCTCAAGGTCAACGAGCAGAACACATGGCCGTCTCGCCTGCTGGTCACCGACCTGCTGCCGGCCGGCTTCGAGATCGACAATCCCGGCCTGGTGTCCAGCGCCCAGTTGACGAACTTCTCGTGGCTGGCGCAGACCGATGCGGCCCATCTCGAATTCCGCGACGACCGTTTCGTCGCGGCGTTCAACCCGGCCGACGGCGACCACGACCACAATCTGACCCTCGCCTATGTCGTGCGCGCGGTGACACCGGGTACTTACGCCCATCCGGCGGCAACGGTGGAAGACATGTACCGGCCGCAATACTCGGCCCGCACCGCCACCGGCATGATGGAGATCAAGGCGCCGTAAGGCGTCGATGGTAACGATCATGAAAATGGCGATTGCGCTGACGAAAGCCCCCTTCTCCCCGTCACTATACGGGGGGAAGGTGCCGGCAGGCGGATGAGGGGCGGCGCTATGCTCTCCAAAAAATTCCTGCGCCGGGCAGCCATAACCGCAGCTTCCTGCGCCGGCATCCTCGCGCTCTCCGTCGCGTCCCTCTGGGAACTCGACCGCGCCTTCCCGCCCCCGCTGCCAGCCGAACTCACGGTCTCGACCGAAGTGCAGGATCGCGATGGCCAACTGTTGCGCGCCTTCGCCACGCCGGATGGCTACTGGCGTCTAGAAACCCGGCTCGACCAGGTCGACAAGCAATTCGTCAACATGCTGGTCACCTACGAAGACAAGCGTTTCTGGGACCATGAGGGTGTCGACGTGCTGGCGCTGGCGCGCGCCGCCGGCCAGTTCGCCACCAGCGGCCACATCGTCTCCGGCGGCTCGACCCTGTCAATGCAGCTCGCCCGGCTGATCGAGCCGCGCGAGAGCCGCAGCCTCGGCTCCAAGATCAAGCAGATGCTGCGCGCCATCCAGATCGAACGGCGGCTGTCCAAACGCGAGATCCTCGAACGCTACCTGACGCTGGCGCCGTATGGCGGCAATCTGGAAGGCGTGCGCGCCGCCTCGCTCGCCTATTTCGGCAAGGAACCGAAGCGGCTCACCGTTTCCGAATCCGCCCTGCTCGTCGCTCTGCCGCAACTGCCGGAAAAGCGCCGGCCCGACCGCAATTTGAAGATCGCCCACGCCGCCCGCGACCGGGTGTTGACCCGCATGGTCTCTTCCGGCCTGCTCGGCGAACGCGAGGCCGCACGTGCCGCACTCGACGATGTGGCGGGCCTGCGCCGCACGCTCCCAGCGCTTGCCGCGCACGCCGCCTATGCGATGCTGCCCAAGGCCGTCCCCGGCCAACCCTTGCAACTGACGATCCGCAAGAGCGTCCAGGAAGGGCTGGAGCAGGTGGCGAGGGACGCCGCCACCAAGCTTGGGCCTCGCCTGTCGGTCGCCATGGTGCTGGCCGACTCCCGCACCGGCGACATTCTTGGCGAAGTCGGCTCGGCCAATTTCTTCGATGCCAGCCGCTCCGGCTGGATCGACATGACAAAGATCGTCCGCTCGCCCGGCTCGACGCTGAAACCGTTCATCTACGGTCTGGCTTTCGAACAAGGCCTGGTGGCGCAGGAAACGCTGATCGACGACAGCCCCGTCGATTTCTCCGGCTACCGGCCGAAGAATTTCGACATGGGCTATCAGGGCGATGTCAGCATCCGGCAAGCGCTGCAACTGTCGCTCAACGTGCCGGCGATCCGCGTGCTCGACGCGGTCGGGCCAACGCGGCTGATGGCGCGCTTTCGCCAGGCCGGGGTAAACCCCATACTGCCGGTCAACGAGGCGCCAGGCCTGGCCATCGGCCTTGGCGGCGTTGGCGTGACGCTGCGCGATCTCGTCCAACTCTACACGGGGCTCGCCAACGGCGGCAAGACGCACACGCTGCATGACGGCACCGAACCGCCCAGTGCCGAGCGCACCAGCGCCACTATCCTCGATGGTCAGGCCAACTGGCAGATCATCGACATATTGTCGGGCGTCAAGCCGCCCGAGGGTGCCTTGCAGCGCGGCATCGCCTACAAGACCGGCACCTCCTACGGCTACCGCGACGCGTGGTCGGTCGGCTTCGACGGCCGCTACGTGCTGGGTGTCTGGGTCGGCCGCCCCGACGCCGGCGCGGTGCCGGGCCTGTCCGGCTACGTCTCGGCCGCTCCCATCCTGTTCGAGGGTTTTGTCCGCTCGGGCCTGGCCACCATCCCCTTGCCGGGTAAGCCGCCCGGCCTGTTCAACCCCAGGCGCGAGGACCTGCCGGTGACGCTCGCCCGCTTCGGCGCCGGGTCGGACGGCCTGGTGCAGGCGACAGTGACCGAACCCGCACCGACCATCATCTTCCCGCCCGACGGCGCCCGCGTCGATCTCGGCACCAGCTCTGCCGACGCCTCGCCGCTTGTGCTGAAGCTGCAAGGCGGCCGCGCGCCGTTCCGCTGGCTGGCCAACGGCAAGCCGCTCACTGGCATCGACCGTCGCCGCACCGCGACCTGGCAGCCCGACGGCGCCGGCTATTCGACACTGACCGTCATCGACGCCGCGGGGCGTGCGGCGAGTGTGAAGGTGTTTGTCGAATAGATCGCGCCAAGCGATTCATGGAATTGGCTTTCCACAGGCTCAGCGGATAGCAGGATACTCACCCCATGCCTGTTCCGAGGCACCCCCCTCTGGCCTGCCGGCCATCTCCCCCGCAAGGAGGGAGATCGGATGTCCTTTCCGCTTTCGCCAACTGTCAAAGACAATACGCAACGGCAAAGCTGCCAATCTCCCCCCTTGCGGGGGAGATGCCCGGCAGGGCAGAGGGGGTGCCTCGCGCCATCTTCTATCGTCAGCAGCCTCAGCACTGGCAGCAACAATCCTTATCGCGGCAACCACACTCCCCGCTTTGGCCGATGCCCTGCCCGCCGGCTTTGTCCGGCTCGCCGATGTCGATCCCTCGATCCGCCAGGACATACGCTACGCCGGATCGGATAATTTTCTGCATCGCAAGGTGGACGGCTATGACGCCCCGGCCTGCATCCTCACTGGGCAGGCGGCAAAGGCACTGTCCGCCGTCCAGAAAGCGATCGCCGCCAAAGGCTTGACCCTGGTGTTGTTCGATTGCTACCGCCCTGCCCGCGCCGTCGCCGACATGAATGAATGGACGCGCGAGGGCGGGCCGCCCGATCCGCAATGGTATCCGAAGGTCAGGCGCAGCGACCTGATCGCCAACGGCTATGTCGGAGAGCTGTCGACCCATTCACGAGGCTCGACCGTCGACGTCGCCATCGCCCGGACGGACCGCAGGTCCAGCCCCAACCCGGCCTGTGGCGCGGTTGATGCCGACACGCTCGATTTCGGCACCGGCTTCGACTGCTTTGATCCGATGAGCGAAACCGCCCACCGCGGCCTTGCCAGTGAAGCGGCGGCAAACCGCAAGATGCTTGTCGACGCCATGCGCGCTGGCGGCTTCAAGAACTATGCAAGGGAATGGTGGCACTTCACGCTGAAAAGCGAACCGTTCGCCAGACAGCGTTTCGACTTTCCCATCACCGCCGATTGATGCACCGGACCAAATTCCACACCTTGCCTCGGCACCGCCCCTTGCTAGATAGCTGAGTGGCCGGGCCATGGATTCTTCCTTTGGCCGCAAGAGGAAAATATTTCTCCTAACGGCTAAATGGCGTCGAACATTTTCTCAAGAGGGGCAAAAAAGGCAACATTGAATGCATCTAATTTCTACCAATTCGGTAGATTTGGCGCGGGTTCAACGGAGGCAAAATGACCAAACCTCATTTCAGGAAACTGCTCGGCGCACTGGTCGCCACATCTGTCCAGTTCGGCACGCTCGGTTTCGCGTTTGCCGATACCACCATTCTCAACGTGTCCTACGATCCGACACGCGAGCTCTACAAGGCCTATGACGAAGCTTTCGTCGCGCATTGGAAGGCCGAGACCGGAGAGACGGTCACCGTCCAGCAGTCGCATGGCGGATCGGGCGCCCAGGCCCGCGCCGTGATCGATGGCCTCGACGCCGATGTGGTGACGCTGGCACTTGAAGGCGACATTAATGCCATCGTCTCGAAGGCGAAGAAGATCAATCCGGACTGGCGCACCAAATTCGAAAACAATTCAGCGCCTTACACCTCGACCATCATCTTCCTCGTTCGCAAGGGCAATCCCAAAGGCATTCACGACTGGAGCGACCTCGTCAAGGACGGTGTCCAGGTGATTACGCCTAATCCGAAAACTTCCGGCGGCGCGCGCTGGAACTATCTCGCCGCCTGGGCCTACGCTAACGCCAATGACGGCGGCGACGAGGCCAAGACCAAGGAGTTTGTCGGCAAGCTCTACGCCAATGCCCCGGTGCTCGACACCGGCGCGCGCGGCTCGACCGTGACCTTCGCGCAAAAGGGTCTTGGCGATGTGCTTATCGCCTGGGAAAACGAGGCCTATCTGGCGCTCGACGAGTTCGGTGCCGACAATTTCGACATCGTCTACCCGCCGACCTCGATCCTGGCAGAACCGCCGGTGGCGGTGGTCGACGCCAATGTCGATGCCAAGGGCACGCGCAAGGTCGCCGAAGCCTATCTGAGCTGGCTCTATTCCAAAGAAGCACAGACGATCATCGCCAAGAACCATTATCGTCCTGCCAAGCCCGATCTGGTGCCGGCCGAAGACCTCGCCAAGCTGCCGCCGATCAAGCTCGTAACCATCGACGATCCACAGTTTGGTGGCTGGAAAAAAGCACAGCCTTATCATTTCGGCGATGGTGGTATATTCGACCAGATCTACAAGCCCCAGTAAGCAGTCGATATTCAGGACGACATGACCACAGCACCCGCCCAGGCGGGGTGGCGATTCAGGCAGCCGAGCGTAATTCCGGGTTTCGGATTGACGCTCGGCTTCTCGCTTGCCTACCTCACCCTCATTATCCTCATCCCGCTATCCGGGCTGCTCTGGCGCTCGGCCGCCCTTGGCTGGCCTGAATTCTGGGCGATCGCCACCGATCGCCGCACCATCAATGCGCTGAGAATCAGCTTCGGCACCGCCTTCGTCGCAGCTGCGGTCAACGTCGTCTTCGGCACGCTGGTCGCATGGGTGCTGGTGCGCTACCGCTTCCCCGGCCGCCGCATCGTCGATGCCATGGTCGACCTGCCCTTCGCCCTGCCGACGGCTGTGGCCGGCATCGCGCTGACCACGCTCTACGCGCCGAACGGCTGGATCGGCAAATTGCTGATGCCGCTCGGCATCAAGGTAGCCTATACGCCGCTCGGTATCGTCATCGCGCTGATCTTCATTGGCCTGCCCTTCGTCGTGCGCACCGTGCAGCCGATCATGGAGGAGATCGACAAGGAAGTGGAGGAAGCCGCCGCCACGCTTGGCGCCAATCGCTTCCAGATCATCACCCGCATCCTGTTTCCGGGCCTGGCGCCGGCCATCGTCACCGGCTTCGCGCTCGCCTTCGCGCGTGGCGTCGGCGAATATGGCTCGGTCATCTTCATCGCCGGCAACTTGCCCTACAAATCAGAAATCGCACCGCTGCTGATCGTTATTCGGTTGGAGGAATACAATTATCCGGCGGCAACCGCGATCGCGGCGATCATGCTCGCTTTGTCGTTCATCATGCTTTTGGTCGTCAACCTCGCACAGTCATGGAGCCGCAAGCGCTATGGCTGACCCGGAGATCAAATCCTACGAACCGCATCATGAAAGCCAGTCGGCGGCGGTCACGGAAAGCCGCCCTGCGCGCCTGGCTCTGATGGCCGTCGCCTTCGCCTTCCTCGGCATTTTCCTGCTCTTGCCGCTGATCATCGTCTTCAACGAAGCCTTCGCCAAGGGCATCGGTGCCTACACCGAAGCGCTCGGCAGTGCCGACACCCGCTCGGCGATCCGGCTGACGCTGCTGGTGGCGGCGATCTCGGTGCCGCTCAACATCGTCTTCGGCATCTCCGCCGCCTGGGCGATCGCCAAGTTCGAGTTCAAGGGCAAGGCCTTCCTGACCACGCTGATCGACCTCCCCTTCTCGGTCTCGCCGGTCATATCGGGCCTCGTTTATGTGCTTCTGTTCGGCGCCCAAGGGCTGCTCGGCACCTGGCTGAAAGCGCATGGCATCGTCATCCTGTTTGCCGTGCCGGGCATCGTGCTGGCCACAATCTTCGTCACCTTCCCCTTCGTCGCCCGCGAGTTGATCCCGCTGATGCAGGAACAAGGCAATGGCGACGAGGAGGCAGCGCTTTCGCTCGGCGCCAATGGCTGGCAGACCTTCTGGTACGTGACCTTGCCCAACGTCAAATGGGGGCTGCTCTACGGCGTGCTCCTGTGCAATGCGCGTGCCATGGGCGAGTTCGGCGCGGTATCGGTGGTGTCGGGTCACATACGCGGCCTGACCAACACCATGCCGCTGCATGTCGAAATCCTCTACAACGAGTACAACGCCGTCGGTGCCTTCGCCGTCGCTTCATTGCTTGCGGGCCTGGCGCTCGTCACGCTGGTCTTGAAAACACTTCTCGAGATGCGCTACGGCGCCGAGATCGCCGCAACACGCGGGCACTGACAAAGGGACCACTATGGAAGTTCGCGTTGCCAACGTGCGCAAGGAGTTTGACCGGTTTCCGGCGCTTCACGACGTCTCGCTCGACATCAAGTCGGGCGAACTGATCGCGTTGCTGGGACCGTCCGGTTCCGGCAAGACGACGCTGCTCAGGCTGATTGCCGGGCTGGAGCGGCCGACACGGGGAAAGATATTCTTCGGCGACGAGGACGCCTCGCACAAGTCGATCCAGGAGCGCAATGTCGGCTTTGTCTTCCAGCACTATGCGCTGTTCCGGCATATGACGGTGGCGGACAATATCGGCTTCGGCCTGAAGGTCCGGCACGGACCGTCGCGCCCGCCGGCGCAGGAGATCCGCCGTCGCGCCTCCGAGCTTCTGGACCTCGTCCAGCTTTCAGGGCTCGAAAAGCGCTATCCGGCGCAGCTCTCCGGCGGCCAGAGGCAGCGCGTGGCGCTGGCGCGCGCCATGGCGATCGAGCCCAAGGTGCTGCTGCTCGACGAGCCGTTCGGCGCGCTTGACGCGCAGGTGCGCCGGGAATTGCGCCGCTGGCTGCGCGAAATCCATGACGCCACCGGCCATACCACCGTCTTCGTCACCCACGACCAGGAAGAGGCGCTGGAGCTTGCCGACCGCGTCGTGGTGATGAGCCAGGGCCGCATCGAGCAGGTCGGCACCGCCGACGATATCTACGACACGCCGAACTCGCCCTTCGTCTATGGCTTCATCGGTGAATCAAGCTCGCTTCCCGTCAAGGTCGAGAATGGCGAGATCTGGCTCGCCGACCGTCCGATCGGGATTGCCGCGCCCAACGAGCCCTCGGGCGATGCGACGCTCTATTTCCGCCCGCATGATGTCGAACTGCTGGACGGCTGCAGCGGCTGTATCGCCGGCACGGTCGCCGCCAGCCGCCGCGTCGCCGGCACGCGCCGGGTCGAGCTTGAGATCGGCGGAGAGCGCCAGCGGGTCGAAATCGAACTGCCCGTCGACCACCCCGCGGCGCAGAAAAGCCGGGTGGCGTTTCGCCCCGGACGCTGGAAACTTTTTCCGGCGGCTTGATCCTCTGGTCGAGGGCTACGCCAGCCAGTTCTCGACCTTCAGGCCTTTGATCCGGTTGAACTCGCCCGTGTTGGCGGTCACCAGCGTGGCGCCCAATGCACAGGCATGAGCGGCAATAAAAAGATCGTTGTGGCCAATGGTCTGGCCTGCCGCTTCAAGCTCGGCGCGAAGTCCGCCATACTCGGCATCCACCGGCACATCGAGCGGCAAGACAGGAATCTCGGCCAGCAAGTCTTCAACCTTCTTGAGCAGCTTGGCCGATCCCTTCCTGGCGCAGCCATATCGCAATTCCGAGGCGACCACGATGCTGGTGCAAACCGCGTCATCTCCCTCGCGCGACATTGCCCTCGCGGCCTTGCCAGCCGGGTTTCGGATCATGTCGCTGATGATGTTCGTATCCAGCATGAACCGCATCTAGAAAATGTCCTCGGATTTGACTGGCGTGTCGTCGATCTCGGGGAAGTCGTCTTCAGGATCGAGCGGCGGCTCTTTCGCCCACTGGGCGAGCAACGCGGTGAGGCCAGGTTTGCGAACCGGCTCGATGACAAGACGATCGCCTTCCCGGCTGATCAGGACTTTTTCGCCGGGAAGCTCGAACTCGACAGGAATGCGCACCGCCTGGCTGCGGTTGTTGCGAAACAGCTTCGCCTCCTTGGGCGGCGTTGTTGAATGACGGTTCTGGGGCATGTTGCAGCTCTTTTGTATATGCCATTTGTATATGCCAAACAGCGCCACGGTGCAAGGCCCGGGAAAACTCGGCACAGGAGACATCGCCTGCCATCGCACCCCGGAACGTTTCGGTCTGATGGCGGTCGGCTTAATTCATGCTTCGAGCGACACGACTATCCTTTCGTCACGCCTTTCAGCGACAGCACCAAGGTCATTGGGTTTTTCGGCGAAGCCGCAAAACCGTAGTGTTCGTAAAAGGCTTTCGCCTCATCCGATATGGCATGAACAAATATCCCGCGAATCCCGAGGATCGTCGCGGCGCGACCTGCCCGTAAAACGGCGTCTTGCAGCAGCGCGGCACCCAGCCCCTTGCCTTGCCAGCCCGCGTCGACGGCAAGACGCCCGAGCACGACCATCGGAATGGGATCAGGCATGTTGCGACGAATGGCGCCGGGTGCCTGCGCGAGATCAAGCCCGCCCGAAGAGAGGCAGGAATAACCGACAACGCGCGCGTCTTCCGCCACCACATAGGTACGCGACGCGCCGCTGACCTGGTTGGCTCGCGCCCTCAGGCGAAGCCATTGGTCGAGACTTTCCGTCCCGCTTCGAAAAAGGTCGAGATCGTGATTTTCGGCCAGAGGCGCGGGCGCCGATAGTATCATCCCTGCCACGGCCTGGGCACGTTCATAAGGCGTGCAAAACCTTCACCGCTTGGCGTCTCATCGAGGATGTCGAGATAGTGCCGATAGCTCTCGGGATCCACCTTGATCAGTGCCTGGTCGAGCAGCGTGTCCTCGGCCGCACGATATGCAGCATCGATCATAAAGTCGGAGCGGGTCTTCCCGCGTATTTTCGCAGCACGGTCGATCAATATGCGCACATCCTCTCGGATGCGCAGATTGACAGGCTTGGCGTGGGTCTCGGGTGTGGTCTTTGTCATGGCAGCGCTCCTTGTCGCTCCCGTAGCACACCTGCATACACAATGTGTATCTTTTTTCGGAACAGTCAAACGAATTGGAACGATCGGCGTCCACCGAGGCGAAGTCGCACTTGAAAGAAAAAACTACGAACCTTCTATTCCGGGGATAGGTTTTCTAGAAGCGATGCATTGATCCCCGGACCCATGCCTCGTCGCACACCACGCACCCCGGCTATGGTCCGACCATAAACACATTGCATCGGAGCCTGTTTTCATGAAGCGATTTTTCCTCGGGCTTGCCACCGTCGCCGGCCTGTTCCTCGCATCCTCCCCGGCCTGGTCGGCTGACAAACTGCTCAACGCATCCTATGATGTCGGCCGCGAACTGTTCGTGCAGGTCAACAAGGCTTTCATCGCTCAGCATCCGGGCGTCACCGTCGACCAGTCGCATGCCGGCACTTCGGCGCAGGCGCGCGCCATCGCCGAGGGCCTTGGCGCCGATGTCGTTACCTTCAACCAGGTCACCGACATCGACTTCCTGGTCAAGAAGGACCTCGTGTCGGCAGACTGGCAGAAGAACTTTCCCGACAACGCCTCGCCCTTCTATTCGCTGCCGTCCTTCCTGGTACGCGCCGGCAACCCCAAGCATATCAAGGACTGGAACGATCTCGTGCGCGACGACGTGCAGGTGATCTTCCCCAATCCGAAAACCTCCGGCAATGCGCGCTACACCTATCTGGCGGCCACCGCCTACGCCAAGGAGGCCTTCAAGGGCGACGACGCCAAGGTGAAGGAGTTCATCACCAAGCTGTTCAACAACGTGCCGATTTTCGACACCGGCGGCCGCGCCGCGACCACCACCTTCGTGCAGCGCGAGATCGGTGATGTGCTGATCACCTTCGAGTCGGAGACGCGCGGCATTCGCAAGGAGTATGGCGACGGCAAGTTCGAGCAGGTCACGCCTTCGGTCAGCCTGCTGGCCGAATTCCCCGTCGCGATCGTCGACAAGGTTGCCGACGAGCACGGCACGCGCGATCTGGCCAAGACCTATCTCGACTTCCTCTACACGCCGGAGGGCCAGGACATCGCCGCCCGCAACGGCCTCAGAGCCCGCGACGCCGCTGTGGCGGCAAAATACAAGGTCGATTTCCCCGATATCCGGCTGCTGACGGTGGAAGACGTCTTCGGCGGCTGGGACAAAGTACAGAAAGAGCATTTCGCCGCTGGCGGCCTGCTCGACCAGACCTACGGCAGCCGCTGAAGGCCGCGATATCTGCGGAGTAGACGGAAAAGCCGGCGCCCTGCCGGCTTTTTTCGTTTTTGAACGCCGAAAACCTGGTTATCAGCAGAATATCCGCCTTCTCAGTGCAAAACGTTACAAAGAATCAACGCGTTTATGCCTAACGTGCAATTTGGTGGCTGTTTGCGAAACATCATCGCAGGGCGAAGACGTCATTATTTGCACACAAACAGTCGGCAGATGCGAGTGGTTGGGGCTTTTATGGGTTGATCTGGGCATGCTGACAAAAAAAGGCAAATACGGCCTCAAGGCCCTCGTGCATCTGTCTGGCCTGCCGGCCGGCCAATTGGCCTTCGTCAATGACATCGCTGTGGCCAATAATATCCCGAAGAAATTCCTCGATGCCATCCTGGGCGAGTTGCGCAATGCCGGCTTCGTCCAGAGCCGCAAAGGCAAGGAAGGCGGCTACCGCCTTGCCCGGTTGGCCTCCGAAATCAAGATCGGCCATGTCGTGCGCGTGCTTGACGGGCCGCTGGCGCCGATCCCTTGCGCCAGCCGCACGCAGTATCAGCGCTGCGAGGATTGCGACGAGGCGACCTGCCAGGTCCGCCACATGATGCTGGAGGTGCGGCAGGCTATCGCCGAGGTGCTGGACAATCGCAGCCTCGCCGCCATGCGCGATGCGGACAATGACGATTTTCCGGTCGAGCTGACGTCGCAGATCTAAACCACCGACTGCAAGCTGACCGCGCTCAGACAGACATGAGATTCTTCCATTGAAGAGGGAGTTCTCCAAATCCCGGGTTGCGAAGACCTGAAATCACAGGAGAACCCCATACAGTTTGGCCTACCCGTTCAAATTGGACGCAGCCTCGAATACATCGCGTGCGGACGTCGTACCCGCCACGTGCTCCGTACCCGCCACACCGAGGTCCATCCATCCCGCATTCACGGCCTCGTACATTTCTTCGGCAGGTCCGCTGTGGCCCTTCGGGATGCCGAATTGCTCGAGCGCTTCCGCCCACCCCGCACGCGGGATTGCAAAGGCTTTCACGTCGAGATTCAGGACTTCGCCCAATTGCTCGGCGACGTCGTCCGCGCTGACCATCGAACCAAGCTCGACGATGCGCTGCCCTGACCACATTGGCCCGGTCAAAAGCGTTGCGAATTCCGCGCCGATGTCGTTCGTCGCGACCATTGTCGATTTCCGGTTTGTCGGATTGTAGAAAGCCGGCAGCGTTCCGCCCTGCGCGACCTGCAACCCGAAAAGAAAATTCTCGAAGAATCCGCCTGCGCGCACAAAAGCAACTGGCGATGTCAGGTCGCGAAAACCTTGCTCCAGAAGGGACAAGGCCGCGATTACCCCGTGCCCGCTGGTTCTGTTCGCCCCCATAGACGAAAGCGCAACCACTCGCGGCGGCGCTGTCTTGGTGAGCGCCTCGACATAGCTTGCAATCACGCCCTTTGCTTCCTTGTAATCGGGCGAAGGCGCCCAGACAGGGGGCAGCATGACGAACGCGCCTTCGACGCCTTCGAGCGCTCGCTCGATGGCTGCCGAATCGTTCCAATCGCCGTCAACGAGCTCCACGCCCCGGTTCGCCCAGCTCAATGCCTTCTCGCGGTCGCGGACCAGCGCGCGCACCTTCTTGCCTTGCGCTAGCAAATGCCTTGCCGTCGCGCCGCCCACGTTTCCCGTGATTCCCATTACTAAGAACATGTGTTTTCTCCTGATGTTTAGGGACAGAGCTGCCCCTGTTGGTTCAATGGATGAGCGGCAGAATGGCCCGGATACGCGGATCGCGCAGATAGAGGCCGCCCCAGGTCATCGCGCCCAGAAGCAGGGAAATGATTTCCGGCGGCGACCCCAACTCACCGATGCGGAGATGGGCGCAGATGGCACCTCCCAGAAAGCCAGTCACCAGGATCGCGCCGAGGACGGCGGTGACCGGGATGGCATAGAGGATGGCGCAGGCGAGTATGATCGGACCCACGACACGGGTCAGGTCCATCGCGAACCCGGTTTCCTGCAACATGCTCGCGATCCGTGCCGGCGCGAAAAGCTGAACAGTGCCGTCTGCCATCAAAGCGATAACGACAAACGCGCTCATTATCCGGCCGGCCCACAGGGCGCGATGCAAGGTCATAGTTTCAGGTGTCTGATGCAGGTTTACGGTTTCCGACACTTGTCATTCTCCATTGGGAAGATCCCATGTTCCAAGCTTACTGTGCCCCCAAGACGTGATAAACACCGAGGAAATGAACCGACTGTTCTCTTTTCGGGAAACAATACCGGGGCACGAAAATGCAAAATCTCGAACCCATCCTCATTTTCATAACGGTAGCGGAAATGGGGAGCTTCACCCGCGCAGCCGACAGCCTGGGCATCCAAAAGGGGAGAGCCTCAACGGCGGTCCGGAAGCTGGAAGAAGATCTCGGTGTCAGGCTCCTGCACCGGACGACGCGCAGCGTGCGGTTGACGGAAGACGGACGCGCATTTCATGCCCGTGCCCGCGATCTGCTTGCTGAAGTCGATGATCTGCACTCGATGTTCGCCGGCGATCGCGTGGCACTTCGCGGGCGTTTGCGGGTCGACCTTCCAACCGAAGTGGCGCGCACAACGATCGTGCCGGCCTTGCCGGATTTCATGGCGGCGCACCCCGAGTTGGAGCTGGAGGTGTCGAGTACGGATCGGCAAGTCGATCTGGTTCAAGAGGGGTTCGATTGTGTATTGCGGCTTGGACCCATTCGGGACGAGACGCTGATTGCCCGCCCACTGGGCCTGTTGCGCATGGCCAACGCTGCCAGCCCCGCCTATCTGGCGCGCCATGGCGTCCCTCGGTCGCTGGAAGATCTCCAGCGTCAGGAACATAGGACAATTCACTTTTCGACGGTGCTGGGCGCGAGACCCTATGGATGGGAATATCCGGACGGCGACAGCTACGCGACGCTTCAGTTGCCAGGTGGGCTACACGTCAACAGCGCGCAGACCTACGAAGCCGCCGCCCTCGCCGGCCTTGGTGTGATTCAGGCGCCACTCTTGGGCATTGGCCGATACTTGGAGAGTGGAGCGCTTGTCGAGATCATACCCGATTTTCGTCGCCGGGCGCTCGCCGTGTCCCTCGTCGTTGCGCATCGGAGCAATCTGTCGCGCCGAGTCCGCGCATTCATGAAATGGATCGAAGATGTGCTGACGCCATATATGGAATAGCGACACGAATATCTTCGTCCGACCCTCGAAATCAACATTTCTGAAGTTGTGTCTGCCGATCGGCGGTCCGGCGTCGCGGGCGCCGGCTCAAGCACGGACATGAGTACCGGGCCGTGCTCAGCCCCGCGCTGGCGCCGGAGGCGTCTGTCACCCCGGCAACGGACACCGCCAGGGATGGCGCCAAGAACATGGCCGTGCAGGCGCACTACATCCTGCTCAAGCATGACCGCCTGCTGGAGGCGCTGAGGCTCTACCCCGAGCAGATGCTGACGTGATCCCGCCGGCAGCGGCTGACCGAGGCCCAGGACAGCACCGGCATCGGCACTGACGATGAAAGTTCATGACCGGCGTATCAGTCGGACCGCGGCAGCGACGAGCTCACCGACCGGGCGCGTCGCATCGAGCGACAAGGCCCGCTCCTCCACTGCCGGCGGCTCGAGGATGGCGAACTGGCTGTCGACCAGGCTTGCCGGCATGAAATGGCCCTTGCGGTTGCCGACACGCTGCCTGGCCGTGGCAGGGTCGATCTCCAGATAGAGGAAGACGATTTCCGGGCAGAAGCCGCTCAACCGTTCGCGGTAGCTGCGCTTCAGTGCCGAGCAGGCGGCAACCACGCCCTGTCGGCCGCCCACCGACTCCGCGATGCGCTCGCCGATCGCGTTGAGCCAGCCTTCGCGCAGTTGATCGGTAAGGGGTTCGCCGCTTGCCATGCGTGCGACGTTTTCCGGCGGGTGCAGCCTGTCGCCCTCGATGAAGGTAACGCGCAGCGCGGCCGCCAGCGCAATACCGACGGCCGACTTGCCGCAGCCGGCGACGCCCATCACCACGATGGCCGGAGACACCGAGCCGGGAGCGCCCGCTGGCGCCTGTGCTGCCTTTTCATCCACTGTCAGCGGCTTGCCGGCGCGCGGCCGTAGAGCAGCAGCATGGCGACGATGACGACACCGTAGATGATCTGCCGCCCCGCCTCCGGCATCTGCATGACGGAGAGGATGGACTGCAGCAGCGTGATGAGGATGACACCGGCGACAGTGCCGAGATAAGAGCCGCGTCCGCCCAGGATCGAGGTGCCGCCAAGCACCACCGCGGCGATCGACGGCAGCAGATAAGCGTCGCCCATCGACTGCGCCGCCTTGGAGGCATAGCCCGCCAGAAGCACGCCGCCGAAAGCCGAGAGCCCGCCGGAGACGGCGAAGGCGATCATCACCACGCGCCGCGTATCGATGCCGGAGAGATAGGCCGCGCGCTCGCGGTTGCCGATGCCGTAGACGGTGCGGCCGAAGCTGGTACGGGTCAGCACGAACACCATCGCGGCTCCGATCAGCGCCCAGATGATGACCGCGTTGGGCACGCCCGGAATGGCGAAGCCGGTCGCCAGGTAGCGCATCGCGCCCGTCGCCGAATCCTGCGGCGAGAAGCCGCCGGTGTAGACCACCATCAGCCCTTGCGCGACGGCGTTGGTGGCCAATGTGATGATCATCGAGGGGATGCGCAGATAGGCGACGCCGATGCCGTTGACGACGCCGATCAGCATGCCGCAGAAAATACCGAACGGAATGGCCAGCGCCACGCCGACCGGGCCGTACGCCGCCGCAGCGCAGGCCATCATGGCGCCCGCCGCCACCGCCCACGGCACCGACAGGTCGATCTGACCGAGCAGGATGACCAGCATCATCCCGGTGGCGATGACGCCGAGGAATGAAGCCACCTTGAGCTGCTGCAGAAGATATTCAGGCGACAGGAAGCTTCTGGAATAGAGGCTGCCCAGGAACAGCAAGAGAACGATGCAGGCAAAGGCCGTCAGCACCGCCGGATCGGCACGGCGGATGAATCTGGGCATGCGGCCGGCAATGCCGCCAAGCGTCGTTTCGCTCACAGGAACCACTCCAGCCGGTTGCGGACCCGAAACAGGGCGAAGGCGCCGAGGCTGACGGCGACCAGCAGGATAACGCCCTGGAACAGCGGCTGCCAGAGCGGATCGAAATCGAAGACGAACAACAGGTCGCCGATGGTGCGGAAGGCCAGTGCGCCGAAGATGGCGCCGATCGCGCTGCCCTTGCCGCCGAACAGCGAAACGCCGCCGAGCACCACGGCGGCGATCGAAAACAGCGTGTAGGAGTTGCCGCTGGCATAGGCCGCTTCACCCGTATAGGTGAAGAAGGTCAGGAACAGTCCGCCGATCGCCGCCAGCAGGCCGGCCAGCGTGTAGGCGGCGAACTTGCCGCGCCGGATCGGCACACCCGACATGTAGGCCGCCGTCTCCGATGAGCCTGCCGCGTAGGCGGCGCGGCCGAGCACCGAGCGGCTGAACGGCACCCAGATCACCAGCACGACGGCCAGCAGGACGACCAGGCTCGCCGGCACCACGCCAAACACACGGCCGGTCAGCGCATCGGCCAGATCCTCATTGACCGAGCCGCCCGGGAATGGCCGCAGCAAAAGGCCGATGCCGTAATAGACGGCCCCCGTGGCAATGGTGGCGACGATCGGCTGCAATCGGCCATAGATGACGATGGCGCCGTTGATCGCGCCGCACAGCAGCCCTACCGCCAGCACGGCGATGACACCGAGCGTCGTCTGCATCGGCGTGCCGACCACCAGCCAGGAGGCCAGGCAGTTGGTCAAAAGGAAGATCATGCCGACGGACAGGTCGATGCCGGCGGTGATCACCACCAGCGTCTGCGCCATGGCGACAAAGGCGAGCAGCACACCCTTGTTCGACGCCGTCTGCACGACATTGGCGGTGAAGCCCGCCGGATGGTTCGAGGTGTAGATGACGAACATGACGATGAAGATGCCGAACGCCAGCAGCGTTCCGCGCTGCTCGGCCAGCCAGTAGCGCCAATCTTTCACGCGCTTGCTCCCAGGCCCACTGGGCTCTCCTCGCCATGGATGTTGAGCGCGCTTGATATCAGCGCCCGTTCGGTGATCTCGGCACCGACCAACTCGCGCTTGACCGCCCCGTCATAGAGCACCAGCACGCGGTCGCAGCAGCCGATCAGTTCGTCATAATCGGTCGAGTAGAACAGGATCGCCGCACCCGCGTCGGCCAATTTGCGCATCAGCTGGTACAACTCCTGCTTGGTGCCGACGTCGATGCCACGCGTCGGATCGTTGAGCAGGATGATGCGCGGCTGGCGCATCAGCCATTTGGCGATGACCACTTTCTGCTGGTTGCCGCCCGAAAGCGCGCCGACCGGAATGTCGAGGCCCGCCGTCTTGATCGCCAAGAGGCCGACCATGTCGTCGATCAGCCGCTGCTCGGCGGCGCGATCGATGATGCCGGCTTTCGACAGCCGGTCGAGCGCCGCGAACGACAGGTTCTCGCGCACCGTCATCGGCAGCATCAGCCCTTCGGTCTTGCGGTCCTCGGGAATGAGCGCCATGCCGATGCCGTCGTCGCGCGCAACGGATGGACTGGTGATCGAGACAGACTTGCCGTCGATCAGGATCTGGCCGCTGAGGCCCCGCAGCACGCCGAAGAAGGCGAGCAGCAATTCACGCTGGCCCTGGCCGTCGAGGCCGCCAAGGCCGACCACCTCACCTGCCCTGACGGTCAGCGAGATATCGTGCAGCCGGTCGGCCCATGAGAGCTTGCGGGCCTCGAGCCTGGGGGCCGCGGTGGCAGGCACGGCCGCCGGCTTGGGCGGAAAGATATGGCTGTATTCGCGGCCGATCATCAGTTCGACCACCTCATTGTCGCTCTTCGAGCCGGCTGCATAGCTGGCGACATTGCGGCCGTTGCGGAACACCGTGCACTGATCCGCCAGTTCGGCGATCTCGTTCATGCGGTGCGAGATGTAAAGCAGCGCCAGCCCTTCCGAGCGCAGCCGCTTCAGCACCGCGAAGATATTCGAGACATCCGCGGCGGTCAGCGCGGAGGTCGCTTCGTCGAGGATGAGGATGCGCGGCTTGCGTGCCAAAGCCTTGGCGATCTCGACCATCTGGCGGCGCGACAATGGCAGGTCCTTGACCAGCGCCAGCGGGTGGATGTCGGCTGCGCCGGCGCGAGCAAGTGCTTCTTCGGCCATGCGGCGCTGCGCCTTGCGGTCGATCATGCCGAAGCGTTTGGGCGGATCGGAAATGACGATGTTGTCGGCCACGCTGAGCTCAGGGACCAGCGACAGTTCCTGGAAGATGCAGACGATGCCGGCCTTGTTGGCGGCCCCCGGAGAAGCGAAGGTCGCCTCGCGCCCGTCCAGCGTCATGCGGCCCTCATCGGGCGCCACGACACCTGCCATGACCTTGATCAGCGTCGATTTGCCGGCGCCGTTTTCACCGAGAATGGCGTGGATGCTGCCGGCTTCGACGACAAGCTCGGCCTTCTCCAGCGCACGTACGCCGCCATAGCGCTTGGATATGCCTTCCATACGAAAGAGCGGAGCCGCACCGTCCATCGGCCCTCCCAGGGCGATTGTGGGATTGAGACAAGCGCCGCGGCACAAGCCGCGGCGCCAGGCGACAGCCAGCGATGATTTACTGGTTTTCCTTGGTCTGACCCATGATTTCCTGGGCGCTGAAATTGATGCCGCAGGTCGGGAAGGAATTGCCGACGAAGAAATTATCGGATTCCTTGGGGAAATAATCCGTGCCTTCCTTCAAGTTCGGGTCTTCGGCGATCGCCAGCGGCAGCTTCACCTCTTGTGGCACAACCTCGCCTTCGAGTGCGGCGATCGCGGTCTTGATGGCGACGGCGACCTGAGCCGGACCCGAGCCTGCGGACGAGCACTTCAGCCCGTCGGCCGAATGCGCGGCGCAGAACTTGCGGAAGCCGTTCTCGGTCTCGCCGCCAAACGGCACGAACGGATGCTTGGCGTCGATCATCGCCTGCACGATGCCGGTGTCGCCGCCCTGCCCGGTGATGCCGTCGAACGGACCGTTGGTGGCGATCGCATCCGCGGTCACTTTCTGTGCCACGCCGTCATCCCATTTGCCGGCGACTTCGGTCACGTCCCACTTCTTGCCGGACGCGTCGAAGACCTCGTGGATGCCGTTGTGACGATCGGTGTCGACCGAGGTGCCGGCGACGCCGCGCACTTCCAGGATCTTGCCGCCGTTCGGTATCTTGGCGACCAGCCACTTGGCCCACAATTCGCCAAGGCCCTTCTGATCGACATTGACGTTGATGGCGTCCTTGGTGTCGAGGATGTTGTCGAAGGCGACCAGCACGATGCCGGCTTCCTTGGCGCGCTTGATGACCGGACCGAAGGCCGTCGGGTTCTGGGCGTCGGTGACGATGGCGTCATAGCCGGAATCGATGAAATTGTTGATCGCCGAGATCTGTGCCGGCACGTCCTCGCCCGTCGAGACGACCTTGAATTCCTTGATCTTGGCTTTGACTTCAGGTTGTGCGGCGTAGGCCTTGGCCGTCTGCACCATCTGGATGCGCCAGGTGTTGGCGATGTAGCCATTGGCGAAGGCGATGCGGAACGGCCCTTCCTTCTTGGGATATTTGAAGAATTTGGTCTCCGCGTCCCACGGCGCGAAACAATCCGCCTGAGCGGCGGGACCCGACACGATTTCGGGTCCGGCGGCCATGGCGGCCGAATTGAGCATGACGAATGCAGTGGCGGCAACGACGCCACCAACCAGTGACTTGATCATCGATAATCCTCCCGATTGCAGTTCAGATTGTTCGTTTCGCAACGCGAATTTTCGCGCGATGGACCGGCACCTCCCGCCTCGCCATGCGCGTCCTTGGCCGCCCGTGGTGGCCGACCCGGTTCCTCCCTTGTCGCCGCCAGCGGTACGAAAACTATCATATTATCCATAATAAACAAGTATTAGTTGTCGCTTATGTATAATAAACAGGTACGCCCTGTCGTTGATGCACCTGCCTGCAGGAAATGGTAGCGCTACCAAATTGGCGTGTAAACCGGTATTCGCACAGTCGCTTCTGTGCGTTTCAACGCGCCGTGCTCTCGCGGCGCTTGAGCTCGAAACCGAGGTCGACGATCCGTTGCTCCGGTCTGTTGCCGGCGATCGCCGCAAGCGCCATGGCAACGGCACGCCGGCCGATCTCATAACGATGGGTGCGGATGCTGGTGACCGAAGGAAACGCCACCTGCATCATGTCGAGATCGTTGAAACCGACGATGCCGATCGTCTTCGGCACCGCGATCGAGGCGCGATGGCATTCGAACAAGACGCCGAGCGCGATATCGTCATTGTTGCAGAAGACACCGTCGAGTGTCGGCACCTTGGCCAGCGCATCGCGGAACATCTCGCGGCCGAGCGACACGCTGGACAGCACCGGCGTAGTGGTGACGAGGCGCGGATCGAACAGGCCCGCGGCCTCCATCGCCGCGCGATAGCCGGCAAGGCGCCGCTGCGAACGCGGGTCCATGCGCGCGCCGATGAAGCCGATGCGGCGATAGCCGGCCTCGATCAGATGCTCGGTCGCCGCCCTGCCGCCATCGAGATGCGAGAAGCCGACCATCATGTCGACGGGATCTGGACCGGTTTCCATGACTTGCACCACAGGGCAGCCGGCACTTTCCAGCAGCTTTCGCGAAGCCGGTGTCTGATCGATGCCGGCGACGATCAGCGCGGCTGGCCGTTGCGAACCGAACACCTGCAGCAGCCGCTCTTCCTCAAGGCCGGAATAGTGGGTGTTGCCAAGCTGGATGCGGAACGGGCTGGCCGACAGGCTGTCATAGATGCCACGCACCACCTCGGCGAAGACGTTGTTGGTCAGCGACGGCACCAGCACGCCGAACACCTCGGCGCGCGCCGAGGCCAGGGCCCGGGCATTCGGGTCCGGCACATAGCCCAGTTCGTCGACGGCGGCCTGGATCTGGCGGCGCAGCTCTTCGGACACACGCTCCGGCTCACGCAGGGCGCGCGACACGGTGATGGCACCAACGCCGGCCTTGCGCGCGACATCCGCGATGGTAGGGCGGCCGCCGCCCCGGCGCGAGCGCGGCTTGGTCAAGGACGCACTCCTGCCGACGGGCTTGTACAGCCAAGCGCCTTTGGAACCATATTCAGGGTCTTTGCCACCATCGTCATGCCAAACCGGCCTGTTGCCGCACCCACCCATCTTCCGGCGTCGCGCAGCCTTGGGTGGTTGTCAAGCCGCGCAGCTCCCGGACCATTGGGCACGGAGAGCTCAGGCCATCACGGCTGCGCTGCGCCGTGCCTTCCACAACAGCAGCCCGATCGCCAGTATGTTCAGCAAATTCCAGGCGATGCCGTTGAGGAACGCAGCCGCATAGGAGCCGGTCAAATCGTAGATCCAGCCCGACATCCAGCCGCCGATCGCCATGCCGAAGATCGTCGCCATCAAGACGATGCCGATACGCTGGCCAGCCTCTTTGGCCGGCATGTAATCGCGCACGATGATCGCGTAGCAAGGCACGATACCGCCTTGCGACAGGCCGAACACCAGCGACACCACATAGAGCGAGGCAAGCCCGTCGAACGGGATGTAGAACAGCAGCGACAGGCATTGCAGCACCGAGCCGATCATCAGTGTCCACACCGCGCCGATACGGTCGGCGAGGAAGCCGGACGCCAGCCGGCTGACGACGCCGCCCGCCATCATGATCGACAGCATGTCGGCGCCATGTGCGACTCCGTAGCCAAGGTCCATGCAATAGGCGACGATATGCACTTGCGGCATTGACATCGCCACGCAGCAGCCGAGGCCGGCGACGACCAGCAGCACCTGCAACGCCGCCGGCGACAGCGGCATCGACTGCACCGGCCGGCTTCCGGGCGAACCGGCGGCAGCCGCAACTGGGGCACCGCGCCGCAGCATCAGCACCAGCGGCACCATGGTCACCAGACAGAAGATGCCGATGGCGGCATAGGTGAAGCGCCAGCCTTCCGCCTTTATCAGTGTCGGCATGATGGTCGGCCAGATCGCTCCGGCGAGGTAGTTTCCGGCGGCCGCCGCGGTCACCGCGACACCGCGCCGGCGGTTGAACCAGTGCGAGATATCGGCGATCAGCGGCCCGAAGATCACCGACGTGCCGATACCGATCAGCACTCCTTGGGCAAGCGTGAATTGCAGGATCGAGGTCGACAGCGCCGCCAGCAGCAGCCCGGCGGAAAGCGCGATCGAAGAGAGCAGCGCCGGGATCCAGTATCCCATCCGGTCGATGGCGCGACCGACCAGCACGTTGCCGGCGGCGAAACCGACCATGGTCGCAGTGTAAGGCATGGACGCCGCGGCGCGGTCGACGCCGAACTCGGCCTGCACCGCGGGCAGCACGACGACGACAGCCCACATGCCGACGGCGCCGATCGTCGCCAGCAGCATCGAGATGGCGAGCCGCATCCAGGCATAGGAGCTGTCGATGCCGGGGCCGGGCTGGATGCTGTCGGTTCGGGTCAAGGCGTTTCCTGTCGGCGGTCTCGGAGATCGGCTGCCGTTTGCGCCACTATCGGCGCATTCTCAGGCCGCAGCAGCGCCACAGCTGGCAAATCCGTGGCTCCAGAGCCAGGACGGAACCGATGCCGATGTGCGGAGTTTCCCGGCAACCCACCCTGCAGAGGAGTCCTGCGATGACCGCCACCAGGAAAAAATGGTCGGCCGAGGTGACCGAGCACAGCGACGCGATGGATCTTGAGGATCACGTCTTCGAATCCGACGACGCCAGGAAGATCGCCGCCTCGCTCAAGCGATCCGCCGAACACAGCCACCGGCGCAAGGCCGAGCCGTTCCAGTCGGCCATGTCGATGCTGAACTTCTACATCAACCGCGCCGGCAAGAACTTGCCTGCCGCGCGCAAAAAAGTGCTTGAGGACGCCAAGGATGAACTGCGCAGCGCCTTCGGACGTGACAAGGATGATTAGCGGCGGCCGGCCCTACCGGGCGCGGATGACGCCGTCTGTGTTGGCGAGCAGTTTGCGCACTGCATTGCGCGCCGCGTCGGGGCGCTGCAGGCGGATGTTCTTCTCGATTGCCTCGTGCAGCTTCTGCGCGTGGTTGAGATCGTCGATCTCCCGCGTCGTATAGGCAAAGAGGTGATCGAAGGCGGATTCGATCAGTACGCCGAGCGGCACCAGCAGGTCGTTGCCCGAAGCCCGCAGGATGGCAAGATGGAAGCGCGTGTCGGCGCGGGTCCGCTCCTGCAGGCTCGTCGCCTCTCCCATCTCCCGGCAGGCCAGGCTGATCTCGGCCATCTGCTCGTCGGTTCTTCGCATGGCGGCAAACGCGGTCGCTTCCGGCTCGATGATGTGGCGGAATTCCTGCACCGTCTTGAGGAACACTTCGCGATCCGGCGACGTCGCGTACCAGGCAAGCACATCGCGATCGAGCAGGTTCCAGCGTTCCTTCGGCTCGACCCAGCTGCCGATCTTGGGACGTGAGGCCAAAAGGCTCTTGGCCATCAGCATCTTGATCGCCTCGCGCACCGCCGAGCGGCTGACGCTGAAGGTCTCCGACCATTTCGCTTCATTGGGCAGGATGGTACCAGGCGGATAGTCGCCCCGCACGATCCTGAGGCCGATTTCGCTGGCCAGCGAGGCGTGGACGCTGGAGCCTGGAATACGCGCGGCGTCCGCCCGGCGAACGCCGCCCGGACGGTCCCCGGAGGCCGCTTTCCCCAACGATTTTTCCTTGTTCGGCTTCGCGTCCCGCATGGGTTCCAGAAAGTCCGTATTAAGCAGGCTGTCAAGCGCGGCAAGCGGCTTGCACCGCAAAGCCGCCCGCTGTGCACAGATCAGCCTCGCTTGCTTCGCGGATCAGTCCTGCTTGACGTATCTGCGCCAGCTATGCTCCGGGCGGAAACCGAGCACGTCGCGCGCCTTGCGGTTCGACAGCAGCGTCTCGTATTCACCGAGCTCGGCCTTGAGCGGCACGCCGGGGTAGAACCGCTTCAAGAGTTCGGCGGTCGGCAGGTCGGACGAGGTGTCGTCGTTGGCGGCGTTGAACACCTGATAGCCGAGCCCGTCCTTCTCTATGGCGCGCAGCGTGATCTGGCCAAGGTCGCGCGCATCGACATAGCTCCAGGCGATGCGCTTGCGGAAACCCGGATCGGCGAACCATTTCGGAAACAGCGAATATTCGTGCGGCTCGATGACGTTGCCGATGCGCAGGGCATAGATGTCGGTGCCGTTGCGCTGCGCAAATGCCCGCGCCGTCTTCTCGTTGACGACCTTGGACAAAGCATAGCTGTCCATCGGGTCGACGTCATACTCCTCGTCGAGCGGGAAATATTTGGGATCGCGTGGCTCGTTGGCGAACACGAGCCCATAGGTCGTCTCGCTGGAGGCGATGATAATTTTGGGGATGCCGAGCTTTACCGCCGCCTCGATGACATTGTAGGTGCCGAGCGCATTGATGCGGAACACCTCGTTGTCGGTGGTGATCATGATGCGCGGGATGGCGGCGAAATGCACCACCGCATCGACCGCCTGCGGGCGCAGCGAAGGGTCGAATTCGTGCAGGCCCATATAGCTCGACAGTGCGTTGAACACCTGCCCGCTGTCGGTGATGTCGGTGATCAGCGTGCGCACCTTTGGGTTGTCGAGCGGCCTGGTGTCGATGTTGAGCACCTGGCAGCCTTGCTCGACCAGATACTGCACGACATGGCGTCCGGCCTTGCCGCTGCCGCCGGTGAACATGATCCGCTTCGTCATTTTGCTCTCCACATCCTCTGGGATTTATGTGTATTGTCAGACAATATCACCATCCGCAACCATCCTCGCCTGCAAAACGGCAGCGCCTGACATCAATCATTGCAACAGGACTTGAAGATATGAACACGACTGCCGCGAGCGAAAAGATCGGCTTCATCGGCCTTGGTCTGATGGGGCACGGGATCGCCAAGAACATCGTCGACAAGGGCTACAGCCTGACCTTCCTCGGCCGCAAGAACCGCAAGCCGGCGGAGGATCTGCTCGGTCGAGGTGCGAAGGAAGCATCAACCTCGCGCGATGTGGCGGCGGCGTCTGATATCGTCTTCATCTGCGTCACCGGTTCGCGCGAGGTCGAAGCCATCATTCGCGGCCCGGGCGGCCTCAAGGAGGGTTTGAAGAAAGGTTCGGTCGTCGTCGATTGCTCGACCTCAGATCCAGTCTCGACCATTGCGCTTGCCGCTGAGCTCAATGCACTCGGCATCGATTTTGTCGACGCACCGCTCAGCCGCACGCCGAAGGAAGCCTGGGAAGGCACGCTCGACGCCATGGTCGGCGCACCGGACGCCCTCTTTGCCAGGGTGAAACCGGTAATCGAAACCTGGGCCGGCCGCATCGTCCATATCGGCGACACCGGCGACGGCCATCGCATGAAGCTGCTCAACAATTTCATCTCGCTCGGCTACGCCGCGATCTATTCCGAGGCACTGGCACTGGCTGAGAAGGTCGGCATCTCGCCGCCGCGCTTCGACAGCGTCATTCGCAATGGCCGCATGGATTGCGGCTTCTACCAGACCTTCATGCGCTGGACGCTGGAAGGTGACCGCGATGCGCACAAATTCACCATCGCCAATGCCTTCAAGGACCTGACCTATCTGGAATCGATGGCGGGTGCGGCCGGCATTGCCAACCCGCTCGGCAACGCCACCAAGAACTCCTTCGCCGGTGCCCATGCAACCGGCCCGGCCGAGCAATTCGTACCGATGCTGGCGACGCATATCGCTGGGGTGAACGGTGTCGACCTGATGCCGATGAAGGATGGCAAGAAACAGACCATTTAACCGATTGCCCAACGCCGGCGCCGATCACCGCCGCCACCGCCCTATCCCATCGTCGGTATCTGCAAGCAGCTTGTGCACGGCGTTGCGCGCAGCGGCTGGGCGCTGCAGGCGGATGTTCTTTTCGATCGCCTCATGCAGCTTCTGCGCCTGGCGCTGATCGGCGACCTGCTGTGTCGTGAATGCGAAGAGATGGTCGAGCGCCGATTCGATCAGCACGCCGAGCGGCACCAGAAGGTCGTTGCCGGAAGCGCGCAGGATGGCCAGATGAAAGCGCGTATCGGCGCGGATACGCTCCTGCAGGCTCAAGGCCTCGCCCATGTCGCGGCAGGCCTGGCTGATTTCCGCCATTTGCTCGTCGCTGCGCCGCATGGCGGCAAAGGCCGACGCTTCCGGCTCGATGATATGACGAAACTCCTGCACGGTTCGCAGGAACGCCTCGCGGTCGGGCGCCGTCGCGTACCAGGCCAGAACGTCGCGGTCGAGCAGGTTCCAGCGCTCCTTCGGCTCGACCCAACTGCCGATCTTGGGGCGTGAGGCCAACAGGCTTTTCGCCATCAGCATCTTGATGGCTTCGCGCACCGCCGAACGGCTGACATTGAAGATCTCGGCCCATTTGGACTCGTTGGGCAGGATGGTGCCGGGCGGATAGTCGCCACGCACGATCCGCAGGCCAATCTCGCCGGCCAACGAGACATGGACGCTCGCCCCCGCAAAATGCGCGGCACCAGCCTTCCGCATGACAGCCGGACCGTGGCTCGCTTGTGCCTTGGTTAGGTCGGTTCGCTTGCTTGACTTCTCGTCCGGCATCCACGTTCCAATGCGTCGACCGTCTGTCGTCCGGACTGGTCCGAACCGTACGGGCGCCGATCTCGTTGCCGAAAAATCCAGATCACGGGCGCGGCAAAGCCGGAGCCGATTGCCCCAACTATTGCGTCCGTTCGGGAATACCGCTTCCGTTCAGGAATGACGGGGCGCCCGCAACCGGGCGCCCCGAAATCGAGAACCTACTTCTGGATGCAGGTGTCGACCGTATCCTTGGTGCACTCGTCGAGGCCGGTGAACACCGGATCGGCGACCGCCTTGCCTTCGATCAGGTCGATCATCACCGACGGTGCCTTGTAGCCCATTTCGAACGGCCGCTGGCCGACCAGAGCCGTTACAAGGCCGTCACGAGCGATCGCCACTTCGTCGCCGATCGTGTCGGCGGCGCCGATGACGAAGTCGTTGCTGGCGATCCGGTCCTTGAGCGGCCCGAACAGATCGCGGTAGGGCTGCGGCGCGCCGAACAGCGGCCAGCCGCCCATGATGCCGAAGGCGTCCAGCTTGGGGTTGGCGGCGAGGATGTCGGTCATCGCCTGCACGCCCTTGGCGCCATCGTCATTGGTGAACACCGGGCAGCCGGGAACTTCGGTCCAACCACCTTCACCCGCAAGTGCGGCAAGGCCTTCCTTGCCCGACAGTGCGTCACGCATGCCTTGCGCACGGCGCAGGATGTTGTCGGCTGCCGGGTTGCCTTCGATGGTGCAGATCGTGCCACCATTCGGCTTGCCCTTCTTGATGTACTCGCCGATCTTCTTGCCCATCAGGTAATTGTCGGTACCGAGATAGGTCTTGCGAAGACCTGCGTCTTCCTTGCTGAGATCGGCATCGACCGTCATGATCGGGATCGTCGGATTGGCGCTCTTGATCGTCTGCGCGATCAGCGGCGCGTTGGACGGCGAGATCGCCATCGCGACCGTGTCGGCCTTGCTCAGCATGTCCTGGACGATCTGCGCCTCGCCGGCCTCGTCCGAAGTCGACGCCGGACCGGTGTAGAAGCATTCATACTCCGAGCTGGCGTTTTCCTTGTTCCATTTCTCGCAGCCCTGGTGGATGGCCTCGAAGAACGGATTGTCGAGACCTTTCACGACAATGACGAGCTGTTTCTTGGCCAAAGCCGGCCCGGCACCCAACGCCATTGCGGCGACGGCGGCGAGCAAAAGTGTTTTCCTCATGTCAGTCCTCCCTTGAAACAAACGGACACGGCGTGCCCGCCATACAGATCGACCGGATGCGTGATGACCGAGGGTCGTTTCGCGAGCGCTCGTGTCGCCAGGACAGATCGATAAGCATTTCCAGATTCGGCTTCAGATCAACTCACACACAGGTGCCGCTGGATCCTGGACCGTCAAACCTCCGCCGATTCCGGCCGGCGAACCGCCAGCGGAGATCGGCATAATCTCCTCCGACGCTTAGCTAATATCGGCTTGGCGCCAACGTCAATGCTATTTGTCCTACAAAACGGATTTTTAAAATAGTCCTGGCCCAATTCGTCCGACAATTGATTGACGTGCGCCGGCTTTTGCGTAAAAGAACGCTAACGCCGTCTTCGGGAGGAGCCGGGGAGAGCGAGGCCAAAGCAGCGTCGGCATCCACGCCGGGAACAGCAGCAGGTCGCAAATCACGGGGAGGCAAAGGCTGGTGGCGGTTCTCGAACTCACCAACATCTCAAGGCATTTCGGCGCCATCCAGGCCGTCAACGACGTGTCGCTGTCGATCGAGCCCGGACAGGTGGTCGGCCTCATGGGCGACAACGGCGCCGGCAAGTCGACGCTGGTCAAGATGATCGCCGGCAATTTCCGCCCGAGCCATGGCACCATGCACATGGACGGCAAGGAATTGATCCTGCACAAGCCGGCGGAAGCCCGCCAGCACGGCATCGAGATCGTCCACCAGGACCTTGCGCTCTGCAACAATCTGACCGCCGCCGCCAACGTCTATCTCGGCCGCGAGTTGCGGCGCGGCGTCGGGCCGTTCCGCATCCTCGACTATGCCTCGATGTACAAGCGTGCCGGCCAGCTCTTCGCCGAATTGAAGTCCGAGACCCGTCCGCGCGATCTCGTCAAGCAGATGTCGGGTGGCCAGCGCCAAGCGGTGGCGATCGCCCGCACCATGCTGTCGCAGGCCAAGATCGTGCTGATGGACGAACCGACGGCCGCTATCTCGGTGCGCCAGGTCGCCGAAGTGCTGAACCTGATCCGCCATTTGCGCGATCAAGGCATTGCCGTCGTGCTGATCAGTCACCGAATGCCTGACGTCTTCACCGTCGCCGACCGCGTCATAGTCATGCGGCGCGGCCGCAAGGTCGCCGACAAGACGATTGCGTCGAGCTCGCCCGAGGAAGTCACCGGGCTGATCACCGGCGCCATCGAACAGGTTTGATTTCAGCGAATTTCACCACGCACAGCAGATGAAGGTCGACGATGGCACTGACAATTGACCAGCCGATCGAACACAAGCAGCAATCCCTGCCGGCAAGAGTGTTTGCCAGCCAGACCTTCTGGGTGGTGATCGCCGTTATCCTCGCCTGCGTGTTCCTGTCGTTTGCCACCGACGCGTTTGCCACGTCGAAGAACCTCTACAACATCACCCGCAACATCACCTTCGTCGCCATTATCGCGCTCGGCATGACCTTCGTCATCATCACCGGCGGCATCGACCTCTCGGTCGGCTCGGTGCTGTGCCTGTCGTCGATGATTTTGGCCGTCACGATGCATGCCGGCTACTCGATCGAGGTCGGCATCCTGGCCTCGATCGCCACCGCGCTCGCCATTGGCGCCTTCAACGGCGTGCTGATCGCCTATCTCGGCTTTCCACCCTTTGTGGTGACGCTCGGCATGCTGTCGATCGCCCGCAGCCTAGCCATGGTCGCCTCCAACAACACGGTCGTCTTCCAGTTCGGGCCGGACCACGCCAAGCTTCTGTCATTGGGCGGCGGCGCCTGGGTGTTCGGCATCGCCAATCCGGTGCTTTACATGATCCTTCTGGCGCTGATCACCGGCTTTATCCTGCGTTGGACGAAGTTCGGCCGCCACATCTTCGCCATTGGCGGCAACGAGCACGCGGCAACGCTGACCGGCGTTCCGGTGCGCCAGATCAAGGTTGCCGTCTACATGATCTCGGCGCTGTCGGCCGGCATTGCCGGCATCATCCAGACCGGCTGGCTGGGTGCCGTCACCACCAATCTCGGCACCGGCATGGAGCTGCAGGTGATCGCCGCAACCGTCATTGGCGGCGCCAATCTGGCTGGCGGCGTCGGCACCGCCTTTGGCGCCATCGTCGGTGCGGCCCTGATCGAGGTGATCCGCAACAGTCTCGGTCTGCTCGGCATCAATGCCTTCTGGCAAGGTGTGTTCATCGGCGGCGCCATCCTGCTGGCGGTGCTGTTCGACCGCATCCGCAATTTCCGCCGCAGCGACTAGAACCATGATCCCGAAAAGTGGAAACCGGTTTTCAGGCAAGATCATGGTCAAACAAAAGACTGTTTGATGGCCAACTCCCTGTTCAGCCTCGAGGGGCGGGTGGCGCTGGTGACTGGCTCCGGTCAAGGCATCGGCTTTGCGCTGGCTCGGGGCCTCGCCGGACACGGTGCAAGCATAGTGCTGAACGGTCGCGACACCGCCAGGATCGACAGCGCCGTCGAAAAGCTGCGCGATGTCGGCTTCAAGGCGCACGCCTCGGTATTCGACGTCACCGATTTTCAGGCGGTCAACGCGGACATTGCCCGCATCGAGGCCGAGATCGGCGCCATCGACATCCTCATCAACAATGCCGGCGTGCAGTTCCGCGCTCCGCTCGAGGACTTTCCCGAGGAGCAGTGGGAGCGCCTGTTCAAGACCAATGTGTCGGGCGCCTTCCATGTCGGCAAGGCGGTCGCCCGCCACATGATCCCGCGCGGCAAGGGCAAGATCATCAACATCGGCTCGGTGCAGAGCGAGCTGGCAAGGCCGAACATCGCACCATACACCGCGACCAAAGGCGCGATCCGCAACCTGACAAGGGGTATGTGCGCCGACTGGGCGAGATACGGCCTGCAGATCAATGCGATCGCACCCGGCTATTTCCGCACCGAGATGAACCAGGCGCTGGTCGACAATCCGGAATTTTCCGCCTGGCTGGAAAAGCGCACGCCCGCCGGGCGCTGGGGCAATGTCGACGAGTTGATCGGCGCCGCCGTGTTCCTTGCCTCCGACGCATCGTCTTTCGTCAACGGCCATACGCTGTATGTCGATGGCGGCATGACGGCTTCGGTTTGAAGGGCGTTCTTCCCTTGTGGGAGAAGAGGAAACCTATCGCTCAGTCTGAAAATCCGGCCGCATCGGCCGTCATTGGCCCTCGCCGCCCCCGCGCGTCTTGACGCGGCCCCGAACTCCGCCGCACAATCCCTGTTGCAGGCGAAGGGAGGCCAGTCGTCTGCGGGAGGATATACCCATGACGGAAGCGATCAGGCTCTACTGGGGCCGGTTCGGACATGTTTCTATCCTGAATGTCGCAAGCGACTTCGTCACTCATGCCCATGTCGAGGCCCATCTGATCATCTGGCTGGAAGGTACGGCCGGCGAAATGACCATCGGCCGCGAGACCGTCCGGCTTGGACCTGGAACGGCCGCCGGCATCAACTCCTTCCAGCCGCACAGCCATGTTCTGTCGCAAAACGGGACGCCCGGTCTGTTTCTCGCCTTCTACATCGATCCCGACTGGGCGCGGCGCCGCCGCGACCTGCCTTCGTCTGCGCCGCTGTTCTCACAAGCCGCGATCACGCTGGAACCGTGGCTGCATCAGGCCGCCGCCAATCTGCTCGACCACCTCAGCGACAATGAGAGCGTCGACGATATCGCCCACTACGAGATCGAGCGTTTCATCGATAGCGTGCTCGACGCCGCCGACGCCTCGGCGCCGCAGGAGGCCCGTGTCCGCATCAACACCATGCAGGATTTCCGTGTCCGCAAGGCAATCCAGCTGATGAAGGCCAATGTCTGCGAGCGCATCTGCTTCGACGACGTGGCGCGCAGCGTCGGCCTGTCGCGACCGCATTTCTTCGCTTTGTTCAAGGAACAGACCAATCTGACGCCCAATGTCTACTGGAATACGCTGCGCATGGAGGAAGCGGTGCGGCAGCTGCAATGGTCGCGGGAGCCGCTGATCTCGGTCGCCTGCAATCTCGGCTTCACCACGCAGGGCAATTTCTCGCGCTTTTTCCGCGACCATGTCGGCGTGCCGCCGACGCTCTACCGCGAGGCCGCGCGGGCGATTGCCTGAACCTGTCCTCGTTTAGTCAAGGTCGACTGTTTTTCAGACTCCTTGATACACGCTCAAGACGCATTGATAAGCGTCGCTGAAATGGCCGCCCTACCCTTGCACCGGATCGCTTTTGCAAGGGAACATTTGAATGGCCAAAGTCACCATATCCAGCGTCATCGACGCGCCGGTCGAAAAGGTCTGGGCGCGCATACGCGACTTCAACGGGCTGCCGGGCTGGCATCCGCGCATGGTGGAAAGCCACATTGAAGACGGCAAGGATGCCACCACGATCGGCTGCGTGCGCAATTTCCAGCTCGCCAGCGGCCCCCGCCTGCGCGAAAAGCTGCTCGATTTTTCCGATCAGAATTTCCTCGTCAGCTACTCCATCCTGGAGACGCCGCAGCCGCTGACCAATCACAAGGCGACGCTGCAGTTGCGGCGCGTGACCGATGGCGACCGCACCTACGCCGAATGGACCGCCAGCTTCGACGCCGCGCCCGAGGAGGCAGACAAGCTGGCCGAGGGCATGGGCGCCAATGTCTTTCAGGGCGGCTTCAACGCTCTGAAAAGCCATTTCGCCGGCCAGAGCTGACAGGAGCCAAACCATGGCGCTGGCACTGCAGACCTTTGCAACGGTGAAAGACGCGAACGCGGCACTGAAAGCCCAGGGCACACGCTATCTCGGCGGCGGCACGCTGGTCGTCCGCGCGGCCAATGAGGGCGATGTCTCGGTTTCCGGCCTTGTCAGGTCGACCGAGCCGTCTTTGTCCACCATCGCCGTTGCCGGTGGAAAAGCCCGTGTCGGCGCTTCGGTGACGATGGCGGCGATCGCCGGCCATCCGGAGCTCGGCACGCTCGCCAAGGCCGCCCGCGCCGTCGGTGGCCCGGCCATCCGCAACATGGCGACCGTCGGCGGCAATCTTTTTGCCCCGGCCCCCTATGGCGATTTCGCTGTTGCCCTGCTGGCGCTCGATGCCATGGTCGGCACCGATGGCGGCGAAACGCCTATCGAGACTTTTCTGGCCAATCGGGACGGCAGCCGTGCCGTCGTCACTTCCGTGAGCTTCACGCTTCCGAAGGCCGACAGTTTCCGCTTCCTGAAAGTGTCGAGGGTCAAGCCCAAGGGCGTCTCGGTGCTCAGCATAGCCGGTGCTCTGGAACTGTCGTCGGATGGCACCGTGACCTCGGCGCGGATCGCGCTCGGCTGCATGGCGGATCGGCCAATGCGCGCCAGGGCGGCGGAAAAAGCGCTGATCGGCCGAAAGCTGACCGCTGACGGCATCGCGCCGGCCTTGGCCGCGGCCGGTGATGGCACCTCGCCCATCACCGACCCGATCGCCAGCGCCTGGTATCGCGCCGAAGTCTTGCCGGTTCATCTCGGCCGGTTGCTGCTCGCATAATATTTCGTTCGGGGGCGCGCGTCTGTCCGCCGGTTCGGGCAGGCGCGCTGGGAGGAAAACATGGCAAAGGTTCCGGTTCAATTCACGCTCAACGGCTCGGAAAAGGCCGAATTCATCGACAGCGGCACGACGCTGCTTCAGGCCCTGCGCGACAAGATCGGCGACACCTCACCGAAAGGCGGCTGCCATCAAGGGACCTGCGGCGCCTGTTCGGTCATCATAGACGGCGAACTCAGGCTCTCCTGCCTGACCTTGGCCGAGACCTGCGATGGCGCCGTCATCAGCACGACATCGGGACTTTCGGAAGCTGGCGTGCTGCACCCGCTGCAGCGCGCCTTCCTCGACACGTTCGCCACGCAATGCGGCTTCTGCACGCCGGGCATGATCATGGCGGCAAAGGTGCTGCTCGACCACACACCCAACCCCAGCCGCGACGAGGTGGTCGAGGCGCTGTCGGGAAACATCTGCCGCTGCACCGGTTACGAGCCGATCATCCAGGCGGTGCTGACCGCCGCCCGCGCCAATTCGCAGAACGCGGCCTGAGGGGTCCAAAGCAATGGAACTGCGCAAGAACTACTTCACTGATATCCGCAAGGACGATCTGAACGAGATCGGCCAGCCCCGGCCGCGCTCGGATTCGCCAGGCCATGTCACCGGCAAGACCGCCTTTTTCGCCGACCGCAATTTCCCTGGCATGCTGCACCTGAAGATGGTGCGCAGCCCGCATCACCATGCCCGCATCCGCTCGATCGACACCTCGGAAGCGGAAAAGCATCCGGGCGTGGTGAAGATTCTGACCGCCAAGGACGTGCCGCACAATGTCTACACCATCCTGATCCTGATCCAGGTCGGGCCGGAGGACGAGACGGTGCTTGCCGACGGCAAGGTGCGCTGGAAGGGCGAGGCCGTGGTGGCCGTGCTGGCCGAAACCGAGCGTGCCGCGCAGGAGGCCGCAGCCAAGGTCAAGGTCGACTATGAGGTGCTGCCGGCCGTCTTCGACATGGAAGAGGCGCTGAAGCCCGGCGCGCCCCTGGTCAACGAATATCACGGCCAGAATTATTACCTCTATGACAGCGGCGAGTGCCGCAAGGTGCGCTTCGGCGATGTCGAGGCGGGCTTCGCCGGCGCCGACCACATCCTGGAGGAGAGCTACCAGTCCTCGCCGATCGAGCACGCGCCGACCGAGACCACCGGCTGCGTGGTGGCACCCGAGGGCAATGACCGCTTCACCTGCTACACCAACACGCAGGCGATGTTCTTCACGCTCGACAACACCTCGATCATCCTGCAGATGCCGGGCAGCAAACTGCATTTCGTCGGCGGCACCGTCGGCGGCGGTTTTGGCGGCAAGGTCGACGTCATCGTCGAGCCCATCGCCATCCTCGGCGCAAAATTAACAGGACGACCAGTCTGTTTTATCTACAGCCGCGAGGAGGAGATGCAGATCTCGTCGCCGCGAGCGGCCGAAAAGGTCGTCATCAAGGACGGCGTCATGAAAGATGGCCGCATCGTCGCGCGCAAGGTCACCGGCTATACCGACGCCGGCGCCTATTCGCGCCACTCGCCCTATGGCGCGCAGAAGGGTGCGGGGCACTATCCCGGCCCCTACACCATCCCGAACGTCTGGATCGACACCTACTGCGTCTACACCAACCGCACGCCCTCCTCCGCCATGCGCGGCTTCGGCGTCACCATCGGCGACTTCGCGCTGGAGGTGCAGATGGACAAACTGGCGCGGCTGATCGGCATGGATCCGCTCGAATTCCGCTTCATCAACGCCTATCGCGACGGCGACATGAAAGCGCATCGCCAGCCGACCGAGGGCGCGGCGCTGATCGAATGCATGCAGGAAGCCTCGCGCGCAGCCAACTGGCCGGTGGCGGAGAAATACATGGCCATGTCGTCTTACGTGAAGGGAGCTTGAGATGGCGATCAGGCGTGGACGCGGCGTTGCCGCGATCAACTATCCCACCGGCATGAACCTCGGCGGCGACCCGACGCAGGCGCTGGTGCATTCGACGCCGACCGGCAATTTCATGGTGACGCTTTCCAGCGTCGATCTCGGTCAGGGCATGAAGCAGATCATGGCGCAGATCTGCGCCGAGACGATCGGCGTGCCGACCGACCGTGTCGTCGTCGACACCGCCGACACCGACACCGGCCCGCACTGCATGGGCACATTCGCCTCGCGCGGCACCCACCGCGCCGGCAACGCCGTCATCCAGGCGGCAAGGGAAGCGCGCCAGGTGATGCTGGAAGTGGCCGCCGAGGAGTTGGAGGTCAACGCCTCCGACCTCGAGACCGATGGACAGGGCAACATCCTGGTCAAAGGCGCACCGCAAAAGTCGATCTCGATCTTCGATGTCGCGCTGTCGGCGCATTTCAAGCGTGGCCGCTCGATCTCCGGCCGCGGCATGTTCCTGATCCCGCGCTCCTATCCCGAGAAGGAAACCGGCGCGATGAAGCCGTCGACCTGTTATGCCCATGCCTGCACGGTGGCCGAGGTCGAGGTCGACGACGAGACCGGCGAGGTTACCGTGCTGACGGTGAAGAACGTCTTCGAGATCGGCCGCGCGCTGAACCCAAAGATGGTCGAACAGCAGCTGGTTGGCGGCTCCTGGATGGGCATCAGCCATGCGCTCTATGAGACAACCGAGCCCTATTATCCCAACCGCGACCATGGCGGCACCGACTTCAACCAGTATCTGATGCCCGGCCCCGGCGATCTCGCCGAGACCGAGATCATCGTTCTGGAGCGGCCTTCGGCGGACGGACCATACGGCGCCAAGGGGCCGGGCGAAATGTGCGCCAACCCGCAGATCCCGGCCGTCGCCAATGCCGTCTTCGACGCCGTCGGCGTGCGCATCGACACTCTGCCGATCACGCCGGAGCGCATCCTGCGCGCGCTGAAGGCGCAAACGGCGAATTGAGGGCTGGAATGACAGGGACAAGCGCCGAGACTGTCGCGACCTCGCCGGAGGCGGTGGCGCAGCACCTGGCCGCCTCGCGCTACCTTGCCGACGAGAGCCTTTCGACCGCGATCTTCCTGGCAATCCGGCTGGGCAAGCCGCTGCTGCTCGAAGGCGCGCCGGGCGTAGGCAAGACGGAGGCGGCGAAGGCGATCGCCGCGCTGCTCGGCCGTGATCTGGTGCGGCTGCAATGCTATGAAGGCATCGATGCCGCGCATGCGCTCTACGAATGGAACTACCAGCGCCAACTGCTCGCCATCCGCCATGCCGGCGAGCATGAGATCGACATCTACGACGACCGTTTCCTGATCGCCCGGCCGCTGCTGCAGGTGCTGAAGGCGCCCGAGCAGCGCGTGCTGCTGGTCGACGAGATCGACCGCTCGGACCACGAATTCGAAGCGCTGCTTCTGGAATTCCTCTCCGACTTCCAGATCAGCATTCCCGAGCGCGGCACCATCCGCGCCACGGCACAGCCGATCGTCATCCTGACCTCGAACCGCACCCGGGAACTGGCCGAAGCACTGCGCCGCCGCTGCGTATACCACTGGATCGGCTATCCCGACGCCGAGCGCGAGGCCACCATCATCATGCTGCGCGCCGGCGATGTAGCGCAAGCCACCGCACGCGCGGTGGCGGCGGCCGTGCAGACCATTCGCGCCCGCCCGCTCGCCAAGCCGCCCGGCATTGCCGAGGCGGTCGAATGGGCCAACGCCGCGACCATCCTGGAAAAAGGCGGCAGCCCGTGGCCGGAAGCCTTCCGCCGCGCCATCGGCGTGCTGATCAAGGACGAGGAGGATCTCTCCTACATCGAGCCCGAGCTTGGCCGGATTGTCGAGGAGGCGCTGGCGTGAGCCGAGACCTCAACGGCACGTTCTCCCCGTTCATTCCGCAACGCTGGCGGGACAGCACCCCCCTCTGTCCTGCCGGACATCTCCCCCTCAAGGGGCCCGTTGCAAAATTGTGTGGATGTGGTTCCCTGTTTTTGAAACGGGGATCTTGCGATGACGACGAAGCCGAGCGGTCAGTTCAGTTTTGTGGAGGCTCTGCTGCCGCAGGGTCTTGGTCGGAGCGGTCG
>NZ_JAMYSJ010000032.1:0-63408 GCF_040321855.1 Mesorhizobium sp. M0227 | reverse complement strand
GCCATCAGGCAGACGATCAAAGCTGCCGGCGCCAGGCTTTGGTATCTGCCGCCCTACTCGCCGGACCTCAATCCGATCGAGCAGGACTACTTCGAAAACGCAGGCTACGCTTCCGTCAAAATATGAAACGCTCTAGGCTCCGCAACCACTGTGACAGGCATCCGGCTTGGCCTTCGTTACCCCTCGCCCGACAGGTCGCGGCGCGCCTTGTCGAGTTCCTCGGCATAGCGCCGCATCAGATGGCCTTCGGTCAACAGGCCCAGCACGATGTGGTCGGTGAAATCCTCGACGACAGCGAGTTCTTCGGCGCCGGCGCGCTGGAATGTTTCCGCGGCGGCCTGCACGTTCATGCTCGGCACCAGCACCGCGTCCTTGGATTTGGCAAGATCGCGCACCGGGACCTCGCCGCCGGAAGGATCGCTGTGCAGTTCGGCTACGATCAGCACGCCGACATAGTGGTCGCCCGCGTCGACGGCGATGACGCGCTGGGCAGAGCCGAGCGGCACTTGCTTGCGGAAGGCTGCCAGCGTCGTCGAGGCATAGATGGTCTTGATGTCCTTGCGCATCATCGAGCCGACTGTGAGGCTGCGCATCCAGCCAACATCGTGGGCGCTGCGGATGGTCTCGCCGCGCAAATGGAAGCGCCATGTCGAGAACGAGTAGCCGAAGGTCTCGCGCACCAGGATCGCCGACATGATCGAGGCCGCCAGCACAACGCCGGTCAGCGTCAGGTCGCGGGTCGATTCCAGCGCCAGGAAGGTCATCGTCAGCGGACCGCCGACGACACCGACTGCGAGCGACGTCATGCCGACGACGGCGGCAACGGCAGGGTCGATGCCGGTTGCCGGCGAGACGACAATCATCACATCCGCGAATGCCTTGCCGAGCAGCGCGCCGAGGAACAGCGAGGCGAAGAACAATCCGCCGCGAAAACCCGACCCCAGCGACACCGCCGACGCCGTCAGCTTGAGCACGAAGACGCTCGCCACCACGGCCAGCCCGTAATTCATCGAGAATTCGCGATGCAGCGCGCCATGGCCGCTGGACAGCACTTGCGGGGTGATAAGACCCAGCAGCCCGACGATGACGCCACCGATGACGGGGCGCAGCGCCGCATCGATCGACAGTCTGGCAAAACCGCGCTCGATCAGTGTCACCAGATGCATGATGGCGATCGAGGCGGCACCGCCGAGCAGGCCGAGCAGCAGGAACGGCACATACTGGCTGGCGGTGAGCGCCGGCAGGCCCGAAAGCTCGAGCGGAAACGGCACGCCGCCGAACATTTCGGCGGTCAGCGAGGCGCAGATCGCGGCTGTCAAGACCGGCGCGACATTGGCGACAGAGTAGATGCCGATGACCAATTCGAAGCCGTAGAAGGCGCCGGTCAGCGGTGCATCGAAGGCGGCGGCGATGGCGCCGGCCGCACCACAGCCGACCAGGATGCGGACATCGTTGCGGCGCAGCCTGAAGATGCCCGCCAGCCGCGATGCCAGCCCGGAGCCAACCTGCGTATAGCCGGCTTCCAGCCCGACCGAGGCGCCAAAACCGCTGGAGATCGTCTGGCCGGCGATGATGAAGGTGTCGGTCAGCGACATGCGCCCGCCATAGAGCGCATTGGCTTCGATCGGGTCGATCGGCGTGCGGAATTTCCGTATCCTGAGCCAGACCACCGTCAGCCCCAGCAGCATGCCGCCGATCGCCGGTATCAGCGCCTGCATCGGATTGGCGAGCGAGAACATGCCGGAAAGCCGGCCGCCTGGCTGAACGCCGAACAGCAGCCCGTGCAGGTCCTGCACGATCTGGCTCATCGCCGTGACCAATATGCCAGCCATCACGCCTACGACACCTGCGAGGATGACCACCACGATGCCGCGTGCCTCGAGCAGAGGCAACGACCTGACCAGCACCGCGCGCAGCCGGCGGGCGTAGACTTCGCTGTGGTTTCTGGAAAGCACCGGGGCGGCTCGCCGATATCGAAAGGCAGTGGAAAGCCAGCCTGATACGCCCGGCGGCACGGCATGGCAACCACAATGCCGACAGACACCACATTGGCGACAGCGGGCGCGATATCGATCGGCCGATGGACCGTTCAGGTCGGCATGGGCTCGCCGGCTTCATAGAGCACGAGGTTGCGCTCGCCTATGCCAAGCGCCGGCCAGCTCGCACGCCAGTCCGCAATGTGCGGCGAGGCGAAATGCGCGTCGAGCGCTGCCCTGTCGCTCCAGACTTCCGTGACCGGATGAGCCCGGCATCGAAAACATCCTGCGCATAGGAATATTGGATGCAGCCGAACTCGGTGCGGCTGCCGGAAACCATGCGCTCCATTGCGGGCTTGGCTTCCTCCAATTTGTTTGGCGGCAAGCGGATGGTGCCGATGATCAGAAGCACGGGTTTTCCCTTCTCTACAAGGCCGACCGACACGGCGACCTGCGCATGATCGTCCGAACTAGCCAGTCTCCCACCCTCGCGCAAGCTTGGCGGGCTACCCTCACAGGGCTGTCGCGCGCTCGGCAGTCTATGGGGTTTGAGGACGATATGGCGATCAGCGAAAGCATTCAGCCCGGCGCGGTGGCCAAGAACGGCCGCGACGTCTTCTTCGCCATCGGCATCGTCATCATCCTGGCCGTGCTGTTCCTGCCGATTCCGGCCTTTCTCATCGACATCGGCCTCGCCTTCTCGATCGCGCTTTCGGTGCTGATCCTGATGGTGGCGCTGTGGATCCAGCGGCCGCTCGATTTCTCGTCGTTCCCGACCGTGCTGCTCATCGCCACCATGCTGCGGCTGTCGCTCAACATCGCCACCACGCGCATGATCCTGTCGCATGGCAATGAGGGCACGCATGCCGCCGGCTATGTCATCGCCGGCTTCTCCAAGCTGGTGATGGCCAGCGACTTCGTCATCGGCCTGATCGTCTTCATGATCCTGATCGTGGTGAACTTCATCGTCATCACCAAGGGCGCCACCCGTATCGCCGAAGTCGGCGCCCGCTTCACCCTCGACGCCATCCCAGGCAAGCAGATGTCGATCGACGCCGACCTGTCGGCCGGCATGATCGACGACAAGACAGCGCAGCTGCGCCGCCGTGAACTGGAAGAAGAATCTTCTTTCTTCGGCTCGATGGACGGCGCCTCGAAGTTCGTGCGCGGCGATGCCATCGCCGGCCTCATCATCACCGCCATCAACATCGTCGGCGGCATCGCCATCGGCTACATCAGGCACGGTATGGGCATGGGCGAAGCCGCCGACGTGTTCATCAAGCTGTCGGTCGGCGACGGCCTCGTCACCCAGATCCCGGCCCTGATCGTGTCGCTCGCCGCCGGCCTGCTCGTCTCCAAGGGCGGCACGCGCGGCTCGACCAACCAGGCGGTGTTCGGCCAGCTCGGCGCCCACCCGCGCGCCCTCTATGTCGCGGCATCGCTGCTGGTGCTGCTCGGCCTGATGCCCGGCCTGCCGCTGTTCCCGTTCTTTGCGCTGGCCGCCGGCATGGCCGGCCTCGGCTACGTCATCCCGATGCGCGCCAACCGCGCCGTCGCCGAAGCCGAGGCGATCAAGGACCAGGAAAAGGCGACTAAGGTCGAGGAGGAGAAGAACTCGGTCAAGGCCTCGCTCGCCACCGCCGAGATCGAGCTTTTGATAGGCAAGCAGCTGTCGACAAGGCTGCTGACGTCGCATCAGGAACTGGTTTTCCGCATGGGCAAGATGCGCAAGAAATTCGCCACCCAATATGGCTTCGTGGTGCCGGAGGTGCGCGTCGCCGACGATTTCGCCATCCCGCCGAAGAGCTACCAGATCAAGGTGCACGGCACCGTGGTGGCCGAGTATCAGATGCGCGTCGGCGAGATCATGGTGCTGCTCGGCAACCGCGACATACCCGAGATACCGGGCGAGGAAATCCGCGAGCCGGCCTTCGGCATGCGCGCCTATTCCGTGGTCGAAGCCTTCGCCGAGGATCTGAAGCGCGAGAACTACACCTTCGCCGACAACATGTCGGTGCTGCTCACCCATCTCTCCGAGGTCATCCGCAACAACCTGCCGCAGCTTCTGTCCTACAAGGACATGAAGGCGCTGCTCGAACGCCAGGACCAGGAGTACCGCAAGCTCGCCGACGAGATCTGCACCACGCACATCTCCTATCCCGGCCTGCAGGCGGTGCTGAAGCTGCTGCTGGCCGAACGCGTCTCGATCCGCAATCTGCACCTGATCATCGAGGCGATCGCCGAGATCGCGCCGCATGTGCGCCGCACCGAGCAGATCGTCGAGCATGTCCGCATCCGCATGGCCCAGCAGATCTGCGGCGACCTGTCCGAGGGCGGCGTGCTGAAGGTGCTGCGCCTCGGCAACCGCTGGGACCTCGCCTTCCACCAGAGCCTCAAGCGCGACGCCAAGGGCGAGGTGCGCGAATTCGACATCGACCCGCGCCAGCTCGAGGAGTTCGGCCAGGACGCGACCAAGGCGATCAAGAAATATCTGGAAGCCGGCGAGCGTTTCGTCCTCGTCACCGCGCCCGACGCCCGCCCCTATGTGCGCATGATCATCGAGCGCCTGTTCACCACGCTGCCGGTGCTCAGCCATGTTGAAATCGCCAAGGGCGTCGAGATCAAGGTGCTCGGAACCATATCGTGAGCGTGCTGTCGCAAGGCGTCGTCATCGCGGCGTTCCTGGCTTTCTGCCGCATCGGCGCCTGTTTCATGCTGATGCCGGGCCTCTCCAGCGCCCGCGTCCCGGTCCAGGTCAGGCTGTTCGTGGCGGTCGCCGCCACCGGCGGCCTGCTCGCCTTCCTGTGGGACAAGATCTTTCCTTTCGTCGACCCGCGCCCCCAGATCCTGGTGCCGATGATCATCTCGGAACTTCTGGTCGGCGGCCTGATCGGCGCCATGACCAGGCTCTACATGGAAGCCCTGCGCTTCATGGGCTCGGCCATCGCCATGCTGGTGGGCTATGGCGGCAGCGGCGGACCGGCGATCGAGGAGCCCGAACCCCAGGCAGCCCTTGCCGCCATCATCTCGTTCTCGGCGCTTTTGATGCTGTTCGTCTTCGATTTCGACCACGAAATAATACGCGCGCTGGTTTCCTCCTACACGGTCGCGCCGGTCAACATCTTCTTCAACCCGCAGGCAGCCCTTGTCGATGTCACCGACACGGTCTCGGACACGTTCTTCCTGGTCATCCGCCTCGGCAGCCCGTTCGTCGCCTATGCCATTCTCGTCAATCTGACGATCGGCTTCGTCAACAAGCTGACCCCGCAGATCCCCATCTATTTCATCTCCCAGCCCTTCATCATCGCCGGCGGCATGATCATCTTCTATTTCGCCGTCGGCACCATGCTGTCGCTGTTCGTCGACGGCTTCGTCGACCTGACATTGGCGAGGTAGAAATGAGCACGCGCAAGGACCGCCTCAAGAAGCTGGTCAAGGTGCAGGAACAGCTGAAGGCGCTGCACGAAACCCGCCACGCCACCTTCCTTGCGGCGGCCAGTGCCGCCGAGGCCGAGGCCAAGGAACTGGTCGGCCATTTCGACCAGGCCGATTCGCTCTCCGCCCTGTTTCCCGATCTCTACCATCGCCGCATTGCCCAGGCGGTGGTGCGCCAGGAGGCGAACCTGGCGAGCGCCAGGCAGGAAGCCAGCCTCATCGCCGCGGCGACCGCCCGCACCAACATGGTCGAGCGCGCCTACAAGGACGTGCGCGACCGCGACGAACGCGAACGCTCCGACCGCGAGCGGCTCGATATCATCGCGCAGAAGCGGACGCAGGAGTAGCTGGGACGATTGTGTGGCGCGAAGCGGCCCCTCCAAGGTTCGGCTTTCCCGTAAACGCTTTACAGCCCGGTTTGGTAGCGCTACCGTTTCGGCCTAGCGTGAGCTTGGGAGGAGCCAGGGCTGTCGCTAGCGGAAGCGTTGTTCCTTCGACGACGTCGCGGGAATTGTTGGGAGGACCGATGGCGTTTGTCGCAATTGGCGAAGTCTATAAATCATTCGGCGCTGTCGAGATCCTGCACGGGGTCAGCGTGAACATCGAGGACGGCGAGTTCGTCACTCTGGTCGGACCCTCGGGCTGCGGAAAATCAACCCTTCTCAGAATGATCGCCGGCCTGGAAAAGATTTCACGCGGCCAGATCGCGATTGGCGAACGTGTCGTCAACAACGTTGCGCCCAAGGAGCGCGACGTCGCCATGGTCTTCCAGAACTATGCGCTCTATCCACACATGACCGTCGCCGAGAACATGGCGTTCTCGCTGATGCTCAAAGGAGTTTCCAAGCCGGAGAGTGATGCCGGCGTGCGCCGCGCAGCCGAAATCCTTGGGCTGGTGCCGTTGCTGGCGCGCTATCCTCGGCAGCTTTCCGGCGGCCAGCGCCAGCGCGTCGCAATGGGCCGCGCGATCGTGCGTGATCCGGCGGTGTTTCTCTTCGACGAACCGCTGTCCAATCTCGACGCCAAACTCAGAGTGCAGATGCGCGCCGAGATCAAGGAACTGCACCAGCGCCTCAAGACCACGACAGTCTACGTCACCCACGATCAGATCGAAGCCATGACCATGGCTGACAAGATCGTGGTCATGCATGACGGCATCGTCGAGCAGATAGGGCCGCCGCTGGAACTTTATGACCGGCCGAACAATCTTTTTGTCGCCAGCTTTATCGGCTCGCCGGCCATGAATTTGCTGAGGGGCGAGATCGCTACCGACGGCTCACCCTCGTTCCGCGGCGCCGGAGGGATTTCAGTCCCGTTGGCCTCGGCACTTTCCATCCGCAATGGCGAGCCTGTGGTGCTGGGAATAAGGCCCGAGCATTTGCGGCTGTCCGACGAGCAGGGCATTCCGGTCACCGTCGCGGTGGTTGAACCAACCGGGTCCGAAGTGCAGCTCATCGGCAGGACAGCCGGCGGCGAAGAGATCGTCGCCAATTTCCGGGAACGACATTCCTTTACGCCGGGCGAAACCATTCGGCTTACGGCCGAGCCCAGCCTTATCCATCTCTTTCACGCAGAAACCGGACAGAGGTTCCAAACACGTACCGATCAGTAGGACCACAAGGCAAGGACAACAAACAGGAGGAAACGAGCATGAAGTTCACCAGACGCGACGTGATCCGCACCACCGCCGGCGCGGCGGCGGGTGCCTTGGGAAGTCGGTTCATCAGCTCTCCGGCCCTTGCCCAGGACGGACCGAAATACAAACCCGAGGATGGCGCCAAGCTTAGACTGCTGCGCTGGTCGCCCTTCGTCCAGGGCGACGAGGACCAATGGCTGGCCAACACCAAGCGCTTCACCGAAGCGACCGGTGTCGCGGTCCGTGTCGACAAGGAAAGTTGGGAGGACATTCGCCCCAAGGCGGCAGTCGCGGCAAATGTCGGATCCGGCCCCGACCTGATGTTCGTCTGGTTCGACGACCCGCACCAATATCCCGACAAGCTGCACGACGTGAGTGAACTGGGCGAGTATCTCGGCTCGAAATATGGCGGCTGGCATGATGGACCAAAGCAATATGCGACCCGGGAAGGCAAATTCATCGGCCTGCCACTGGCCACGATCGGAAATGCCATCGTCTATCGCGAAAGCTGGGTGAAAGAGGCCGGCTTTTCGGAGTTTCCAAAGGACACGAAAGGCTTCCTGGAACTTTGCAAGGCCTTGCAAGCGAAGGGACATCCGGCCGGATTCACGCATGGCCACGGCGTCGGCGACGGCAACAACTATGCTCATTGGCTGCTGTGGAGCCATGGCGGCCAGATGGTCGACGAGGGCGGCAAGGTAACGATCAACAGCCCCGAGACCCTCAAGGCGATCGAATACGCGCAGGAGCTCTACAAGACCTTCATTCCAGGCACCGAAAGCTGGCTCGACGTCAACAACAACCGCGCCTTCCTGGCCGGCGAACTGGGGGTGATCGCCAATGGAATTTCCGCCTACAACACCGCCAAGATCAACAAGGACAAAGATCCAAAGCTGGCTGAAATCGCCAAGGACATACGCACGACCAACCTGCCCATCGGTCCTGTCGGCAAATCCGTCGAATTGTTCCAGGTGACCACGGCTGTCATCTTCAATTACACGCCCTACCCCAACGCGGCCAAGGCGTATTTGCAGTTCATGTTCGAGGAACCGCAAATGAAGGACTGGATCACCTCCTCGGCCGGATATTGCTGCCAGACACTGAAGGCATTCGACAACAACCCAGTGTGGACCGCCGATCCCAACAACGCCGCCTACGCCAAGGCTTCGGCTACTCTGCGGCCCAACGGCTATGCCGGGCCGCTCGGCTATGCTTCGGCGGCAACCATGGCCGACTACGTGCTGGTCGACATGTTCGCCAAAGCGGTGACCGGCCAGGCCACGCCGCAAGAGGCAATGGAAGAGGCCGAGAAGCGGGCAAATCGCTATTATCGCGTTTGAGCCTGCTCAGCCGGGCAGCGCGGCTGCCCGGCTGGCTTCGGATTGCGTCGCGGCCGATCCGGCCTATCAATGAGACCTCAGCAGGAGCCAACCCATGGCCGTGCCGTCAGCTGCCATCCAGCCGCGACCTTCGATCTTCTCACGGATTCTGTCGCGCTGGAGCGAAAGCCGGAACGCACTTGGCTTCGGCTTCATGCTTCCGGCGGCTGCACTGCTGCTTGTCTTCCTGACCTATCCGCTGGGGCTCGGCGTCTGGCTCGGCTTCACCGATGCCCGCATCGGCCGCCCCGGCATCTTCATCGGCATCGAAAACTATGAATATCTGTGGAGCGACGCCGTCTTCTGGCTCTCCGTCTTCAACACCTTGCTCTATACGATCAGCGCTTCGATCCTGAAATTCGCGCTCGGCCTCTGGCTAGCGCTCCTCCTCAACCAGAACCTTCCCTTCAAATCGTTCTTCCGCGCGATTGTCCTGCTGCCGTGGGTGGTGCCGACGGTGCTCTCGGCCATCGCCTTCTGGTGGATCTACGATTCGCAGTTCTCCATCCTGTCGTGGGCGCTTATGGAAATGGGACTGATCGATCACCGCATCAATTTCCTTGGCGATCCGGAGAACGCACGCGCCTCGGTGATCGCTGCCAATGTCTGGCGCGGCATTCCTTTCGTGGCCATCACGCTGCTGGCCGGCCTGCAGACGATTCCCCAATCGCTTTACGAGGCCGCGACGCTCGACGGCGCCAGCCGTTGGCAGTTGTTCCGCTATGTGACGCTGCCGCTGCTGACGCCGATCATCGCCATCACCATGACCTTTTCGGTCCTGTTCACCTTCACCGATTTCCAGCTGATCTATGTGCTGACTCGCGGCGGGCCGGTGAATGCTACCCATCTGATGGCGACGCTCTCGTTCCAGCGCGGCATTTCCGGCGGCCAGCTTGGCGAGGGAGCCGCAATCGCGGTGGCGATGATCCCATTCCTGCTAGCGGCGATCCTTTTCAGCTATTTCGGCTTGCAACGTCGTAAATGGCAGCAGGGCGGTGGAGACTGACATGGCCGCGATCGAAACGAACAATCGTCCGAACACGGATGAAGGCGGCATGGGCTATCTCCAGAGCCTGCCCCGGCGCGTGGTGACCGTTTATCTGCCGCTCCTCATCTTCGTCATCGTGCTGCTGTTCCCGTTCTACTGGATGACGATCACGGCGGTGAAACCCAATCTCGAGATGACGGATTATGCCAATTTCAACCCGTTCTGGGTCGTCCATCCGACGCTCGAGCATATTCGGTATCTGCTCTTCGACACGTCCTATCCGGGTTGGCTTCTCAACACGATCATCATCTCGACCGCCGCAACTTTCCTGTCGCTGCTGGCGGCGGTGTTCGCTGCCTATGCGATCGAGCGCTTGAGGTTTTCCGGGGCGCGGCAGGTCGGCTTGGCGATCTTCCTGGCCTATCTCGTGCCGCCCTCGATTCTGTTCATTCCCCTGTCGGTGATGGTTTTCAACCTCGGCCTTTACGATACGCCGTTCGCGCTGATCCTCACCTATCCGACGTTCCTCATTCCATTCTGCACGTGGCTCTTGATGGGCTACTTCCGCTCGATCCCCTTCGAACTGGAAGAATGCGCGCTGATCGACGGCGCCAGCCGCTGGCAAATCCTGACCAAGATAGTTCTGCCGCTGTCGGTGCCTGGCCTGATTTCCGCCGGCATCTTCGCTTTCACCCTGTCATGGAACGAATTCATCTACGCTTTGACTTTTATCCAGTCGTCCGAAAACAAGACCGTGCCGGTCGGCGTGCTTACCGAGCTCGTACGTTCGGACGTCTATGAATGGGGAGCCCTGATGGCAGGCGCGCTGATCGGCTCCCTGCCGGTGGTGGTGCTCTATTCATTCTTTGTCGAGCACTACGTCTCCTCGATGACGGGCGCGGTCAAGGAGTGAAGCTGAGGCGGAAATCGACGATGGAAAAAACTGCCCGACAACGCATGGCGCGAAGCCGGCAGCTTCGATCGATCCCCGCACTTCCGCTCCCTCTCCTTCCCGCAAGCCTGCCACAAGCTTGTTGAGGCATGGTCTGGCTAAGGAAAACCGGTAAAAGGCGGACTTTCTTGGCGATTTCTCCACCCAGCGACATCGTTATGGATGTGGCCCGAGCCGTCGACCCGGCGGATATCGAGACCGCCCGCGCCGCGCTGGCAAAACGGGCCGGCGGCGCTGCGGGCACGTTTTCACTCGACACCGCCGCTTCGGTCGATGCCGGCTCGATCCTGTCGCGCGCCACCGCCGACAAGGCCGCCGCTGCAACCGACCCGGCCAACAAATTCAAGAAGTTCGAGGCGATGGTGCTGCAGACCTTCATCCAGAACATGCTGCCAAAGGATACCGAGGGCGTCTACGGCAAGGGCCTGGCCGGCGACATGTGGAAATCGCAGCTTGCCGAGCGGGTGGCCGACGTGATGGCCGAACGCGGCGGCATCGGCATCGCCAAGTCGATGCTTGCCGACCACTATCTCGAAGGCAAGCGCGTGGTTCCGGTCGGTCCGGTTTCGGGCGGGTTGGAAAAGACCGAGATCGACCAGCAAAACAGCCTGTCGACCTCGCTGGTCCACCAATTGCAGCGCAAGGCTGCGGGGTCGATGACCGGTGACGAGACCACCATAAAAACAAATATCAAGATCTAAACGGGAAACGCCATGGCCGACTTTTCGGAATCCACCTCCAACCTGCCAGCACGCACGACCGCGTCGGAAGCGCCGATCCCGTTCGCGCGGCCCGGCAACCTCGCCGCCATCATCGGTCGCATCGAGGAAGTGGTCGAGGAAGAGACCGCCGGTATCCGCAACGCGACCAACTATGATCTCAAGGCGTCGAACGCCCGCAAGAGCCGCTACCTCTACGAGTTGACCCGCGCCATGAAGGGCAGCAGCGAAGCCGAATTCCTCGAACAGCACCGCGAGGGCCTGACCCGGCTGCGCCAGAAGCTGGCGAAGAACGAAGCGGCGATCCTCGCGCATCTCAGCGCGGTCAACGAAGTCGCCAGCCTGCTGCGGCACGCCATCCAGCGCGCCGAGACCGACGGCACCTACTCCGCCGGCGAGTTCGGCTGGATGAAGGCATGATGCCGAACACGAGCGACACTTCGGAGATACTGCCGAAGCAACGGCGCAGTGCCGCGTCGCCTTCGCAAGGGACGGATCAAGGGACTGACAAGAGCCGATGATCAAGGTCATCGCCATCGCCGTCTGGATTTGCGCCGCAACCCTCGGCGCCGTGTTCTATTCTTTCCAGGCGGCCGGCGAGCGCGGTGTCGGCGAAACGCCGAAGCCGATGCTGGGCGGTCTCGACTACGTCAAGACCGACATCATTTCGGTGCCGCTGATCCGCGATTCTGAGATCGGCGGCTATTTCCTGACCAAGCTCGTCTACACCGTCGAACCCGAGCAGATAAAGAAGCTGTCCATTCCGGCCGAAGCGCTGATCACCGACCAGGTCTATTCCTACCTCTATTCCAATCCGCAGATCGACTTCACCAACAAGGCGACCATCGATCTCGATGCCTTCCGCGCCGCAATCCGCGATACCGTCAACGCGCGTGTCGGCGCGCCTTTGGTGCATGAGGTTCTGATCGACCAGGTCAATTTCCTGTCGAAGGACGAAATCCGCGACAACTGGCTGCGCCGCAAGAAAAGCGAAACGGCGACCGAAATGACCAAGGCGTTCAAGGAACACTGAGTTGCCCTGCTCACAGGCCTGGTCACATCGAGCCTCGCCTGCCGCAAGGGCAGGAACCAGCCACCCGAATCCGCGTTGACGTAAACGTCAACCCAAAGCTATATGCGGCAGCGACCGTGATCGCGAAACCGCGGCATGGGCTTCGGCTGGATCGAAGCGCCGTTGCGAGACAGATGCAACCAGACAAGGAGAACAGCGTGAGCGTTCAGGAGATTGCCGAGAAGATCAAGTCGCGGGTGGCCAGCAGCGGGTTCGATCGTTCCGTGAAATTCGACACCGGCAGCGACGGCGTCATCGTCATCGACGGCGCAACCGTCTCGAACACCGATGCACCCACCGACTGCACCATCAAGCTCTCGCTCGACGATCTGGATTCGCTGATCGCTGGCGACCTGAACCCGACAATGGCGTTCATGACCGGCAAGATAAAGGTCGAAGGCGACATGACCGTCGCCATGGCGCTCAGCCAGCTGATCGGCTGAAGGCATCCAGCCGCCCAGGCGGCACCCACCAATTGCGAAAAACGCCGCCCTTTTTCGGGCGGCGTTTTTGCATGAAATGCTGCCGGCTTCGTGTCTCAGGCCGCCGATATCAGTTCCTGCGCCTTCAGCTTGCGGCCGGCCGCCTTCAGCGTGCCGTGCACGCCGTCAAGCGCGCCTTCCACCAGTTCCAGCGCCAGCAGGCGGTGCCGCTCATAGGGTCCTGGCATGGCAAGTGAACCGGTCTTCTCGGCCGAGAAGCCGAAGCGCGCGTAATAGGGCGCATCGCCGACCAAAAGGATAGCGGCATGGCCGAGACGCGCCGCTTCGGCGATGGCATGGCGCATCAGCGCCGAGCCGATGCCGGCATTCTTGAGCGACGGGTCGACGGCAAGCGGGCCAAGCAGCAGCGCGGCCGCACCGCCCTCGCCCAGCCTGACATCCCACAGCCGCACGGTGCCGGCCACGCCGCCCGAAGCATCGCGGGCGACGAAGGCCAGCCCTTCCGAGGGCCGCCGGCCACGCCGCAACTTCTCCGACGACTTTTTCCTGCGCTTCGGCCCCATGGCCCGATCGAGCAACGCCTCGCGCGCCGCAACATCGGCGGCGGTTTCGGCGACCATCCCAAAGGCCGGTGCGTGGCCCCCAATTTCAACTGGCATTTCCATTTCAAATGACATTTCCATTTCCGCAATCCCGGGCGAGCGGAGATCTGTTCCACAGGCGAGCCCGGGTGGACGACAGGCGCCCACCTGGGATGATCTGATCGGCTCTCTCAGCGCATTTTCAGGCGAAGTTGTGTCCGGTTCGCCGTCCGAAAATGCGCTGAGGAAGCGCCGTCAGATCACGTAGGATCGGAGAGGCTCGAAGCCGTTGAAGGCGACCGCCGAGTAGGTGGTCGTGTAGGCGCCGGTGCCTTCGATCAGCACCTCGTCGCCGATCGTCAGCGACAAAGGCAGCGGATAGGGCGTCTTCTCGTACATCACGTCGGCCGAATCGCAGGTCGGGCCGGCGAGCACGCAAGGTGCTGTCTCCGTGCCGTCATGCGCGGTGACGATCGGGTAGCGGATCGCCTCGTCCATCGTCTCGGCCAGGCCGCCGAACTTGCCGATGTCGAGGAACACCCAGCGCACATTGTCGTTGGCCGCTTTCTTCGAGATCAGCACGACTTCCGACTTGATGACGCCGGCATTGCCAACCATGCCACGGCCCGGCTCGATGATGGTCTCGGGAAGCGCGTTGCCGAAATGCTTGCGCAGCGCCGAGAAGATCGCCTGGCCATAGGCCTGGGCGGCCGGCACGTCACGCAGATAGCGCGTCGGGAAACCACCACCCATATTGACCATCTTCAAGACGATGCCTTCTTCGGCGAGCGTCGCGAACACCACCTTGGCGTCGGCCAGCGCACGGTCCCAGGCGGTCAGGTCGGTCTGCTGCGAGCCGACATGGAACGATACGCCATAGGCGTCGAGGCCGAGCCCCTTGGCATGGCGCAGCACGTCGACGGCCATCGCCGGCACGCAGCCGAACTTGCGCGACAGCGGCCATTCGGCGCCCTCGCCATCGGTCAGCACGCGGCAGAACACGCGCGCGCCTGGAGCGACGCGGGCGATCTTCTCGACCTCTTCGACGCAGTCGACCGCGAACAGGCGGATGCCGAGCTGGTAGGCGCGTGCGATGTCACGCTCCTTCTTGATGGTGTTGCCGAAGGAGATGCGGTCCGCCGGCGCACCAGCGTCCATCGCCATCTCGACTTCGGCAACGGAAGCGGTGTCGAAGGACGAGCCCATCGCAGCAAGCAGGCGCAGGATTTCCGGCGCCGGGTTTGCTTTCACAGCATAGTAGATCTTGGAATCAGGCAGCGCCTTCTCGAAGGCGCGGAAATTGTCGCGCACGACATCGAGGTCGATGACGAGGCAGGGGCCGGTCGGACGTCGGGTGGCGAGAAAGTCAAGAATGCGCTGGGTGGCCATCGGGGTCTCTCCATCAGCGCCTTTCGGCGCGCAATAAGGCTGCGGGACGCGGGCTGTCGGCCTCGCGAACTCGCGGTGGACAAAGGCGGGACGGAAATTCATGGAACCAGCCGGTGGAGACCCCGGAACCATGAAGCGCCGTCTCGCGGCGGTGAACCTTGGCCTTGCCCGGCCTCGGTTCGCTTTGTCTGCCTTGGCTTGGATGGGAGACCCGTCCGCACTGCCGGCAATGAAGGTGTGCCTCTTCAGTAACCCCGGTTTTTGGACAACCGGCAGAACACCAGAAAGGCCCGCACCGTCGTTGCTTCAAGGTGTCCTCGGGCTGGCGGTTGGCCGCTAGACCGACTGGAGGGGTTAGCTCCAGTTACCTTACCGATTTCCCTCACCATTCGAGGATCGGCGGACACCCACAGGCACGTGCGACTTTGGGCAAGCGCGATATAAGGGCGAAGACTTTCACAATCAATAAAAATCGTATCGCAGGTTGTAAAATTTCTGGCGTCGAACAATGTTGCGGCAACCGTATCCGGATATCGAACGATGACAGGCACGCACGGCCCTCTCAACGCCTTTCTCGATCTTCGCCAGATGCCAGTGGCACATGCCCAGCTAGGCCCGCTGGCCGGCCTGCGGCTGGCCGTCAAGGACATCTACGACGTCGCCGGCTACCGCACCGGTTGCGGCAATTTGCAAAAATTCGCCGAAAGCCACGCAGCCTCGCGCACCGCACCCGCCGTGCAGATGATCCTCGATGCCGGCGCACGCTTCGTCGGCAAGACGCAGACCGACGAGCTTGCCTTCGCGCTGTTCGGCCAGAATGCGCATTTCTCGTTTCCGGTGAACCCGGCGGCACCCGACCGCGTCACAGGCGGCTCCTCATCGGGATCGGCGGCGGCGGTGGCGGGCAGGCTGGCCGATATCGCCACCGGCTCCGACACCGGCGGCTCGATCCGCGCCCCGGCGAGCTTTTGCGGACTGATCGGGCTGCGCACCACGCATGGCCGCATTCCGCTCGACGGCACGATGAAGCTGGCGCCGAGCCTCGACACGTTCGGCTGGTTCGCCGACGACATCGAGACCTACGAAACCGTCGGCAAGCTGCTGCTCGGCCGCGATCCGCACCAGCATGTGTTGGACCGGCCGCTGGCACTGGATTGGCTGGATGGATTGGTCGCCCGCCCGGCGCTTGCCGAATATGGTGAAATGAAGGGGCTGGCGGGCAAGGTCTTCGGCGCGCCGATGACGCCGGGAGTGCGCTTCTCCTCATCTCCCGATGAACTCTACTGGTGCTTTCGCCGGCTGCAGGCCAGGGAGGCCTGGGCGGTGCATGGCGAATGGATCACCAGCGGCGAGCGCGGCCTTGGCCCCGGCGTCGAGGAGCGTTTCGGCTTTGGCCGCGCCGTCGACGACAAGACAGCCCAGGCCGAGAAGGTGCGACGTCTGACCTTTCGCGGCGAACTGAGCGCCCTGCTCGGCAAGAACGGCTTTCTTGTCCTGCCGACGGTGCCTGGTCCGGCACCTTACGTGGACAGCACGCCGGAGCAGTTCCAGGCCTATCGCGAACGGGCGCTCCAACTTCTGTGCCTGGCCGGCCTGTCCGGTTTTCCACAGATCACACTGCCCGTCGGCTCGGTCGCCGGCGCCCCGTTCGGCCTGTCGCTGCTTGGCCCTTCCGGCAGCGACATTGCCCTGATACGGCTCGGCCGGAAACTTCTCGACGCGGCACGAAAGGCCTGACCATGGACACACTGACGCGCATGCGTGCCTTCATCGACGTGGTCGAGGCCGAGGGCTTTTCGGCGGCGGCGCGCAAGATCGGCCGTTCCAAGGCCTTGCTGTCGAAATATGTGCGCGAGTTGGAGGACGAACTCGGCGCTTTGCTGCTCAACCGCACCACGCGCCAGTTCTCGATGACAGAGGCCGGCCACACCTATTACCGGCGCGCCTCGGAGATCGTGCGCGAGGTCGACAGCCTGGCCGACGCGGTGCGTGAATCCTCCGGTGACGTGCGCGGCCGGATCAAGCTGTCGGCGCCGCGCACCTTCGCCGATGCGCCGATCGGCCAGTCCCTGATCGACTTTGCCAAGCAGCATCCCGACATCGTCCTCGACATCCAGCTCGACGACCGCTTCGTCGATCTGGTCGAGGAGGGCTTCGATCTTGCGGTGCGCATCTCGCGGCTGGAGAACTCGTCGCTGATCGCCAGGCGGCTGGCGCCGTTTTCGATAAAGCTCTGCGCCTCCCCCGAACTGATCGCCAAGCATGGCATGCCGACAAGGCCGCAGGATCTCAGCCGCATGCCTTGCATCGTCGACACCAATGGCCGCGGACTGAACAACTGGCCGTTCAAGGGCGACAATGGCGATCCGGTGAGCGTTTCGGTGTCCGGTCCGGTCGAGGTCAACAGCCCGATGACGGCGAGAGCCGCGGCCGTGGCGGGTCTCGGATTTACCGTCCTGCCGGATTTCATCGCCGCGCCCGACCTCGCGAGCGGCCGGCTGGTGGCGGTGATGGATGACCGTATCCTGTCGGGCGGCGGCATCTTCGCCGTCTACCCGCACCGTCGCTATCTGCCGGCGAAAGTCCGCGTCTTCGTCGACTTTTTGGTGCAGTGGTTCAGGACGCGCGAGGCTGGCTGACCGGCGTCAATAGTCTCGTGGTCCCAATTTCGCCCCCTTTCTGGTAACTCTCGGCAACTCTTCCGAGGCCTATGGACCGAGAATGAATCTGAAACGGCACGCAATCATGCTGGCTTCGGCCTTGGCGGCTACTTTTGCCGCCACTGGACCCGCTTACGTGCATCCGCATGTCTTCGCCGAGGCCCGCCTCGATGTGATTCTCTCCCCGGATCACCAAAGCGTGAAGGCTCTGCGTCATCTCTGGCGCTTCGACGATCTGTTTTCCTCGACCGTGATGATGGAGTTCGACAAGAACTCCGACCTGAAGCTCGACGACAAGGAGCTGAAGGAAGTCGCCGACACCGTTCATGCCTCGCTGGCCGAGTTCAATTACTTCCAGCTCGTCACCGTCGACGGCAAGGATGTGGCGATGACGCCGCCGCCGCATCTGATGGCCAATTTCGACAACGATCAGCTGATCATCCTTTTCGAGTCCGAACCTAAGGTGCCGATCAAGCTCCACGGCAAGATCGATATCGGCGTCTACGATCCGACATTCTACACGGCGATCGACTTCACCGAGGACTCCAACATCACGGTTGAAGGCCTGCCCTCGAACTGCACCAGCAAGGTGGTCCGTCCAGACCCGGACGAGGCCATCAAGGAAAACCAGAAGACCCTCACCGATGCCTTTTTCAATGACCCGACCGGCACCGATATGAGCAAGATCTTCGCCACCAAGCTCGAACTGACCTGTCAGCCAGAAGGATGAAGCCGGTGACGAAACCGTCCCTGCGTTTGGCATTCGGCCTGTTGGCCCTCACTGTCGCAATGATGCATTTCGCCGACGCCGCTCATGCCCAGAGTTCGCTCGGCATCGGCGTCAATGACGGCATGGCGCCCACCACCGGCCCGTTCGCCCACATCCTGATGTGGATCAATCTCAGGCAGCAGGAATTCTACCGCGCGCTGGCGACGGCGATGAAGGCGATGCGCCAGGACGGCAGCAAGATCTGGGTACTCGTCGGCCTGTCCTTCGCCTACGGTATTTTCCATGCCGCCGGCCCCGGCCACGGCAAGGCGGTGATCTCGTCCTACATGGTGGCCAATGAGGTGGCGTTGCGGCGCGGCATCCTCTTGTCCTTCGTCTCGGCGCTGCTGCAGGGCCTGACCGCGGTCGCAGTGATGGGAGTCGCCTACTTCGTCCTGCGCGGCACCTCCGTCTCGATGACGGACGCAGCCTGGTTCATGGAGATCATGAGCTTTGTCTTCGTCACCCTGTTCGGCGCCTGGCTCCTGTGGCGCAAGCTCGGCCCTTCCATCCTGCGCCTGTTTGGCAGAGGACCGGCCTACAGCCTGTCGGCGGCTCACGCCGGCCATTCTCACGCCGGTCATTCTCATGGGGGTCATTCGCATGCCGGTCACTCCCATGCAGCTCACAGCCATTCGGCGCATGCTCATGCGCACGCGCTACACGCGCATGACCATGTGCACGGCCCTTCGCACGATCACGATCATGCCGAACACGATCATGCTCATCACGATCACGCGGCGGGCGAAGTCTGCGACACCTGCGGCCACTCGCACGCACCCGATCCGGCGCTGCTGTCGGGCGACCGCTTCGACTGGCGCACGGCCTGGACGGCGGTGGCGGCGGTTGGCATCCGCCCCTGCTCCGGCGCGCTGATCGTGCTCAGCTTCGCCCTGCTCAACGGGCTCTGGCTCGGCGGTTTGCTGTCGGTGCTGGCGATGTCGCTTGGCACCGCCATCACCGTTTCGGCACTGGCGACACTGGCGGTGACCGCCAAGAACTGGGCGGTGTATTTCGCCGGCGACGGCCGCATGGGCAACCGCATCCACTCGATCGTCGAGATCGGCGGCGCCGCCTTCGTGTTCCTGTTCGGACTGCTGCTGCTGTCGGCGAGCCTGGCGGCAGGCGGATGATGCCCGACGCAGCGAGGCTCGGAGTTTAACCCGCGATCTTGCCGCCGAGCTCATCCTCGATGTGAGCGCGGATGATCTCGTCAAAACTCTTTTCGGCGCTGAAGCCGAGCTCCCGTGACCGCTTTGCCTCGAAGCGCGTCGGCCAGCCCTTGACGATCGCCCAGATCGTGTCATCCGGAACCTCGCGGATCAGGCTTACCGCCTTCGGCCCGGCGATGCGTTCCAGCGCCTCGATCTGTTCGCCGACGGTGACGGCGACGCCAGGCATCGTCAGGTTGCGGCGTGGCCCGACGGCGCTGCTGTCGATCCCTGCCGCATGGATCAGGAAGTTGACCGCCGAGCGCGGGCTGGCATGCGTGTGCACGACCGAGCGCGGCACCGGCAGGATCGCCTCCTGGCCGCTCAACGGCTCGCGGATGATGCCTGAGAAGAAGCCGGACGCCGCCTTGTTCGGCTTGCCCGGCCGCACGCAGATGGTCGGCAGCCTGATGCCGATGCCGTCGAAGAAACCGCGCCTGGAATAGTCGGCCAGCAGCGCTTCGCTCATCTGCTTCTGGGTGCCGTAGGAGGTCAGCGGCGTCGGATGGAAGTCATCGGGAATGACATCCGGGAACGGCGCGCCGAACACCGCGATCGACGAGGTGAAGACGACGCGCGGCGCAAAGCCCGCCAGCCGGATGGCATCGAACAGGGCGCGCGTGCCATCGAGATTGACGCGGTAGCCGAGATCGAAATTGGCTTCCGCCTCGCCCGATACGATGCCCGCGAGATGAAAGACGACATCGGGACGCGATGCGACCAGGCGCTCAGCGGCACCCGCTTCGGCGAGATCGCCGGTGTGCAGCGTGACGCTGACGCCATCCAGGCTCGGGGCCTGCGGCGGCACGATATCGTGTAAATCGAGCGCGGTGATCTTGCCGCCGCGCAGCGTGCCGTCCTTGGCCAGCCGGGCGATGAGCTTGCGGCCGACCATGCCCGCGGCGCCAGTGATCAGAATGCGCATATCGAAAATCCCTTGCCTATTTACCTTGGTTTTTTGCGCTGGTTGCGGGCGCGCAGCCAGAACACCGAGAAGAACGCCAGCACGAAGACGACGCCGAAGGCGCCGGCCAGCACGGTCGAAAGGCTGCCGAGTGCCAGCATTACGGTCGGCAGATAGTAGGCGCCGATACCGAACAGAAGCATGATCCACACTGCGGCGATAAGAGCATTCCTGGTGTCGCGGTCCATCATGCCGCACCAGGGCAGCGGGCGTTCGTCAAGCTGGTTTTCAAGGTTTTGCAACTCCCGAGGCAGGACGATCGACATCGATCGATCCGGTCCTAGTGATGGTGGTCGTGATAGGCTGCCGCTTCATGCTCGTGCCCATGCTCGTGCTCGTCGCCGTCGTCGGCGCACTGGCCGAATTCCGGTTCCACGGTGGCATGGCTGATGCCGTGCTCGCTGGCAAGCCGCTTCTTGACGGCACTCACCGCCTGATGCGCATCGACGCCCTCGTCGAGACAGGCATGCAGTGTCGTCATGTTGCTGGTCCCGTCGAGCGACCAGACATGCATGTGGTGCACTTCGCGCACGCCCTGGATCGTCGCCTCGATATCCCTGGCGATCAGATCGCGGTCGAGGCTTGGCGGCACGCCCTCGAGCAGCACATGGGCGGCTTCACGCATCAGCGACCACGCCGTGTAGAGGATCAGCAGCGAGACCAGGACCGACAGGATCGGGTCGACCGGCGTCCAACCGGTCGCCAGGATGACCAGCGCCGCCGCTATGGCCGCCGCCGAGCCGAGCAGGTCGCCAAGCACATGCAGGATGGCGCCGCGCATGTTCAGGCTCTCGCGGTCGCCGCCATGCAGCACGACGAACGAGCCGATGTTGACCAGCAGGCCAAGGATCGCCACCACCAGCATTGGCCCGCCAAGCACCGGTGCCGGCGCCTGCAGGCGCTCCCAGGCTTCGTAGACGATCCACAGGGCGATGACGAAGATGGCGATGCCGTTGGTATAGGCCACCAGCGTTTTGACCCGCCCGAAGCCATAGGTGAGACGAACGGTCGCCGGGCGGCCAGCCAGATGGAAGGCATACCAGGCAAGGCCGAGCGCGATCGAGTCGGCGAGCATGTGGCCGGCATCGGCCAGCAGCGCCAGCGATCCGGTGAGGATGCCGCCAAGCGCTTCGGCGACCATGAAGCCGCCGGTCAGGCAGGCTGCGATCAGAACGCGTTTCTTGTCGGTCGAGCCATGCACATGACCGGGGCTGTGATCATGCCCAGTGTGATCATGCCCGCTGTGATCGTTTGTATGTGCCAATGGCGAACTCCTAAGCGCCGAATTCCGCGCGACAATCCTCGAGCCGTCGCTTCTGCTGGCCGTCGCCATCGAAATTGGCCGGATCGAGCCACGCCTCATAGGCACTGCGCAGAGCCGGCCACTCCTTGTCGATGATCGAATACCACGCGGTGTCGCGGTTTTCACCCTTGACGATCAGATGCTGGCGGAAAATGCCTTCGAACTTGAAGCCGAACCGTTCGGCCGCCCGCTTCGATGGCTCGTTGCGGTTGTTGCACTTCCATTCGTAGCGGCGGTAGCCGAGTTCGTCGAAGATGTATTTCATGAACAGGAACTGCGCTTCGGTTGCTCCCGGCTTGCGCGAGATGAGCGGTCCCCAATAGATGTTGCCGATCTCGATGACGCCGTAAGCCGGATCGATGCGCATCAGTGTCTGGCGTCCGGCGACCTTGCCGCTGGCCTTGTCGATGACGGTGAAGAACAGCGGATCCTCGCTGGCCTCGACCTTGTCCAGCCATGGCTGGAAGGCGGCGCGGGTCTCCGGCGGATAGTCCGGCAGCCAGGCGAAGCGGCCGCCGATGTCGGACACGGAGGACGCTTCATAGAGGCCGTCGCCGTGTTTTGCGGCGCTCAGCGGTTCAAGCCGGACATACCGGCCATCGATGGCCGTGCGTTCAGGCCGCGGGCGCGGTTGCCAATCCCTGAGATTTTCCGACACCGAAAGCTCCAATCCGTTTGACTTTTGCCAGCCGAAGCTCACAAAAACGCGACCCAACAGCAAGAACCACACGGACGGGAAAAATGCTCCACACGATTTCGGCCTTCGACCGTCTCGGCGAGGAAAATGCATTCGCGGTGCTGGCGCGGGCGACAGCCCTTGCAAGCCAAGGTCGGGACATCGTCAATCTCGGCATCGGCCAGCCCGACTTCAAGACGCCGCAGCACATCGTCGAGGCGGCGATCAAGGCGTTGCGCGACGGTCACCACGGCTACACGCCGGCCAATGGCTTGCTGGCGACGCGCGAGGCGGTGGTGCGGCGCACGCTGACCACCACCGGTGTCGAAGTATCGCCCGAAACGGTGATGATCCTGCCCGGCGGCAAGCCGACCATGTTCGCGGCGATCCTGATGTTCGGCGAACCTGGCGCCGAAATCCTCTATCCCGATCCGGGCTTCCCCATCTATCGCTCGATGATCGAGTTCACCGGTGCGGCGCCTATTCCGGTGCCGATGCGCGAGGAGAACGGCTTTGCCTTCTCCGCCGAGGAGACGCTGGCCTTGATCACCTCGAAGACCAGGCTGCTGATCCTCAACTCACCCGCAAATCCGACCGGCGGCGTCACGCCGCGTGCCGAGATCGAGAAACTGGTCAAGGGGTTGGAGGCGCATCCGCACGTCGCCATCCTCTCCGACGAGATCTACGACGTCATGACCTATGATGGCGAGACGCATTGCTCGCTGCTCGGCTTTCCCGAGATCCGCGACCGGCTGATCGTGCTCAATGGCTGGTCGAAAACCTGGGCGATGACCGGCTGGCGCATGGGTTGGTCGATCTGGCCGAATGGCGACAAGGGCGCCCATCTCTACGACAAGGTGCGCAAGCTGGCTGTCAACTGCTGGTCCTGCGTCAACGCGCCGAGCCAATTCGCCGGCATCGCGGCAATCGACGGCCCGCAGGACGATGTCGCCAATATGATGCGCGCCTTCGACCGCCGCCGGAAGATCGTCGTCGAGGGACTGAACGCCCTGCCTGACATCTCCTGCATCACGCCCAAGGGCGCGTTCTACGCTTTCCCCAACGTCTCGAAGACCGGCTGGAAGGCCAAGAAGCTGGCCTCGGCGCTGCTCGACGATGCCGGTGTGGCGCTGATCGGCGGCCCGGATTTCGGCATTCTCGGCGAAGGCTATATCAGGCTCTCCTACGCCAATTCCGAGGAGAACATCTTGCGGGCGCTGGAACGGATCGGGGCATTCCTGGCGAAGTAAGCTTGAAAGCGGCCCGCTGTCCTCTTCCGAACAATTTGCGGCTGTGGCATGACGGTGTCATGAGCCGTCCGGAGGCGCGCGGCCAAGACTGGGCGTGCATGTCGAGAACGGCTACGGTCCTCGGATCAGGATCGAAGTGGGGTGACATCGGATGTTCTATGCAATCCTTGCCTATCATGTGGAAGACGCAATCAAAGCGCTGACGCCGCAGGAAGATACGGCGCTGATGGCTGACTTGCTCAAGATCCATGAAGGGCTCTATGCCGACGGCAGCCTTGGCCCGTCGGCGCGGCTTGACGCGACACAATCGGCCTGCACCTTGCGCGACGGCATGATCGTCGACGGCCCCTTCGCCGAAACCAAGGAACAGCTTCTCGGCCTCTATGTCGTCGACTGCCCGACGCGGGACGATGCCATCGCTATCGCGCGCGAGTTTCGTCGCGTCAATCCGACCGCCGTCTACGAGATCCGTCCTATCGCGCTCTATCTACCCGGCGCAGAGCTACCGGGAGAATAACTACCCACGCCCGACAAACGGCATCTTGGTCGCCATGACGGTCATGAACAGCACGTTGGCCTCGAGCGGCAGGCTGGCCATATGGACGACGGCGTCGGCGACGCGCTGAACATCCATCACCGCTTCGGCTGATATCGAGCCGTTGGCCTGCGGCACGCCGACCGTCATCGGCTGCGCCATATCGGTCAGCGCATTGCCGATGTCGATCTGGCCGCAGGCGATGTCATAAGGCCGGCCGTCGAGCGCCAGCGTCTTGGTCAGCCCGGTGATGGCATGCTTGGTCGCCGTGTAGGGCACCGAGCCCGGGCGCGGCGCATAGGCCGACACCGAACCGTTGTTGATGATGCGGCCACCCATCGGCTTCTGCTTGCGCATGGCGCCAAAGGCGGCACGGGCACACAGGAACGAACCGGTGAGATTGACGCCGACGATATCGTTCCACACTTCGACCGGTATCTCGTCGATCGGCGCCGATTTGTAGCCCATGCCGGCATTGTTGAAGAGCAGGTCGACACGGCCGAAGGCCGCCGCCACGGTCTCGAACAGATCGTCGACCTCGCCTGCCTTGCTGATATCGCAGGCTACCGCCAAGGCCTTGGCGTCGGTGCGGCCGGCCTCGGCGACCGCAGCGTCCAGCACCGACTTGCGGCGCCCGCAAAATACCGTGTTCCAGCCGTTCTTGAGCAGCGCCGTGGCGACGCTCTTGCCGATGCCCGTGCCGGCCCCGGTGACGATGGCGGTTCTTTGCTCGGTCATGGCTGTTGTCCTCCGGCAGAGCTGCGCTTGCTCGACTGATTTTCGGGTTTTGACTCGAAAAAGGAAGGCATCGCAAATGAGGGCGGCGATGGCAAGCGTGTCCATCCGATCGGACCGACAAAAAGGGCGGCCATTGGCGACCGCCCCTGATCTGAACCGGGCTTGGGAGGAGGAAAAGCCGATCCGACTGTGTTGATGCGCTTGCTGGGTTAACGAGAGGTTAACCCGGAAAGTGCCTCCTGTGCCGTTTTGGCCTACCAGCGCGGATTGGGTGATGTCCCTGCCTTGGCCGGCACCTTGGCCGCCGAAACCGTTGCCTCGACATGGTCGACCAGCGCGTCCGGCAGGCCGAGCCGGCCTGCAAGCAGGTCGAGATAGCCACGCTCGGCGCGGGTGTCGGGATCGATGGTCAGGCGCGACGCCGTGTAGAGTTCGAGCTTCTGCGCGTCGGTCTTGGCGCCGGCCACCAGCGTGTCGAGGTCGAGCGGGCTTGCCAGCTCCGCCATCAGGAACTTTTCGGCATCGGAGTCTATGCCGGCCAGGCTGAGCTTGCCGGCGATCTTCTGGCGCTCTTCATCGTCGATATGGCCATCGGCCTTCGCCGCCGAGATCATCGCCCGTATCAGGGTCAGCGTGAATTCGTCCTCGCCTTGCGGCGCCTGCGACGGGTGGAAGGCGGTGTCCTTGGGCGGCGGCAGCAATTCCGGTTCGCCGGCCGCCGGTGCTTCGGCGGGTGCGTTGCCGGCCTTGTAGTTCTGGTAGGCCTTGTAGGCGAGACCGCCGATGGCAGCCAGTCCGCCAAGCTTCACCGCGGCGCCCGTTACGTTACGACCGGCACCAGTTCCAAGTAGCACGGCGGCCAGTGCGCCGGCGGCCAGCGGATTGTCCTTGGCCATCTGCACGGCCTGCCCCGCCTTGTCGCGAACGGTGCCGCTGGTGCCGGGGATTTGCGAGCCGAGCAGATCGTCGAGAAGCTTCTTGGGATCGAACATTCAGTGCCTCCAGGATTTGCCCGGCCGAACGGGCAGGTTTCGAACGTCGAAGACGTAAGTCCCGAAACTTGACATTGCAATGACAGCGGCCGCTTTGCAGCAGCTCGATGCCTGGATCAGGAGCCGATATGCGGCTCTCTGCCCCGCGCCTGCGCAAGCTCGACCTGGCGCTGGCGCTCGGCATAACGCTGGCGGTCCTCGTCCGAACGCGCATCGAAGCAATGCGGGCAGGAAATACCGGCGGCGAATTTGGGCGACGTCAGGTCGCCCGGCGTCAGCGGGCGGCGGCAGGCCCGGCACAGTTCCGCTTCGCCCTCGGCGAGGCCGTGCGACACCGAAACGCGCTCGTCGAAGACGAAGCACTCGCCTTGCCAGAGGCTCTGTTCGGAGGGAACCTCTTCCAGATATTTTAGGATGCCGCCCTTGAGGTGGAACACGTCCTCGAAGCCGAGCGACTTGACGTAGGCGGTCGCCTTTTCGCAGCGTATGCCGCCGGTGCAGAACATCGCGACCTTGCGGCCCTCGAGCTCCGCCCGGTGCGCTTCCACCCAGGCCGGGAACTCGCGAAAGCTTGACGTGGCTGGATCGACCGCGCCCTTGAAGGTGCCGATCGACACCTCATAGGCGTTGCGCGTGTCGATGATAACAGTATCGGGCTCGGAAATCAGCGCGTTCCAGTCGGCCGCCGCGACATAGGTGCCGGCGCTTTTCGAAGGGTCGATATCATCGACACCCATGGTGACGATCTCGCGCTTCAGCCGCACCTTCATGCGATGGAACGGCATGTCCGCGGCCACGCTGTACTTGACCTCGAGGCCGGCGAGCCCTTCGATGGCTTCGAGATACTCGATCAGTTCGGCAATCGCCGTTTCGCTGCCGGCGACAGTACCGTTGATGCCTTCATGCGCCAGAAGCAGCGTGCCCTTGATGCCGCGCCCGCAACAGAAGGCAGCGAGCGGCGCGCGCAGCTCCTCGAAGGCGTCGAGCCGGGCAAACCGGTAGAGCGCGGCCACGCGAAGGGGCAGAAGTGATGTCATTGCCAAAGCCACTAAACGCTCACGCAAGCCGATTCAAGGCAGAGCCGGAATCCCGGCAAGCATCGACGGCGCGTGACATCGCGACACGCTTCGTTTCATGGACAGAAAAACACCCGTCTGCTAATCGGTTGAATTGTCCTAAAGCGCGTCGCGCCGAAACGAATTCATGTGACGCGCTTTAGGTCTTTGTTTTATGCATGTCGTCTTCCCAAAACCAGGGGCACTTTTGGGCGACATGCACTAGGATATGGAGAGACAGATGCCCAGCAAGACCGAAAACCTCCTGTCGCTCCTCAACGGCCAGCCGGTCATCCCGGTGCTGAAGATCGCCAATGTCGCTGACGCCGTGCCGCTGGCCCGCGCCCTGGCGCGTGGCGGCCTGCCGGCGATCGAGATCACGCTGAGGACCGCCGACGCGCTGGAGGCGATCCGGCGTGTGGCTGGTGAGGTCGAGGAAGCCATCGTCGGCGCCGGCACCATTCTCGATATCAGGCAGTTCGAAAAGGCAGCGAGCGCAGGCTCGCGATTCATCGTCAGCCCGGGCATCACCCGCGAGCTTCTGGCGGCAGCCGCCGACAGCGATGTTCCGCTGCTGCCCGGCGCCATCACGCCCGGCGAGATCATGGCCGCGCGCGAAGCCGGCTTGCGCTTCCTGAAATTCTTCCCGGCCGAGCAGTCGGGCGGCATCGCTTCGCTGAAGGCCTTCGCCTCACCGCTCGCCGATGTGAAATTCTGCCCGACCGGCGGGATCTCGGCCAAGAACGCGGCCGACTATCTAAGCCTGCCCAACGTGGTCTGCGTCGGCGGTTCCTGGGTGGCGCCCGACGACCTCGTCAAGGCCGGCAAGTGGGACGAGATCGAAGCCCTGGCGCGCGCGGCGAGCAAGCTTGCGAAATAAGGCTTCGGCCACGGCATGAAAAAACCCGGCCGACTCGCGTCGACCGGGTTTGCCAAATCGGCTCCGAACCGGATCAGCTGCAGACCCGAACCTTTTCAACCACCCTGTGGTGATGCTTCCAGCTTGTGACCACCTTGGTCCGGCAGTGCTTCTTCATGTGCATATGGTCATGAGTCTTGACGACAATGGTCTCGGCCTGCGTAGGGGCGATGGCCGCCGAAGCGGTTGCCAATGCGATGACCGATGCCAATAGGATGTTCTTCATGGATCTCCCCGGGTTTGAACGAACACCGGAGAAACCTTTGAAAAGCCGGGCAGTTCCACGATCACGGCAATGTCAGGCCGGCGTGATTGGACCAGCGGCGAGCAATGCGGCCGCGCAACAAAAAGCCGCGCGGGTTACCCGGCGCGGCTTTGTCGATTGATTGTCGCTTTACTTGGTCTGGAAGCGGGCGACCGACATGAACTTGACGGCGTTGCCGGTGAAGCGATTGGCATCGGCCACCTGGCTGCTCGGCTGGAAGCCGGCCGTGTAGACCTCGCTCGGCGGCGTGTGCACGATGCTGTAGGCGTAGCCAGGCGCCGTCGTCGCGCTTGAAACGGCGGCGACATGCTCGCCGCTGGTCAATGCCCAGCGGGCCGCCTGCGGTGCGGCTGCAACCACCATGGCCTTGGGGCCTGGCTTCAGGTCGCGGGCGGTGGCTCTCGATTCCTTGCGGGTTGTCTTGACGCCGGCGCCGATCGCGGCGGCCGGATCGGAACCGGCCGGACGGGCAACGACAGCATCGCGCGGCCATGCGGCGTTGGTGCCCGGATCGTTGAACGCCGAACGCGGCTCGGATCCGGACAAGGAAGCAAGCTGGTAATCGGCCGCACCGACCTGTGCATTGGCCTCGTCGAGCACGGCCTTGACCGCATCCGGCCTGGCCATCTCGGGCCGCGCCGTCGGCAGCACCGAGAACGCATCGGTCGCGGTCTTGCCTTGATCAGCCGTCTCGGCCAGCGCCATCAGCACATCCTTGCTGGGCGGCGCAGCCAGAGCGGCCGGCAGCGAATTGTCGGGACGCCATGTCGGCAACGGTATGTTGTTGACCGCGACCTGGGCCGGATTAGCCGAAGCCGTTGCATCGGCCAAGCCGAAAGGAACGCTCGCCGGCGCATGCGCGGTCGCCACAGCCTGCTCGGTGGTGGCTGTCGCCTCCGCCATCGCAAAAGGAACGTTCTCAGGCTGCTGAGCGCCGACATCGGCTTTCGGCCGCGGTGCGAAATCCGGCAGCGGAATGCTTCGGGCCGGCAATGCCGCGATGATCGTCTCCGGCGTGTCCTCTTCCGGCTCCGGAGCCTGCTGCTCGGTCACCTGCGGAATCTCGGCGCGCCGCGCATTCTCCGGCGCCACGATGGCAATGCCCGGGAGGTTGCTGGTCTTGGCTGCTGCTGCCGGCTTCAGGTTTCTCGCCTTGGGCGGGGGGGCGGCCGAAGCGGTCTGGACATCGGCGCTGTCTTCGGCCTCGTCGTCGCCGCCGCCGAAGAATGCCGACAGGAACCCGCCTGACTTCTTGCCGCTGCCACCGGCACTGGCCATTTCGATCGCCGGCGAGCCTGAACCCTTGCGCGCCTTGTAGGAGGCGAGCGCCTGCTCAAAGCCGGGCAGCGGCCTGCCGTCGCTCGGCACATGCAGCGTCTTGCCATTGGGGAACAGGCTGACCAGTTCCTGCCGGCTGATACCCGGCCAATGGCGCACATTGCCGACATCCATGTGGACGAACGGCGAACCGGATGACGGATAGTAGCCGACGCCGCCGCCCTGCATCTTGAGACCGATGTTACGCAGCTTCTTCAGCGGCACGCCGGGGATGTAAAAATCCATCGCCTTGCCGAGCATGTGCTGGCTCTTCTCGGCGACGCCCCTGCTGCGGCCGCGCAGCATCGAGTTCGTCGACGGCGAGCGATAGCCGCAGATGACCTGGATGTAGTCCGTGGCACCTGCTTCCCGATACGCTTCCCAGACCAGATCCAGCAGACGCGGATCCATCTTGGTCGGCTCGTTGCGACGCCAGTCGCGCAAAATGATGTTGATCTTCCTGAGACCCTCGGGAACGTAGCGGCCGTTGCGCTTGTAGACGATCTCGGCCTTCTCATGGGTGTGGAGATGATAAAGCTTCAGCGACCGTGTTTCGGCGCTGGCTCCGCTCGCAGCCGCGGCAACAAAACCAAAAGCGACAACCAACACTGCCAGCCACTTCGGCCAGACGCTCAAATGATGGTGCCGCCTGTTTGTGTGTCGTTCGATTCTGTTCAAATCAAAAGGCCTTGCAGGCTGCCGTTTGTCCCCGGATTTGTCCAAACGGATGTGGCATTAGCACACCCGAATATCGATCCTAATGGTTAATCATCGCTTATTGAAGCCGAAATGCGGTAACACCGTGGCGATATCCCGTCAAAAATTGTTCACAAGGTTTCTTGGTAAACCGCTGGTTTAGATCAGATTTTCGCCTTCGGCCCGAACACGATCTGTTACCGTTAGCCTTAATGCGTGAACAGAGCTGTCCATGACACAGCCACAATGCCGCTGAAACGGCGACACAAGGGCTGTTATGGCATTGCAGCTGGCGCCGGTCTTGTGGCAAAGCCGGATTCGGGCCGAAGCTCAGCCCGGCATCGCCCTAGGAGGCGAGTCGGTCCACGCGGCCTGTCTCCGGATCGATGCCGTGTTCCTTGAGCTTGCGATAGAGGGTCGAGCGACCGATGCCGAGTCGGCGGGCGACTTCGCTCATCTGTCCGTTGTAGTGATCGATGGCAAGCTTGATCATCTCGAGTTCGACATCGGCAAGTGCCCGCACATTGCCGCGCTCGTCGAGCGCCCGCAACGTGCCGAAGCGAGGCTGCAGCCTTGCCGGCGGATCGAACGCGATTGCCGGGCCGCCCTCGCCGGGAAAGGCTTCGTCATCGCGCCCCTCCAAAGACAGGGACGGCGACGACGCGTCGCCATCCAAACCGAGGTTGACGGTGCCTTCCACTTGCGCCCGTATCTGCGGGAAGTCCTCGGCGGAAAGCACATCGCCTTCGCAAAGCACGGAGGCCCGGAAGACGGCATTTTCGAGCTGCCGGATGTTTCCGGGCCAGTCATAGGCCTGCAGCACGGCGAGCGCTGCCGCCGAAATACCTTGCAGGCGACGGTGCGGGTCGGCCGGCGCCACCTTCTCCATGAAATGGGTGACCAGATACGGGATGTCGTCGCGGCGGTCGCGCAGCGGCGGCACGAAGATCGGATAGACGTTCAGCCGATAGAACAGATCCTCGCGGAACTTGCCGTCCTTGACCTGCTGCAGGAGGTTGCGGTGCGTCGCCGAAATCAGCCTGATGTCGACCCTGACGGTCGAGCGGCCGCCGACCGGGTCGACCTCGCCGTCCTGGACCGCGCGCAACAGCTTGACCTGCACGTCGAGCGGCAGGTCGCCGATCTCGTCGAGGAACAGTGTGCCCGAATGCGCTTCGACGAACTTGCCCGTGTGCTTGTCGGTGGCGCCGGTGAACGAGCCCTTCTCATGGCCGAACAGGATCGATTCGACCAGATTGTCGGGGATGGCGCCGCAATTGACCGTGACGAAGGGTTTCGAACGGCGGTCGCCACTGCCCTGGATGGCGCGCGCCACCAGTTCCTTGCCGACGCCGGACTCGCCCTCGATCAGGATCGGGATGTTGGATGCCGCCGCTTTCTGGCCAAGGCGGATCACCCTGTCCATGGCCGGGCTGTGCGTGATCATGTCCTTGAAGGTCAGGAGGCCGCCGCGCCGGCGCGACGTGCGCTTGACCTCGCCCTCGACGGCCTCGACCTTGAGCGCATTGCCGATCGACGCCTGCAGCCTGTCGGGAGACGCCGGCTTGACGACGAAATCGAAGGCGCCATGACGCATCGCCGAAACCACGGTCTCGATGCCGCCCTGCGCGGTCTGCACGATGGTCGGCACGTTGATGTCGCGTTCGCGCATCGCCTTCAGCACGCCGATACCGTCGAGACCGGGCATGACCAGATCGAGGATGACCACCGACACCTCGCGGGCGCCGGGTCCATCGAGGATATCGAGAGCGGCCGCGCCGCCGTCGACGACGATTGCGCTGTAGCCGAACCGCGTCACCGCCGCTTCGAGCAGCCGGCGTTGCACCGGATCGTCATCGACTATGAGTATGGAACCTGTCATGACTGGTATGACTGCCCGCCCGAGGAATTCTGCCCTGTGGACCATCTTGGCACAGGGTTCTAAATAAGGTTTCAAAAAACCAGGTGAATGAATTCCTTAGGATTTGACCGGCTTCTCGTTTCCCCTCGAGCCTTGGCCACGGAAGGTGTCGGCAATGCATAAGGATTCTGGCAACATGGTCTCTGCTCGGCGGCTTGCGGCGCCGGCGTCCGGTCAGGGCGCGGCCGAGCTGGGCGACCTGCCGGAATGGAACCTTGCCGATCTCTATGCCGGCATGGATGCGCCGGAGCTGAAGCGCGACATCGCCAAGGCCGCCACTGATGCGGTCAACTTCGAGAACCGCTGGAAGGGCACGCTGGCCGCCGAGGCCGAGCGCGGCAGCGCCGGCAGGCTGGGCGAGGCGCTTGTCGCCTACGAGGCGCTGGAGGAACTGATCGGCCGCATCGTCTCCTATGCGGGACTGGTTTATGCCGGAAACACCGCTGATCCCCAGCGCGCCAAGCTCTATGGTGACGTCCAGGAGAAGATGACCGACGCCAGCGCGCACCTTCTGTTCTTCGCGCTCGAACTCAACCTGATCGACGATGCGTCCATCGAAGGCGCGCTCGTCGGCGATCCCGCCTTCGGTCACTACCGGCCGTGGGTGCTCGATCTGCGCAAGGACAAGCCCTACCAGCTCGAGGACCGCGTCGAGCAGCTCTTCCACGAAAAGTCGATCACCGGACGCGGCGCCTGGAACCGCCTGTTCGACGAGACGATGACCGACCTTCGCTTCGACATCGACGGCGAGGAACTGACGCTGGAGCCGGCGCTGAACCGTTTGCAGGACGCCGACGGCGGGGTGCGCCGCCGGGCGTCCGAGGCGCTGGCCACGACCTTCCGCAAAAATTTGCGCACCTTCACGCTGATCACCAACACGCTGGCCAAGGACAAGGAAATATCCGACCGCTGGCGCGGCTTCGAGGACATCGCCGATTCACGCCATCTCGCCAACCGCGTCGAGCGCAGCGTGGTGGACGCCCTGGCTTCCGCCGTTCGCGATGCCTATCCGCGCCTGTCGCACCGCTATTACGCGATGAAGGCACGCTGGCTGGGCATGGAGGTGATGAACCACTGGGACCGCAACGCGCCGTTGCCGGATACGCCCCAGGCGATCATCGGCTGGGACGAGGCCAGGAACACGGTGCTGTCCGCCTATCAGCGCTTTTCGCCCGACATGGCCGAGATCGCGCGAACCTTCTTCGACCGCAACTGGATCGACGCGCCGGTGCGGCCCGGCAAGTCGCCTGGCGCCTTCGCCCATCCGACCGTACCGTCGGCGCATCCCTATGTCCTGCTCAACTACATGGGCAAGCCGCGCGATGTGATGACGCTGGCGCACGAGCTTGGCCATGGGGTGCATCAGGTGCTGGCCGGCGGCCAGGGCGCACTGATGGCCTCGACGCCGCTGACGCTGGCCGAGACGGCATCGGTCTTCGGCGAGATGCTGACCTTCCGCTCGCTGCTCGACCAGACCACCGACCGGCGCGAGCGCAAGGCCATGCTCGCCCAGAAGGTCGAGGACATGATCAACACGGTCGTGCGCCAGATCGCCTTCTATGAATTCGAGCGCAAGGTGCATGCCGAACGCAAGAACGGCGAACTGACCTCCGACAGGCTCGGTCAGTTCTGGCTCGAAGTGCAGGCCGAAAGTCTGGGTCCCGCCATCAAGCTGCGCGAAGGCTACGAGGTGTTCTGGACCTACATCCCGCACTTCATCCATTCGCCCTTCTATGTCTATGCCTATGCTTTCGGTGACTGCCTGGTGAACTCGCTCTACGCGGTCTACCAGAACGCCGAGCGCGGCTTTCAGGACAAGTATTTCGAAATGCTGCGCGCCGGGGGCACCAAGCATCATTCCGAGCTTCTGGCGCCCTTCGGGCTCGACGCCACCGATCCCGCCTTCTGGCAGATCGGACTTGGCGTCATCAGTGGCCTGATCGACGAGCTGGAAGCGCTCGACACTTGAAACGCATCCCTCAGGCGTCGCTCTGACAGTTTAGCCGGAATGCATGTTGGGACAGCTCTACTATCGCCCTAAATATCTGTTCTTGAAGTACTCTCCACCGAAGTTTTCCGATAGCTTTCCACAAGCTCTATGATAGCCTTCGCTCCAAGCTCAGCCGGAGCGCATGCGGATCGGCGAGGAGAAATCTCAGCCGGCCGTGGCGCTCAGGCGAACGCGACAACGGCCGTTGACCATGGGCAAGCAAAAGCCGATCGCCGACAGCTCGAACGGAAGCCGGCTGTTCTGCTTACCGCGGAACCACCAAGAGTAGTCCTTCGCCGAAGGTCATGACCCACGGCAGACGGATCTGACTGGAGAGAGACAATGGGCACTTTTTTCTACGTGGTCCTGGCGTTCCTGATAGGCGTGTTGGTCGGTTGGTTCCTTTGGGGGCGCCTGCGCGGTGAACTCGACAGCTTGCGCGGCGACCTCGACCGTACACGCAGCGAACGCGACAGGCTTCGCACCGACAGCGACCGCCTGACCGGCGAACTCGATGCATGCGGCAAGACCCGCGCCGACCTCGAGCGCCGGCTGCGCGACGCGCCGGCCGCGCCTGCCGCCGGAAGCAGCGCGGCAAAGCCGGCAAGCCAGGCGCCGGCGGCCCTGATGTCGACCCCAGCGACGGCCAAATCCGCCGCCACAAAGCCCGCGCCGGCCAAGCCGGCCGCGGCAAAAGCAGTCTCTGCCAAGGCGGTCTCTGCCAAGGCGGCGGCGAAACCCGCCGCCACCAAAGCCTCGGCTCCAGCCAAATCCGCGACGAGCAAGCCTGCAACAACAGCCAAGCCAGCAGCCGGCCCAACATCCAGCAAGCCCGACAATCTGCGCCGGCTGATCGGTATCGGTCCGGTCAACGAGAAGTTGCTCAAGGCGCAAGGCGTCACCAGCTTCGCCCAGATCGCGTCCTGGACAGCGGCCGATGTCAAACGGATCGAGGACGTCATGAATTTCGACGGCCGCATCGCGCGCGAACGCTGGATCGAGCAGGCCAAGCTGCTCGCCGCCGGCAACGAGAAGGAATTCGCCAAGCAGTTTCCAACAGCCGGAACCTCCAGCAACAGCTGATCGCCAGGCGAGTACTGAAGATTGCAAACGGCGGCGCCATATCGGCGTCGCCGTTTACTCTTGGTTCCTGAGTTGGCCCAAAGGTCGGCTTTAAGAGGCAGCGTGCCGTTCCCTCGATTGCGCGCGGGCGGCACCCCATATAGAGCGGTTGATGGCTTCATTGACCCCAGCATTCGGTGCCCATGTCCCTGCCCGCCGCAATTTTTCGCAATGACAAAAGCGCGCGCCAGCTCGTTTTCGACCAGCCGGCCGATATCATCGTGGCGCACGAAGCAGGGGATTTCGGGCCGGCTCTGGAAGCAGCACAAGCCGCGCATGATGCAGGTAAATGGCTTGCCGGCTATTTCTCGTATGAGGCGGGCTACCTGCTCGAACCCAAGCTCGTTCCCCTGCTGCCTCACGGACGCCGCTCCCCGCTCGTGTGCCTTGGGGTTTTCGATGCCCCGGTCGAAGAGGCGGTGCCGCCGCGCAACACCACGGCGACCAACGGCCCGATATTCGACGCCCGTGCGACGTGGTCGCCCGAGGATTATGAAAAACGCTTCTCGCGACTGCACCAGCACATCCGGCAAGGTGATTGCTACCAGGGCAATTTGACCTTTCCCGTGCATGCGCAGTGGTCGGGCGAGCCGCTGGCCGCCTTCAATGCATTGACCGAACGTCAACCGGTGAAATATGGCGCGCTGATCGCGCTCGGTGAACCCATCGTGCTGTCGCGCTCGCCTGAACTGTTCTTCGAGATCGACGCCGAGGGCATGATCGAGACGCATCCGATGAAGGGAACGGCACCGCGCGGCGCCACCAAAGCCGAGGACGAACGGCAGAAGATCTTCCTGCGCAATGACGAGAAGAACCAGGCCGAAAACCGGATGATCGTCGATCTTCTGCGCAACGATATCTCGCTGATCAGCGAGGTGGGCACGCTGGACGTGCCGGCGCTGTTCCGCATCGAGACCTACCCGACCGTGCATCAGATGGTAAGCGACGTCAGGGCCAAACTGCTGCCGGGTCTCTCTATCCGCCAGATTTTCGCGGCGCTGTTTCCTTGCGGTTCGATTACCGGCGCGCCTAAGATCCGTGCCATGGAGATCCTGCGCGATCTGGAAGGCACGCCCCGCGATGCCTATTGCGGCGCCATAGGCTGGATCGCGCCCGGCGGCCCGATGCGCTTTTCCGTGGCGATCCGCACCATCTCGCTCTTTTCGGGCGGCGAGGCCGTCTACAATGTCGGAGGCGGCGTCGTCTTCGATTCGACGGCGCAGGAGGAGTATCAGGAGTGTCTGCTGAAAGCGCGCTTCGCGACGGGAACACCGCCGACTTTCAGTTGATCGAGACCATGCGCTGGGAACCCGGCTCGGGCTTCCTGCGCTTCGATCGTCATCTTGCGCGCCTCTATGGCTCGGCGGCGGAGCTCGGCTTCCACTGTGATCCAGGCACGGTCGGCGAGGCGCTGAGCAGCGCGGCCGGCGGTTCCGGCGTTGCCATGCGCACGCGGCTTGTCCTGTCGCACGATGGTGAGGTGACGGCCTCGGCGCAACCTTATGAACCGCTCGCCGCCGACAAGGTCTGGATACTGCGGCTGGCGCGGACGAGTCTCGATTCGAACGACACGCTGCTGCGCCACAAGACCAGCCGACGACAGCTCTACACGCATGCCCGCGCCGAATATCTCGTCACCCAGGCCGACGAGGTGCTTATGGCCAACGAGCGCGGCGAGATCTGTGAAGGCACGATCACCAATGTCTTTGCCGATCTCGGCGACGGCGTGCTGGTCACACCCCGGCTCGACTGCGGCCTGCTGCCTGGTGTATTGCGCGCGCAGCTTCTGGATGAAGGCCGCGCCCGCGAAGCAATCTACAGCTACAGCGACCTGAAGTCGGCCAAAGCACTTTTTGTCGGCAATTCGCTGCGCGGACTAATCCCTGCGAGACTGATCTGAAGCATGACCTCTTTGCCCACCCACACGCCCTATGACGGCTCGTCGAAACTCTTCAGCATCGGGCTGAAGCCGCTCGATCCGGCGGACTGGATCGAGATCGACGACCATCTGCTGCCGTATCTCGCCGAGAAGTACCGGCTCTATGCCGAAATCCCCGAGCGGGTTTTTGTCGAGGAGGACGGCACGCGGGACGCTCAGCAGGAGGTGCTCGACTTGCTCAGTGCGCATCTGTTGGACAGGTTTCCAGAAATCTATCGGTGCATCGGATCAGGCGTCGAGGTGGTGGGCGCGGCGCGCCGTCTGCCTGCTTCCCTCGCCGAGGCTCCGCTGGCCAAGGCCTCACAGCTCATCCAGGAGGACCTGATCCTGATGCGCCGCGGCGACAATGGCTGGCGTCTCGTTGCCGGCTCGCTGTGCTTTCCCTCGTCCTGGTCGCTCCTGGAAAAATTCGGCAAGCCGCTGCACGACATCCACGCGCCGGTGCCGGGTTTCGGCCCGGGCACGCGTCCGGCGGAACTCATCAACCGGATGTTCGATGGCCTCCAGGGGCAGGCCGTCGAGCGCTACAACTGGTCGATCCAGTCCGATAACGCGCTCTACCATCCGCTTTCCGACCTGCAGCGCATCGACCGCGCTACAAATCGGCGGTCGCGCTTTCCCGATGGCGACATCGACGCCCATGCCTTCATCCGCGTCGAGCGGCAAACCCTGCGCAAACTGCCTGTTTCACGCGATATCCTGTTCACCATCCGCATCCATCTCGACCCGCTCGCCGTGCTGGCCAGGCACCCTGATCGGGCGAAGCTCGCGGCGTCTTTCGCCGCCCAGCTCAAGGCGCTCGATCTCGCGCATCTCGACTACAAGGGCCTGACATCAGACCGCGATCGGCTAGTCGACCGGCTCGGGGCGCTGGCGCTGTCCTAAATCGCGGCTAGGCCCAGCAGCAGGATCGCGGACATCGCGCTAAAGACGGTGACGTTGACATCCCACCGCCAACCCGCCGGTCCGAACGGCGGTCGGAATGGCAGATAGCCGTTCTCGTCGTAGAGCACGCCGCCATAAATCGGTCGTGAGAGCATTGCCACGAAGAACGCTCCGTACATAGCGACGCCCAATCCCCCTGCGAGATAGAGCCGCTCGGCTTCGAGTGGCCCCTCGATCCAGATAAGCCCCAGCGCAATCAGCGCAACTCCGGTGTAGCTCAGCACCTGCCAAACGACGTGAAACCGGGCGTGCGGGGTCCACAGCGGATTGGTGGCGTGGGTGGCGTTGAGGTCGGCTTTGATCGTCACCACACCGTAGCCCACGGTCGCGACGCTCAACAGAATTCGGGCAAGCAGATGACTGTCGTAAGCGAGTTCCATCGCACTTTCCTCCTCCATTAGGGAAATCGATGACAGGCACTTCAGCAGATCGGAGTCCGGCCGCACGCGGTCGGCCGGGCCAAGACGCGGCAGTGTCACGCCACCGCAACGGATTGAATGGCACCTTGGGCACAGAAGAGCTGCCCATCGGCCAGACGCGCATAATTATGGACGATCCCGTTTTCATGATCCTGCAACTGCACGATGAAGTTGCCGCTCTGCTCCGTCCAGCTCATGAGAACGAGGTTCGGGCGTACGCTGGTCATGTCGATCTTGACCATCTCGTCAATTTTGGTGGCACCGATCGACGCCTGCACATGCAATTCCTCCGGCGAGAAAAACGTCAGCCGGGGTACGAACGGGCCGAAAACGCAGTCGAAAGACTTACCGACAAGCGAGGCTGGAAAAACATTGGTTTCTGCCATGACTCTCTCCTTGGGCATGGCCGCCGCTGTGACCAAGCCTTTTGACAATCTCCGTTGTTTCAGACGCGAAATATAGCAGATATGTTTATTTGGAGCGCTCCAAGTGATACGATCCCCCTTTTTCACTTTCGAGTCAACGAAATTCTTGGAGCGCTCCAAAAAATGGTCTAACTGAAGGGAAATGGGTGAATCACAATGCCAACGCTAGCCGATGTGGGCAAGGCTGCCGGTGTCTCCCGGGGCACTGTTTCCAACGTCTTCAACCGGCCGGAACTGGTCAGGCCTGAATTGCGCCAACGTGTTGAAGCGGCCGCGAGAGCGCTCGGATTTGGCGGCCCCGACCCGAAAGGACGATTGCTGCGGGATGGCAAGTTCAATGCCATCGGGTTCATGCCACCTGGCGCCTACGCCATCGCCGAGGTGATGAGAAGCCCCTATGGCCGCGAGTTGGTGCTGGGCGTTTCGCTCGCCTGCGACGAGGCCGGAACGACGCTCAGCCTTGTAAACGGCACCGACAATACCCGCTTCGCCAGCATCCGCGAGGCCCTCGTTGACGGCTTCATCCTTGGTCACAGCGGGGACATCGGTCTCATAACATCGGCACAACGACGGCGCCTGCCCTTCGTCATTCTCGAAAATGACGCAGGTCCCGACATCAATTCGATAAAGATCGACGGCAGAAGTGGCGCGGTCGCCGCCGTCCGGCATCTGACCGGGTTAGGGCACCGGCATTTTGCCATCCTTTCCATACGGAGGACTCCAGGCCCTCCGATCGTGCACATGCCCGGACAGGCAGAGCGCCCGCTTCTAGCCGGCTTCTCACTCGACGACGAAAGGCTCGACGGTTTCAAACAGGGTTTGGCGGAGGCGAACTTGTCGATCGACGATGTTCCGATCATCGAGACGACGCCGGGCGATCCATCTGCTGGGGCGGTGGTATTCGACAATGTGCCCGAAGCAACCGCAATCCTGACCATGTCGGATTGGCAAGCGATCACAATACTCGACGAGGCGGTTCGTCGTGGCATAGAGGTGCCGCGCCATGTGTCGGTTATCGGCTTCGATGGCACTGCCGAATCCGCACGCACCACGCCTCCGTTGACGACTGTCGCGCAAGACGTGATCGGAAAAGGCAGGCTCGCCGCCCGCATGGTTCTTGACAATCAACCGCCCCGCCAAGTCGTTCTGCCCGTGGAACTGGTGGTTCGGGCGTCCACAGCCGCTCCGAGGGCAAAAATCCGTTAAACCGGTGCGCTTGGCGAATGGGCAAGCTCAGGCTCGGATAGAGCCACTCATCCACGGTTTCGGCCTTAACCACGTAGCCAACGCAGCGTAGCCGCTGGTTGGCGCTTTTCGCTGGTTTGTGACAATGATCTATGATGTAGCGCATGGCCGCCGGGCAGAAATTCCCGGTTTTGCGCGTGTTTTCCCAGTTTCCTGGGTTTTGAAGGAGTGCTCGATAAAATGGCGAATGAAAACTGGCCCGTTTACGGTGAGATCAGCGGCCCCGTCGTGATGATCGGCTTCGGCTCGATCGGCCGGGGAACGCTGCCGCTGATCGAACGCCATTTCAAGTTCGACAAGTCGCGCATGACGGTCATCGACCCGCGCGACACCGACCGCAAGCTGCTCGACGAGCGCGGCATCGCCTTCGTCCAGGAAGCGGTGACCGAGAAGAACTACAAGAAGCTCTTGACCCCGCTTCTGACCAATGGCGGCGGCCAGGGCTTTTGCATCAACCTGTCGGTCGATACCGGCTCGGTGGATCTGATGCGGCTCTGCCGCAAGCTCGGTGTGCTCTACATCGACACCGTCGTCGAGCCGTGGCTCGGCTTCTATTTCGACGCCAACGCGGACAACGCCAGCCGCACCAATTACGCGCTGCGAGAGTCGCTGCTCAAGGAAAAGCACGACAAGCCCGGCGGCGCTACGGCGGTCTCCACCTGCGGCGCCAATCCAGGCATGGTCTCGTGGTTCGTCAAGCAGGCGTTGGTCAATCTCGCCACCGATCTTGGCCTGGAATTCTCGGAGCCCGCGCAGGACGACCGCGAGGGCTGGGCCAAGCTGATGAAGAAGGCCGGCGTCAAGGGCATCCATATCGCCGAACGCGACACCCAGCGCACCAAGAAGCCGAAGCCGATGAATGTGTTCTGGAACACCTGGTCGGTCGAAGGCTTCATCTCCGAGGGCCTGCAGCCTGCCGAACTCGGCTGGGGCACGCATGAGACGTGGATGCCGAAGAACGCCAAGAAGCACAAGCAAGGCTCGAAGGCCGCCATCTATCTGGAGCAGCCGGGCGCCAACACGCGCGTGCGCTCATGGTGCCCGACGCCCGGCGCGCAATACGGCCTGCTGGTGACGCATAATGAGGCGATCTCGATCGCCGATTTCTTCACCGTGCGTTCCAAGAAGGGCAAGGTGCATTACCGCCCGACCTGCCACTATGCCTACCATCCCTGCAACGACGCGATGCTGTCGCTTGACGAGATGTTCGGCGCCGCCGGCAAGCCTCAGCCGGTGCATCATGTGCTCGACGAGAACGAGTTGATCGACGGCGTCGACGAACTCGGCGTGCTGCTCTACGGCCACGACAAGAATGCCTACTGGTACGGCTCGCAGCTGTCGCTCGCCGAGGCCCGCAAGCTGGCGCCCTATCAGAACGCCACCGGCATGCAGGTCACCTCGGCGGTGCTCTCGGGCATGGTCTGGGCGCTGGAAAACCCCGAGGCCGGCATCGTCGAAGCCGACGAGATGGACTACAGGCGGTGCCTGGAAGTGCAGTCCCAGTATCTCGGACCGGTCAAGGGCTACTACACCGACTGGACGCCGCTCGATAACCGTCCCGGCCTGTTCCCGGAAGACCTCGACCGGAACGACCCGTGGCAGTTCCGCAACATCCTTGTGCGATAGCAGCACCGCCTACCTGCCTCACTGCCTTGCAATCGCCCGGAAATCGGGCGATTGAAGGGATGCGGACCACAGCGATACGTGTTCATCTGGACGCACGTCGCTCTGGAAACTTGGATGCACGCCTCGTGCCTGTCGAAAATCGATTCCGATTTTCGGGCCGATGCGAGAGGAGAGGATTTTCACATGATCATTGCGCGCAAAATTCTTTCGATGAGCGTGGCGGGTGCCATTGCGACGATGCTCGCCGCCTGTGCGACCAGCGGCCCCGATGAACCGCCGATGGCAGCGGCGCCGAAAGGCGTCGAGGGCTCGTGGATCGACGCCAAGGGCACCGGCCTGTCGACCTTTGCCGGCGGTACCTTCACGACCGTGGCCACCGACACCGGCCAGAAGCTTGCCGACGGCAGCTACACGATGACCGGCGCCACGTCGGTGCAGATCAACGGCACCTCGCTGATCCGCCAGACCGCGGTCAGCTTCAACTGCCTGATGGTGTCGACAAGCCAGCTCAACTGCACCAGCTCCAGCGGTCAGAATTTCGTGCTGACAAGGCGCGTCTGAACCCACGACCATTCGTTTTCCAAGGACGGCGGCCGGTTGGCCGCCGTCCTTTTTTATGCCGGCAAAGGGTCCCGGATTCCGCTTGCGTCATCCGGAACGCGATGGGAACATGGCCGAAGTGCCGGCTGTTATGTTCCAGTCAAGCAACGGCGCTAATGGCCTCTGATCAGCTTTCCGGGAGACGAAGATGAAGAAGCTTGCCGCCATTGCAGCCCTGTCAGCCTCAGTACTCGGCCTGTCGGCCGGCGCGTCCTTTGCCGACTACACGCTGAACATCCTGCATATCAACGACTGGCACAGCCGCATCGAAGGCAACAACAAATATGAATCGACCTGCTCGGCGGACGAGGAGACCAAGGGCGAGTGCATCGGTGGCGCGGGCCGGCTGATCACCGCGATCGCCCAGGAGCGCAAGAAGCTGGAAGGCCAGAACGTGCTGCTGCTCAGCGCAGGCGACAATTTCCAGGGCTCACTGTTCTACTCCACTTACAAGGGCAAGGTCGAAGGCGAATTCCTCAACGACATGAAGTTCGATGCCATGGCGCTCGGCAACCATGAATTCGACGACGGCGAAGTGGCCCTGGCGCCGTTCCTCGACATGATCAAGTTCCCGGTGCTCGGCGCCAATGTGAAGGCCAACGCGCAATCCAAGCTCGGCGACCGCATCAAGCCGTCTGTTGTCGTCGAGGTCGGCGGCCAGAAGATCGGCATCATCGGCGCGATCACCAACGACACGCCGGACCTCGCTTCCCCCGGACCCAACGTCACTATAGAGGACGACGTCAGGTCGATCACCGCCGAGGTCGAGAAGCTCAAGGGCGAAGGCGTCAACAAGATCATCGCCGTGACCCATATCGGCTACAGGCGCGAACGCGACGTCATTGCCAAGATCCCGGGCATCGATGTCGTCGTCGGCGGCCACAGCCATTCCCTGCTGTCGAACACCGATCCGAAGGCCGAAGGCCCCTACCCGACGATGGTCGACAATCCGGACGGCTACAAGGTGCCGGTGGTGCAGGCGGCGTCCTACTCGAAATATCTCGGCGAGTTCAAGGTGGTGTTCGACGACAATGGCGTCGTCAAATCGGCCAGCGGCGACCCGATCTATCTCGACAAGTCGATCACCCCCGACCCGGCCGTGCTCGCCCGCATCAAGGAACTTGGCGCGCCGATCGAGGCGCTGAAGAACAAGGAAGTGGCGGAAACCACCGACGTCATCGACGGCAGTCGTGAGAGCTGCCGCACCCGAGAATGCGCGATGGGCAACCTCGTTTCCGACGCCGTCCTCGACCGCGTCAAGGGACAGGGCGTCGAAATCGTCATCTCCAATGGCGGCGGCCTGCGCGCCTCGATCGACAAGGGCACCGTCACCATGGGCGAGGTGCTGGCCGTGCTGCCGTTCCAGAACACGCTGGCGACCTTCCAGATTTCGGGCAAGGATCTGGTGGCCGGCCTCGAGGGCGGCCTCAGCCAGGTCGAGGACGGCGCCGGGCGCTTCCCCCAGGTCGCCGGCCTGAAATATTCCTTCGATAAATCCGTCGCGCCCAATGCCGGCCGCGTCAAGTCGGTGGAAGTCATGGAAGGCGGCGCCTGGACGCCGATCAAGCCGGACAAGGACTATCTGGTCGCAACCAACAACTATGTCCGCCAGGGCGGCGACGGCTACAAGATCTTCGCCGACAAGGCCAAGAATGCCTACGATTACGGCCCCGGCCTCGAACAGGTGGTTGGCGACTATCTCGGTGCCCACCGACCCTACACGCCAAAGCTCGACGGCCGCATCACCGAAATAGCCGCGACCGTCGCCGCGGCGCCTGCGGCCCCGGCAACCGATCCGGCTGAAGCCGCCAAGCCTGCTGAAGCGGCACCTGCAATGCCTGAATTGCCGGCCAACTCGGGCGATATCGCCAACACACCACCGGCCATATCGACGGAAGGAGCACCTCCCCCGCCAGCGCCACCAGCCGCGCCGGCTCCGGCCGAGCCGGCAAAGCCAGCGGAGGCGGCGCCGGCCGAAGCCAACCATGTCATCGTTGCCGGCGACACCTATTGGGATCTGGCCAAGAAGGCCTATGGCGACGGCGCCAAATGGAAGGTTATTTCGGGTGCCAACAAGGGCTATGAGCCGCGCCGGCTTCCTGTCGGCGCAACGCTGACCATCCCGCCGAAATAGCCTCGCTTATATGCCTGAATGACACCGTCCGTCCGAAAACCGGACGGGCGTCCTGTTTTCGGGCTAATGCATGTCGCCCAAAAGTGAACTCGGTTTTGGGAGAACGACATGCATAAAAACAAAGACTTAAAGCGGGTCGTCTGAATCCATTCAGACAATCCGCTTTAAGGTGCGGCCAGACGCTGCATTGAATGCGCGCGCAAGATGGTTAGGTTCGCGTCTTCCGGAGAACCCTTATGACGCTTCCCACCCCTGCCGAACCCAAGGCCGCAAAGGCGCTCGGCCCGTTGCCCGCTGGGCATCCGCCGGTCAAGGCGGGCAAGATCGGCGTCATGCTGGTCAATCTCGGCACGCCCGACGGCACCGATTTCAAGCCGATGTGGCGGTATCTGCGTGAATTCCTGTCCGACCCGCGCCTCATCGAACTCAACAGGGCAATCTGGTATCCGATCCTCTATGGCCTTGTGCTCACCACGCGGCCCAAGAAGTCGGGCGCCAACTACGCACGGATCTGGAACCGGGAAAAGAACGAGTCGCCGCTGCGCACCTATACCCGCGCCCAGGCCGAAAAGCTGGCCGACGCGCTGAGCGACCTGCCTGATGTCGTCGTCGACTGGGCGATGCGCTACGGCAACCCTTCAACCGCCAGCATTGCCCAGCGTCTGGTCGACCAGGGCTGCGACCGCATTCTTTCCTTCCCGCTCTATCCGCAATATTCAGCGACGACCACGGCAACAGCCAACGACCAGCTGTTTCGCGCGCTGATGAAAATGCGCCGTGCGCCGGCCGTCCGCAGCGTGCCGCCCTACTATGACGAACCGGTCTATATCGAAGCGCTGGCGCGCTCGATCGAACGGCATCTGGCGACGCTGGACTTCGAGCCGGAGGTGGTCATCACCTCCTATCACGGCATTCCAAAACCGTATTTCGAGAGGGGCGACCCCTATCATTGCCACTGCCAGAAGACGACGCGGCTGCTGCGCGAACGGCTTGGCTGGGATGACAAGAAACTGATCATCACCTTCCAGTCGCGCTTCGGCGCGCAGGAATGGCTGCAGCCCTATACTGACAAGACGGTGGAAAAACTCGCGCAGGACGGCGTCAAGTCGATCGCCATCGTCAATCCCGGCTTTTCCGTCGACTGCATCGAGACGCTGGACGAGATCGGCCGCGAGGCGGCCGAAACCTTCCACCATGCCGGCGGCAAGAATTTCGCCCATATCCCTTGCCTCAACGATAGCGCGGAAGGGATGGCGGTGATCGAGGCCATGGTGCGGCGCGAACTGTCCGGCTGGGTCTGAACCGGAACAACGCCTGCTCCGAGGCGTTAAGGCGCGCCCTCCGGAGAATTCGATGTCCCGCAAACTCGACCTCAGTAGTGGCCGGCCCGTGTGGTCCGCCTATCGGGCGCCTGCGGTACCGACGGACAGCCTGATCCGGGACGTCAAGACGGATGTGCTGATCGTCGGCATGGGCATCAGCGGCGCCATGATGACCGAGGCGCTGACGGCCGATGGCCATCGGGTGATCTGCATCGACCGGCGCGGCCCGCTGAAGGGCTCGACGGCCGCAACCACCGCACTGGTGGCATTCGAAATAGACCAGCCTCTCTCCACGCTCTCGAAGATGGTTGGCAGAGCCTCGGCCCAGCAGGCCTGGCGACGCTCGCGGCTCGCCGTTTCCAATCTCGCCGGACGGATTGCCGAACTCGGCATCAACTGTGGCCTGAGCCGCATGCCATCACTCTATCTGGCCGGCACGATGCTTGGTCCGTCGGAACTGCGCGACGAGGCCGAGGCACGTCGGCTAGCCGGCATCGGCGCCATCTGCTTAACCCGACAACAGCTAGCTGAGAAATTCGGCATCGACCGCGAAGGCGCCATTCTCGGCCACGGCAACATCGCGCTCGACCCGCGCAAGCTGACGGCTGGGCTGCAGCTGAAATCCCTGGAGCGCAAGGCACGCTTCTATGCCCCCGTCGAAGCCACAATGATCGAGGACAGCGCCGAAGCTGTTGTCGTCGCGACCAGGGATGGCCCAACCATAACCGCACGACATGTTGTTCTGGCCACCGGCTACGAACTTGTCGACATCGTGCCGGCCGCGGCCCACCGGATCATCTCGACATGGGCGATTGCGACACGCCCGCAACCGCGAAAGCTCTGGCCGGACGCAGCATTCATCTGGGAAGCGTCGGAGCCGTATCTGTATATGCGCACGACGGTCGACGGCCGGGTCATATGCGGCGGCGAGGACGAGGATTTTATCGACGAAGCGCGGCGCGACGAGCTGATCGCCGACAAGAGCACACGCATCGCCGAGAAGCTCGGCCTGATATTTCCGCATCTCGACACCAGACCCGATTTTGCCTGGACCGGCTCGTTCGGCACCACGACCACCGGCCTGCCTTATATCGGCGCCATTCCCCGCCACCCGCGCATCCATGCGGTGCTGGGCTACGGCGGCAACGGCATCACCTTCTCGCAGATCGCTTCCGAAATTGTCCCGGCTTCGATCAACGGGCTGGATGACACGGATGCAAGGCTGTTCGCCTTCAACCGCTGAGTGCAAACCTATAAACAATCCATCATCACCTGATTGTAACGCATCTGAAACACACTTAAGTCTTTGGTGAAGTCGGCTGCGCGAGAATGGCTTGAGTGGCCTTCGTCTGAGGGAGAGCCAAATGGATTTCAGTGGTTTCGATATTGCGGTTGGTGCACTTGCCCTTCTGGTATTGGTGCTGCTGATCAAAGGCATCAGGACAATCCCGCAAGGCTACAACTATACGGTGGAGCGCTTTGGCCGTTACACCAAGACACTGAGCCCGGGTCTCAATTTCATTTACCCGTTCATCGACCGCATCGGCGCCAAGATGAACATGATGGAGCAGGTGCTCGACGTCCCGAGCCAGGAAATCATCACCCGGGACAACGCCATCGTCGGTGTCGACGGCATTGCCTTTTTCCAGATCCTCAACGCGGCGCAGGCCGCCTACCAGGTTTCCGGCCTGCAGAACGCCATCCTCAATTTGACGATGACCAACATCCGTACCGTCATGGGTTCGATGGACCTCGATGAACTCCTGTCGAACCGCGACGCCATCAACGAGCGCCTGCTGCGCGTCGTCGATGAAGCAGCCCACCCGTGGGGCATCAAGATCACCCGCGTCGAAATCAAGGACATCAACCCGCCGGCCAACCTTATCGAATCGATGGGCCGGCAGATGACCGCGGAACGCAACAAGCGTGCCCAGATCCTTGCCGCCGAAGGCCTCAAGCAGTCGCAGATCCTCGAGGCCGAGGGCCGCAAGGAAGCCGCCTTCCGCGATGCCGAGGCGCGCGAGCGCTCGGCCGAGGCGGAAGCCCGCGCCACCCAGGTGGTGTCGGAAGCGATCTCCAAAGGAGATGTGCAGGCGCTGAACTATTTCGTAGCGCTGAAATACACTGAAGCGCTTGGCAGGATCGGCACGGCCACCAACAGCAAGATCGTGCTGATGCCCTTCGAGGCATCGTCGCTGATCGGTTCGCTCGGCGGTATTGGCGAGATCGCCAAGGAAGTCTTCCGCAGCGAAGGCACGACCGGCTCGCAAAGGCAGGCCGCGCGCCCGCCGGTCGTTCGCCCAACCGACAACTGAGGTCGAAACCAATGATCGACCGCATCGTTTCCGAACTCGGCCCGTGGAACTGGATGGTACTCGGTTTCGTCCTGCTGGTGATGGAAATCATCGCACCGGGTATCTTCATGCTGTGGATCGGCATCGCCGCGCTGATCATCGGCGCTGTGTCGCTGCTGGTCTGGGACGCCGGCTTCTGGACCTGGCAGGTCCAGGTCCTCGCCTTCCTGGCGCTGTCGCTGGTCTCGGCCTATGTCGGCAAGAAGCTGGTCGGCAGCCGCAATGACCCGACCGACCAGCCGCTGCTCAACCGGCGTGGCGCGCAAATGGTCGGCAGGATGGCGACACTTGCCGAACCGATCCGGGATGGACGCGGCCGCATCAAGCTGGGCGATACGCTGTGGCGTGTCTCCGGGCCGGATTTGCCGGCCGGCACGCAAGTGCGCGTAACGGGTGCGGCCGATACGGATCTGGAACTGACCGTCGAGGCGGTCTGAACGAGCGCGCAGATTCAGGTCAGGCCGGCATCACCTGAATATCAGCACACCCTTAGGCGGCGCCGATGCGCAGCAGGTCGTGCAGGTGGATGAGGCCGACTGGTTTCCGGCCCTCCACCACCATCAGGCTGGTGATGGCTGAATTGTTGATCGTTTGCAGCGCCGTTGCCACCAGCGTGTCCGGCGTCGCGGTCTTCGGGCCTTTTGTCATCACCTGATCCACCGTCATCGCCAGCAGATTGCTGCCGATGTGACGGCGGATGTCGCCATCGGTGATGATGCCGACCAGCGCACCGTCGGCGTCGGTGATCGCGACGCAGCCAAACCCCTTGCGCGACAGTTCCAGGATCGCGTCCTGCATGCCGGTGCCCGCGACCACCACCGGCAGCCTGTCGCCGACATGCATGATCTCGCGAATCTGTGTCAGGTTGGCGCCGAGCTGTCCGCCCGGATGAAAGGTGCGGAAATGGTCCGGCGTGAAGCCGCGTGCCTCGAGCAGCGCGATCGCCAGCGCGTCGCCCATCACCAGTTGCAGCAGCGTCGATGTCGTCGGCGCCAGGCCGTGCGGACAGGCCTCTGGAGCGCGCGGCAAAAGCAGCACCACGTCCGCCGCCCTTGCCAGCGCCGATGTCTCTCCGGCGGTGATGGCGATCAGCGGAATGGAAAAGCGCCTGGAATAGGCGACGATGCCCATCAGTTCCTTGCTCTCGCCCGACCACGACATGGCGATGATGGCGTCGTCCCTGGCGATCATGCCGAGATCGCCGTGATTGGCCTCCGCGGGATGGACGAAAAAGGCCGGCGTGCCGGTCGAGGCCAGCGTCGCCGCGATCTTCGAACCGATATGGCCGCTTTTGCCGACGCCGGTGACGATGAGCCGGCCTTCAATCCCCGAGATCATCTCGACCGCCTGCGCGAAAGGCGCGGCCAATCCGTTCTCCAAGGCCTCGGCAAGGGCTGCAACCCCAGCTTGTTCTGTCGCCACCGTCCTCAGCGCCGAAGCGATCGAGGCTTGCCTGTCCGAAGGCTTCTTATCCAGGGATCCCGCATGCATGGCTGATGCGATTAGCGCTTTGCCGGCGCGCTGTCCAACAGAAATGGCCCAAGGCATGTTGCCCGAACGTGCGCGGTGGTTTTTGACGACGGCAGGCGCGAAAACCAAAAGCTTGACGCACGCGGTATGAATGCCTTTGGAAATCAGCGCTTCAGGCGGCTGACGGGCCGCCGCCTCAACTCTCCGTTAACCATCCCCATTTACGGTTCGGTAAGTATGGCGCGCGTGCGCCGCGCAAGCAGTGGTGGCGATGTTCGGGGCCCAGCCAGAAAATTCGACAGGACGAAAGGGCAAGGCGGTCTGCGCCTTGCTGCTGGCAACCAGCATGTTTGCCTTGCTGCGCCCGACTGCGCTCCATGCCCAGGAAACCGAACTGCGCGGCGAAGTTTCGGAATCGGCGATCCTGTCCGACCAGCAGCGCAAGGCGAGACAGCTGGCCCTGGCAGCGCAGGGTCAACAGCCGGCCAATGCCGCGCAGGACAATGCGCCGGCCCGCACCTACCTGCCGGCCAGCGCCGGTGCCGTGCCTGACGACGCCGACACTGGCGACGCCACCGCGACCGGCAGCCTCTTCGACCCGCCGGCAGCCACTGACGACACGTCCGCCGACACTGCCGCGCCGCCCAAGCCTCGCCGCCGCTCATCGACCGCCAGGCAGAATGCGGCTGACCAGGCCAAGGACAAGGCTGCCGACAAATCGAAAAAGAAGAAATCGACGGCCGATACCACCGACATCACCGCTTCCACGACCGCCTCCACGACGGATGCCACCGATGGTGAAGAGACCGATACGGACACTGCCAACCGCCGCGCTCTCACCATCGACAGTGCCGACAGGCAGAAGCTCGACCCAGGCGCGGAGCGCACGGACGCCATCGAAGGCCAGAAAAAGAAGCCGGAGGATGATCCATTCGCCGCCACCGGCGTCAAATGGGGTTCCTTCGTCATCCGGCCGACGATCGAACAGGGCCTGACCGCCACATCGAACGGCGATTCGAGCAGTGCCGGCAAGTCGGCGCTGCTGTCCGAGACGGCGCTGCGCTTTTCAGCCGCCTCCGACTGGCGCGAGAACTCAGCCACGATCGACGGCTATGGCCGTTTTCGCGAGACCGTCTCGGGTTACCCGGTTCACGACGAGCAAGGCCGCATCGAAGGCCAGCTCAATGTCGACCTCGACAATGAGTTGCGCGCCATCGCCAAGCTCGGCTACGAGGCCGTGCCGGAATCAGCATCATCGCCGGACGCCATCGCGGGCGTCAGCAAGCAGCCGTTGCGACAGACCATCGATGGCAGCCTCGCCGTCGAAAAGCATCTCGGCAAGATGCAGTACACGTTGACCGGCGCGGTCTCGCATGACTTCTACGGCGACGCCAAGCTCTCGGACGGCACCTCGCTGTCGCAGAAGGATCAGGACTCCACGCTCTACACGGCGACGTTGCGCACCGGCTACGAGATCTCCCCTGCCCTGACCCCTTTCACCGAAATCGAGGTCGGCCGCCGGACTTATGATCAACGCATCGACAATGAAGGCTTCGAGCGCTCGTCGACGCGGCTCGGCGCCCGCGCTGGCCTTGCACTCGATATGGGTGAGAAGCTGTCGGGTGAATTCTCGGCCGGCTGGCTCAGGGAAGCGATCGACGACAAAAACCTTGATGCGATCTCTGGTGCCACCGTCAACGCCGACCTCAAATGGTCACCCGAGCGCGGCACAACGATCGGCCTGACCGGGCGGACCACCGTCGAGCCCACGACCACATCGGGCGAAAGCGGCAACATCCTCTATTCCGGTCGCCTGACCGGCGAGCGCCAGATTCGCGCCAACCTCACCGCCAATGCGGCTCTGGGCCTCGACTGGCGTGATTACATCGGCATCGACGGCCATGACAGGGTGTTGAGCGCCGAGGCCGGACTGACCTGGTGGTTGAACCGCTACGCCGGCCTGACCACAAGAGTGAGGACCGAGAAGCTGACCAGCAATCTGCCGGGCCGGGACTACACCGCCAACAGCATCTTCCTCGGCGTGAAGGTGCAGCGCTGAACGGCCGCACCAACGACATCCGGCCGCTCGCTATAATACCTTAAAACGCAGCGCCGCGGCGCTCAGACGGCTTCAACTCGTCCAGAAGCGTGCGGATGACGCCAGCCATGTTCTCGTTCATGTCGCTGCGCCACAGCGCGAAGGCGACGTTGGCCTCGACGAAGCCTTCCGGCGATCCGCAGTCGAACGTGCGGCCCCGATAGTGGTAGCCGTAGAAAGGCTGCTGCTTTTCCAGCTTCAGCATGGCGTCGGTGAGCTGGATCTCGTTGCCGGCGCCTTTTTCCTGGCCTTCGAGGATCTTGAATATCTCCGGCTGCAAGATGTAGCGGCCGTTGATGTAAAGGTTGGACGGCGCGGTGCCGGCCTTCGGCTTTTCCACCATCTCGGTGATGCGGAAACCGTGATGCGTGTCCTCGCCGCGGCCGACGATGCCGTATTTGTGGGCTTCGGCGGGAGCGCATTCCTGCACCGCGATGATGTTGTTGCCGGTCTCCTCGTAGAGCTCGACCATTGCCTTCGTGCAGCTCTTCTCCGACTGCATGATCATGTCGGGCAGCAAAAGCGCGAAGGGCTCGTCGCCGACGAGCTCGCGGGCGCACCAGACGGCGTGACCAAGTCCCATCGGCACCTGCTGGCGTGTGAAACTGGTCTGCCCCGGCGCCGGCTGCAGCCGTTGCAGGCGGGCGAGCTGGTCGTCTTTGCCGCGCTGGGCCAGCGTGTCATAGAGTTCGAACTGGATGTCGAAATGGTCCTCGATGACGGCCTTGTTGCGGCCGGTGACGAAGATGAAATGCTCGATGCCGGCCTCGCGCGCCTCATCCACCACATACTGGATCACCGGCCGGTCGACGACGGTCAGCATTTCCTTGGGGACAGCCTTGGTGGCCGGGAGAAACCGTGTGCCGAGACCAGCGACCGGGAAGACTGCCTTGCGAACTCTCTTCATGCTTTCAATTATCCGTTTGAGGGCCAGCTCCGCAATCCCCGTTCCAAGACATTTTCGCGCCGGAATTGGGGACTACTGGGCAACTGAGAGGAATGTCCACCGGTAAAGCTTCGAAGCGTCTTTTCGTTCCCGGTGGCGCCTATGGTAAACTAATTCCTAACCTGGTTCGGCGATGAATGGTCTTTCCTGAGACAGAGAAGGAGGAAAAGATGTCCGTTCGCAATGCCGCAAAACGTTTTACCAGCGTCATAGCGGCAGCCAGCCTATCGCTCGCTCTGCTGATGCCTGGCCCCGCTTTCGCCGATGCCGGTTTCCGGCAGTGGGTCGCCGGCTTCCGCGCCACCGCCGTGCAGAGCGGCGTTTCCGGCGCCCTCTACGACCAGGCCTTCAGGAACATCAGGGATATCGATCCGGTGGTGCTGGAAAAGGCGCGTACGCAGCCTGAATTCACGGCCCCTGCCTGGGACTATTTCGACAACCGCGTCCATGACCAGTCGGTCGCCGTCGGCCAGCAGATGGCCAGGAAATGGAAGCCGTGGCTGGATCGGATCGAGGCCAGGTTCGGCGTCAACCGTTACATCCTGCTGGCCATCTGGTCGATGGAATCGAACTATGGCGAGATCCTCAAGCGCGACGACATCATGCGCAATGTCGTGCGCTCGCTGGCGACCTTGGCCTATGCCGATCCGAAGCGGGCGAAATTCGCTCGCACCCAGTTGATCGCCGCACTGAAGATCCTGCAGACCGGCGACATCGACGAAAGCCATCTGAGCGGATCCTGGGCCGGCGCCATGGGCCATACCCAGTTCATCCCGACCAGCTATCTCCACTATGCCGTCGACATGGACGGCAACGGCAAACGCGACATCTGGAATTCGATTCCCGATGCGCTGGCGACCTCCGCCAATCTGTTGAAGAAGAATGGCTGGCAGGCCGGCAAGACCTGGGGCTACGAGGTTGCCTTGCCCGCTGGAAAGCTTCCCGGCGGCTCGAAAACACTGTCGCAATGGCAGGCGCTCGGCGTGGTCAGGGCCAACGGCAAGCCGTTCAAGAACGGCTCCGACAAGGCGACGCTGAAGGTGCCGGACGGCCGCAACGGGCCGGCCTTCCTGATGATCAAGAATTTCACGGTCATCAAAGCCTACAACAATGCCGACAAATATGCGCTTGCCGTCGGCCTTCTTGCCGACGAAATCGCCGGCTCCAGCGGTCTCGTGCAGGACTGGAAGCGGCCTTTCACCAAGCTCACTTTCGAGGAAAGGCAGGAGCTGCAGCAGCGGCTTTCCCAACATGGCCTTTATGACGGCAAGTTCGACGGCAAGATAGGCGACGGCTCGAAATCAGCCATCTTGGCTTTCCAGGCCAAGGCCGGCTTGACCCAGGACGGTTACCCGAGCATGGAAGTGCTGAAGTGGCTCCGGCAGAAATAGAGCCGCCTGCGGTGCCGCGCGGCCTTTCGGCCGCGCAAAGGACGCTGTAGCAATCTGGTTGGCGCAAAGTCCGTTTGAAAAGTACGACTTTTCAAAAAAGGGCTGCGCCAAGGGATGGAGGAAACGATTGGCTTCGGCTGCGCGCATCGCAGGGCTTGTTCGTCGCATGCCGGTGCTCATCCTGGCCGTGATCGTGCTCACCGTCGGTGTGGCTGGCGCCTTTCATGCGCCCGCAATGGCGCAGGAGCAGCAAAACCGCGGCTGGTCGCTGCGCGACCTTCTGTTCCCGCGCCGCAGCGAGCGCATCGAGCCGCCGCAGGACATCCAGAAAGCAAGGCCCAGGCCCAAGGCGAAAAAACCCCGCGCCCCTCGCCCGCCCGCGGAACCGGAAATCCCGGTGGTCGACAAGGCACCGGACGCCCGCACCGTCCTGGTAGTCGGCGACTTCATGGCGGCCGGCCTCGCCGAAGGCCTCGACACCGCCTTTGCCGAGAATACCGGCGTCAGGATCGTCGTTCGCAGCAATGGCTCGTCCGGCTTCGTACGCGACGACTTCTACAACTGGCCCGAACAGATCAAATCGCTGATCGAGACCGAAAAACCTGCCGCCGTGATCGTCATGCTGGGTTCCAACGACCGCCAGCAGATGAAGGTGGGAGACGTGCGCGAACAGCCCCGCTCTGAAACCTGGACCAAGGAATATGAGCGCCGGACCGAGGCGTTCGGCAAAGCTATCGCGGAGGCAAAGGTACCTTTCCTATGGGTCGGCATGCCGGCGTTCCGGGTGCCGAAGATGACCTCCGACATGCTGGCCTTCAACGACATCTACCATCAGGCCGCTGAAAGCCATGGCGGTGAATTCGTCGACGTCTGGGACGGCTTCGTCGATGAGAACGGTGCTTTCGTCACCAGCGGCCCCGACATCAACGGCCAGCCGGTGCGGCTGCGCGCCGATGACGGCATCAACGTCTCGAGGGCGGGCAAGCGCAAACTCGCCTTCTATACCGAAAAACCGCTGCTGAAGATTCTCGGCCTGACCGCGCCGGGAAGCGTGGTTACGCCGTCCGCTCCGGCGGGCGCCCCTGTCGAGGCGCCGGCGCCGGCCGCGGCACCCATCGTCATCGACCGCACCGCGCCGATGCTGCTCAGCGATCCGGCACTCGATGGCGGCTCCGAGCTGCTTGGCGCGGCCCCGCCGGCGAAGGCAAGTCCGGACCTGCCCGGTGAAAAGCTTGTGGTCGAGGGCAAGGCACCGATTGCATCGCCCGGCCGCGCCGACGATTTCTCCTGGCCGCCGAAGGCTGCAGCCGCAACCGACACCACGACCGCGATCAATCGTTAGTATCGCTTCGCACCGGCTCCGAGGCCGTTTCGAAACTCGCTCCTGCGAGTCATATGATGGTGTTTTCGAGAACCGGAGCGGAGCGTACATTTGAGTACGCGAGCACCGGAAGCGCAGAAAACGCCTTCAGATGGCCGCAGGAGTAGAGTTTCCAAACGGGCTCAGCGCGGGAGGACGCTCGACCCCACCAACGCCTCGTCGATCGAGCGTGCCGCCTGGCGGCCCTCGCGGATCGCCCAGACGACCAGCGACTGGCCACGACGCACGTCGCCCGCCGCATAGAGCCTGTCCACGCTGGTCCTGTAGTCGCGGTCATTGGCCTCGACATTCCTGGAACGGCGGCTGTCGGTGGCGATCTTCATCTGCCCGTCCAATTCCCTCGCCACACCGGCCGCGGCCGGCCCGGCAAAGCCGATGGCGATGAAAGCGAGATCGGCACGAATGACGAATTCGGTACCGGCGATCGGCTTGCGCTTGTCATCGACCTCGCAGCACTTGACGCCGGTCAGTTGGCCTTCCTCGCCGATGAATTCGAGCGTCGCCACCTGGAATTCGCGCTCCGCGCCTTCGGCCTGCGAGGACGAGGTGCGCATCTTGGTTGCCCAGTAGGGCCAGACCGAAAGTTTGTCTTCCTTCTCCGGCGGCTGCGGGCGGATGTCGAGCTGGGTGACACGCACGGCGCCCTGGCGGAAGGCCGTGCCGACACAGTCGGACGCTGTATCGCCGCCGCCGACGACGACCACATGCTGGCCGCCGGCGATGATCGGATGCGACGGCCACGCCACCGACTGAATCGGTTCGCCGCCGACTCGCCTGTTCTGCTGCACCAGATAGGGCATCGCGTCATGCACGCCGCCGAGATCGTCGCCGGGAATGCCGGCCGCGCGCGGCGTTTCCGAGCCGCCGCAATAGAGCACGGCATCATGTTCGGCGAGCAGCTCGGCAACCGACTTGTCGACGCCGACATTGACGCCGCAATGGAATGTCACGCCCTCACCCTGCATCTGCTCGATGCGCCGGTCGATGTAGTGCTTCTCGATCTTGAAGTCGGGAATGCCGTAGCGCATCAGCCCGCCGGGCCGGCTTTCGCGCTCGTATACATGAACATCGTGGCCGGCGCGGCCAAGCTGCTGGGCCGCCGCCATGCCGGCAGGGCCGGAGCCGATGACGGCGACGCGCTTGCCGGTTTTCTTTTCCGGCGGATAGGGCCTGATATGGCCGGTTTCATAGGCCTTGTCGGCGATCGCCTGCTCGACCGTCTTGATGGCGACGGGAATGTCCTCGAGGTTCAGCGTGCAGGCTTCCTCGCAGGGCGCGGGGCAGATGCGGCCGGTGAACTCCGGGAAATTGTTGGTCGAATGCAGGTTGCGGATCGCGTTGTCCCAGTCGCCATTGTAGACGAGGTCGTTCCAGTCTGGGATCTGGTTGTGGATGGGGCAGCCGGTCGGCCCGTGGCAGAACGGAATGCCACAATCCATGCAGCGCGCGGCCTGTTTCTCGACCTCCTTGTCCGACATCGGCAGCGTGAATTCGCGGAAATGCCGGATGCGATCGGAGGCCGGCTGGTACTTGTGCACCTGCCGGTCGATTTCGAGAAAGCCTGTTACCTTGCCCATAGTCCAGTTCCTGCTGTCCAGATGGTACGGTTTTCGCCGCACCCGTTAACCCCTTGAGGCAGCCATGGCAACCTTTCGCACGAGGTCAAACTATCGATGAAGATGGGCCGGGAAACCTGGGCCTCCCGGCAATTCCAAATCTATTCCGCCGCCACGCCCATGCGCATGCGTTCCATCTCGATCAGCGCGCGGCGGTATTCGACCGGCATGATCTTGCGGAATTTCGGCCGGAATGTCGTCCAGTCGTCAAGGATCTCGCGGCCACGTACCGACCCGGTGTAATGCACATGGTTGGAAATCAGCTGGTAAAGCCGCTCCTCGTCATGGCTGGTCATGTCGCCGGAGACGTCGACGCGGCCCTTGTGATCGAGGTCGCCGCCATGGTGCAGCAGCCTTTCCATCAGATCGTCTTCTTCGGGAACCGGCTCCAGCTCGACCATCGCCATGTTGCAGCGCTCGGCGAAATCACCCGCCTCGTCGAGCACATAGGCGACGCCGCCAGACATGCCGGCGGCGAAGTTGCGGCCGGTCTGGCCGATGACGACGACGATGCCGCCGGTCATGTACTCGCAGCCATGGTCGCCGACGCCTTCGACGACGGCGGCGACGCCCGAATTGCGCACGGCGAAACGCTCGCCGGCGACGCCGGCGAAGTAGGCCTCGCCCTCGGTCGCGCCATAGAGCACCGTATTGCCGACGATGATGGATTCGGCCGCGACGATCTTGGCCTCTTCGGGCGGCCGGATGATGATGCGTCCGCCCGACAGGCCCTTGCCGACATAGTCGTTGCCGGCGCCGACAAGCTCGAACGAGATGCCGCGCGCCAGGAAGGCGCCGAAGGACTGGCCGGCGGTGCCGGTCAGCTTCACCTGGATCGTATCCTCGCGCAGGCCTTTGTGCTTGAAGCGCTTGGCCACTTCACCCGACAGCATGGCGCCCGTCGAGCGGTCGACATTGCGGATATCGACCTCGATCTTGACCGGCAGCTTGCTCTCGATCGCGGGCTTCGCCAGTTCGATCAGCTTGCGGTCGAGCACGTCGTCGATCGGGTGCTTCTGCCGCTCGGTCCAGTGCACGGCCTCATGCGGCGCATCCGGCTTGAAGAACATCTTCGAGAAATCGAGCCCTCGCGCCTTCCAGTGCACGATAAGGTCGCGCTTTTCCAGAAGATCGGTGTCGCCGATGATCTGGTCGAGATGGGTGTAGCCCATCTCGGCGAGCAGCTCCCTCACCTCTTCCGCCACGTAGAAGAAGAAGTTGATGACATGCTCGGGCGTGCCCTTGAAGCGCTTGCGCAGCACCGGATCCTGAGTCGCGACGCCGACCGGGCAGGTGTTGAGATGGCACTTGCGCATCATGATGCAGCCGGCCGCGATCAACGGCGCGGTCGAGAAGCCGAATTCATCGGCGCCGAGCAGCGCGCCGATGATCACGTCGCGCCCGGTGCGCAAGCCGCCGTCGACCTGCAGCGCGACGCGCGACCGCAAGCCGTTCAGCACCAGCGTCTGGTGCGTCTCGGCAAGGCCCATTTCCCAAGGGCTGCCGGCATGCTTGAGCGACGTCAGCGGCGAGGCGCCAGTGCCGCCATCATAGCCCGAAATGGTGATGTGGTCGGCGCGTGCCTTGGCGACGCCCGCCGCAACCGTGCCGACGCCGACCTCCGACACCAGCTTGACCGACACGTCGGCGGCCGGATTGACGTTCTTCAGATCGTAGATCAGCTGTGCCAGATCCTCGATCGAATAGATGTCGTGATGCGGCGGCGGCGAGATCAGGCCGACGCCCGGCGTCGAATGCCGGACCTTGGCGATGGTCGCGTCGACCTTGTGGCCGGGCAACTGGCCGCCCTCGCCGGGCTTGGCGCCCTGCGCCACCTTGATCTGCATCATGTCGGAATTGACGAGGTATTCGGCCGTGACGCCGAAACGCCCCGAGGCGATCTGCTTGATCGCCGAGCGTTCCGGGTTCTTGCCGCCGCCGGGCAGCGGCAGATAGCGGTCGGCCTCTTCGCCGCCCTCGCCGGTGTTCGACTTGCCGCCGATCTGGTTCATCGCGCGCGCCAGCGTCGTGTGCGCTTCGCGCGAGATCGAACCGAACGACATCGCCCCGGTCGAGAACCGCTTGACGATGTCGGCCGCTGACATGACGTCGTCGAGCGCCGCCTTCTTGCGGCCGGTTTCTCCGGCCAGCTTGATCTTGAACAGGCCGCGAATGGTCTGGGCGCGGGCCGTCTCGCTGTCGATCTGGGCGGAATAGTCCTTGAACGTTTCCCACGATCCCTGGCGCACGGCGTGCTGCAAGGTGGCGACAGCGTCGGGCGACCAGATATGGGCCTCGCCGCGCATGCGGTACATGTACTCGCCGCCGACCTCGAGGCTGTTGCGCAGCACGGGGTCGTTGCCGAAACCGTCATTGTGGCGGCTTAGCGTCTCGGCCGCGATCTCGTCCAGCCCGACGCCTTCGATCAGCGTCGCGGTGCCGGTGAAATATTGCTGCACGAAATCGGTCTTCAGGCCGATGGCGTCGAAAATCTGCGCGCCGCAATAGGACTGGTAGGTCGAGATGCCCATCTTGGACATCACCTTGAGGATGCCCTTGCCGATCGACTTGATGTAGCGCGTGACGACTTCGTAGGCGTCCACCTCCTTCGGCAGTTCCCCGCGCTTGTGCATGTCGAGCAGCGTGTCGAAGGCAAGGTAAGGGTTGATCGCCTCGGCGCCATAGCCGGCAAGGCAGCAGAAATGATGCACTTCGCGCGGCTCGCCGGATTCGACGACGAGCCCGACCGAGGTGCGCAGCCCCTTGCGGATGAGGTGATGATGGACCGCAGCCGTAGCCAGCAGCGCCGGTATGGCGATGCGGTCCGGCCCGACCTGGCGGTCGGACAGGATGATGATGTTGTAGCCGCCGGCGACCGCCGCCTCCGCCCGCTCGCACAACCGGTCGATGGCGCCCTGCATGCCCGCGGCCCCTTCGGCCGAGCCATAGGTGATGTCGATCGTCTTGGTGTCGAAGCGGTCCTCGGTGTGGCCGATGGAACGGATTTTTTCGAGATCGCCATTGGTCAGGATCGGCTGGCGCACCTCGAGCCGCTTGCGGCGCGAATTGCCGACCAGGTCGAAGATGTTGGGCCGTGGCCCGATGAAGGACACCAGGCTCATCACCAGCTCCTCGCGGATCGGGTCGATCGGCGGATTGGTGACCTGGGCGAAATTCTGCTTGAAATAGGTGTAGAGCAGCTTCGACTTGTCCGACATCGCCGAGATCGGCGTGTCGGTGCCCATCGAGCCCACCGCCTCCTGGCCTGTTGTCGCCATCGGCGACATCAAAAGCTTGGTGTCTTCCTGGCTGTAGCCGAACGCCTGCTGGCGATCGAGCAGGCTGACATCCTTGCGCAGCGCGCGCGGCTCGACCGGCTTCAAATCTTCGAGGATGAGCTGTGTGTTGGCGAGCCAGGTCTTGTAGGGATGCTTGGTCGCGATCTCCGACTTGAGCTCCTCGTCGGAGACGATACGCCCCTTCTCCAGGTCGATCAGCAGCATCCGGCCTGGCTGCAGCCGCCACTTCTTGACGATCTTCTCCTCGGGCACCGGCAGCACGCCGGCTTCCGAGGCCATGATGACGCGGTCGTCGTCGGTGACGATGTAGCGTGCCGGGCGCAGGCCATTGCGGTCGAGCGTGGCGCCGATCTGGCGTCCATCGGTGAAAACCACCGCCGCCGGCCCGTCCCACGGCTCCATCAGTGCCGCATGGTATTCGTAGAAGGCCTTGCGATCGGCATCCATGAGCTTGTTGCCGGCCCAGGCTTCCGGGATCAGCATCATCATGGCATGGCTGAGCCTGTACCCGCCCTGGAACAGGAACTCGAGCGCATTGTCGAAGCAGGCGGTGTCGGACTGGCCGTCATAGGAAATCGGCCACAGCTTCGAGATGTTGTTGCCGAACAGTTCGGAATCGACCGACGCCTGGCGCGCGGCCATCCAGTTGTTGTTGCCGCGCACGGTGTTGATCTCGCCATTGTGGGCGACCATGCGGTAGGGATGCGCCAGCTTCCAAGACGGGAAGGTGTTGGTCGAGAAGCGCTGGTGGACGAGGATCAGCGCGGTCTCGAAGCGCGGATCGATCAGGTCCTTGTAATAGGCGCCGACCTGGTAGGCCAGGAACATGCCCTTGTAGACGATGGTGCGCGCCGACAGCGACACGCAATAGGCGCCGATGTCCTTGTTGTCGTTCTCGGCGTAGATGCGGCCCGATATCACCTTGCGCAACAGATAGAGCCTGGCCTCGTATTCCTCGTCATCGGTAATGTCTGGCGTGCGGCCGATGAATATCTGCCGATGGAACGGCTCGGATGCCACGATGTCAGGCGCCTTCGACAGCGACGAATTGTCGACGGGCACGTCACGGAAACCGATGAGCGGAAGCCCCTCGGATTGCGCCGATTCGGCAATGATGTCCTCGATATGGGCGCGAAGGGCCACGTCTTGCGGCATGAACCAGTGTCCAACGCCGTACTGGCCGGCCGGCGGCAGGTCGATGCCCTGGGCCGCCATCTCCTCACGGAAGAATTGGTCGGGAAGCTGCACCAGCACGCCGGCGCCATCGCCGACCAGCGGATCGGCGCCAACGGCGCCGCGATGCGTCAGGTTTTCGAGCACAGCCAGCCCGTCCTTGACGATCTGGTGCGACTTCACCCCCTTCATATTGACGATGAAGCCGACGCCGCAGGCGTCATGCTCGTTGCGAGGATCGTAAAGGCCCTGGGCGGAAAGGCCGTTGGCGGTTCGGCCAATATCGGTCCGGGACATGGTTTTGACGGTTGCCGCTTTCGTCTGCGCGGCCTGACCGTTCGTCGCAGAGTGCGTCATGTCCGTCATCTCCTGTCCTCCATTCCCAGCCATTCAGGCGCTGGTTTGCCTCGGCAAGCGCTTGGCTCACCCTGATCCTTGTGGCACGTCTTGCGAAATCCTTGCCGAACCAGGCGGCTTTCCGCATGGATCGCATCTGGTAATCGTACAGGCCAGAGTCTGGCTGTCCACCTGTCGCTCGCGGCAACAGCCGGAGAGGCCCAAATGATACGCCAATCCAGCTCGTTTTGTGCGACAAAATAAGACAGCACTACTGTCCTAAATTTTTATTGCAGAAATCTGGGACGCACACAAGACCGATTCACAAAAAACTTGGGCTTTCCGCGACAGAAAATGTCGTGAAGTTGAGGAAAAACGTAAGCTTCAGTCTTCGACCCGGGCTTTGTCGGTTGGCTGGCTTTACCATTTTTCCGGCGCCTGGCCCCTTGCGGTCCGCTCGCGAAACCGGTCAACTTCAGGCTGATTTCCCCAAAACCCCGATCTCCCCAACCCCCGACCTCCCAAGACATAGGCAGATGCATGTTCTTCGCTTCCGACAATTGGGCAGGCGCCCATCCCAATATTGCCGCCGGCCTGTCGGGCAATGCCGGCGGCTTTTCCACCGCCTATGGCGACGGTGCGCTCGACCGGGCAGTCTACCAGCGCTTCAGCGAGATTTTCGAACGAGAGGTCGCGGTGTTCTTCGTCGCCACCGGCACGGCCGCCAATTCGCTGGCGCTCACCGCTTACAACAAGCCGGGCGGCATTTCCTTTGCTCATCGCGAATCGCATGTCATCGAGGACGAATGCGGCGCGCCGGTGTATTTTTCCGGCGGCTCTCGCCTGCATGAGATCGATGGCGCGCTGGGCAAGATCGATCCGCACAATCTGGAAAGGACCATCGGCCGTTTCGCACCGGAAATCGTCCATTGGGGACGACCGATGGCCGTTTCGATCACCCAGTCGACCGAGGTCGGCACCATCTACGGCCTGGATGAGATCGAGACGATCTCCGCGATCGCCAAACAATATTCGGTGCCCCTGCACATGGATGGCGCCCGCTTTGCCAATGCGTTGGTCGCACTCGAGACGACACCGGCCGAAATGACCTGGAGACGCGGCGTCGACATCCTCTCCTTCGGCGGCACCAAGAACGGCTGCTGGTGCGCCGAGGCGGTCGTGCTGTTCGATCTTGATCGTGCCAGGGAATTGGCCTTCCTGCGCAAGCGCGCCGCCCAGCTGTTTTCGAAATCGCGCTTCGTGGCGGCGCAGTTCGAGGCCTATTTCAAGGATGGACTGTGGCTGGACACCGCCCGCCACGCCAACGCTATGGCCGCACGCCTTGCCGCCGCGATCGAGGATTCGGCCACGGCCAAGCTGGCATGGCTGCCGCAGGCGAACGAGGTTTTCGCGGTGATCAAGAAAGCCGAGGCCGAGGGGCTGCAGGCCGCGGGGGCCGCCTTCTACGACTGGCACAAGCCGCATGGCTTTGACGGCCACATCGGCGAGGACGAGTTGCTCTACCGCTTCGTCACCAGCTTTGCGACGACAGCCGATGAAGTCGACCGTTTTGGCCAGCTGATCGCCTGATAACGGATATCCCCGACAACAAAAAAGCGGGGGGGGGGGGGGGGGCCGACGGGAGGGGGGGGGGGTTGTGGGTTTATTGGGGGGGGTGTGGCGGGTGTGGGTTTGGTTTGTGGGGGGAAGAGATGTTGGGGTGTTTGGGCGGGGGT
>NZ_JAMYSJ010000031.1:0-65791 GCF_040321855.1 Mesorhizobium sp. M0227 | reverse complement strand
CGGCCGGGGCGGCCCCATCCCCCCAACACCTCCCCCCCCGCCGCCTCCCCACCCCCCCCCGCCCGCCGCCCGCGCCCCCCCCCCCCCCCCCCGACGCCCACTTCAACCTTCAGGGGTTACCAGAAACCGATGAACCTGTTTCGTACGATTGGTTTGACGCTGTTGTTCCTGCTGGCGACGCTGTCGTCTTCGGGCGCCGGCCAAGCCGATCTGCGCGGCATCATCGCCAAATTCGCCACGGCCAAGGGCTTTTCCGAGATCGGAGCCGTCGTCCACGAACTGGCTGCCGCCGGCGATCCGGCTGTAGAGCGGCCGCTTGCGGCACTTGCCGACGGCAACCTGTATGTCCGCAAGGCTGATTCCCTGGTGTTTGTCGGCAAGGAAGCGGGCGAAAGCGTCCAGCTTTCCGACCCGTTGAGCGGCGAGGCATCGGGCGAGGCGGCCAAGGACGGCATCACCAAGGTCAAGGTCAACAACACGCTGCGTCGCGTCATCCGAGATGCGTTGGGCACGCTGACGCTTGGCGCCAAGGATCCGGCCGTGCGCATTGCCGCCGCCGACACCATGTTCAAGACGCCCGACGCCGCAAACATCGGACCGCTCGACACGGCAATCGCCAGTGAGACCGTGGCCAGCGTCAAGGCGCTGCTCGAACAGGCTCGTGCCGCCTCCGTTCTGGTCTCCGACCGGCCTGAAGCCGACAAGCTCGCTGCAATTGCCCTGATCGGCGCGCGTGGCGACCGCGATGCGGTTTCCCTGCTCACCTCGGTCGAGGCGAAATCCACCGACGCGGTCAAGCAAGCGGCGACGACCGCAATCGCCAACATCAATTCGACGCTGGCCTTCTGGGATGCCGGGCAGAACATCTGGTACGGCATCTCGCTGGGCTCGGTGCTGCTGCTGGCGGCAATCGGCCTTGCCATCACCTTCGGCGTCATGGGCGTCATCAACATGGCGCATGGCGAGATGGTCATGCTCGGCGCCTACACGACCTTCGTCGTCCAGCAGGTGATCCGCACCTCCTTTCCCGGCCTGTTCGACTGGTCGCTGGTCATTGCGCTGCCGCTGGCTTTCCTCGTCGCGGCCCTGGTTGGCCTGATCATCGAGCGCGGCGTCATCCGTTTCCTCTATGGCCGGCCGCTGGAAACACTGCTGGCGACTTGGGGCGTCTCGCTGATCCTGCAGCAAGCGGTGCGTTCGATCTTCGGGCCAACCAACCAGGAGGTGGGCAACCCCTCGTGGATGTCGGGCTCGTTCAATGTCGGACAGTTGGCGATCACCTGGAACCGCCTGTGGATCCTGGTTTTCGCGCTCGCTGTCTTCGGCATCCTGCTCTACGTGATGAAGCGCACGCCCTGGGGCCTGCAGATGCGCGCCGTCACCGCCAACCGGCGCATGGCCGCCTCGATGGGCATCAGGACGCCTTGGGTCGACGCGCTGACTTTCGCGCTCGGCTCCGGCATTGCAGGCATTGCCGGTGTCGCGCTCAGCCAGATCGACAACGTCTCGCCCAATCTCGGTCGCGGCTACATCATCGACAGCTTCATGGTCGTTGTCTTCGGCGGCGTCGGCAATCTGTGGGGCACGCTGGTCGGCGCCTTCTCGCTTGGCATCGTCAACAAGTTTCTCGAGCCCTATGCGGGCGCGGTGCTCGGCAAGATCGTCGTGCTGGTGCTGATCATCCTGTTCATCCAGAAGCGCCCGCGCGGCCTGTTCGCGCTCAAGGGCAGGGCGGTGGAAGCATGATCACGGGACGCTTCTTTGCCGCCGGCGCGGACCGCCGCGTCGCCATCACGATCTTCATCCTGCTGGCGGTGGCCGTCATTGTGCCGCTGCTCAACCTTGCGGTGTCTCCCACCAGCGCCTTCTACGTCCCATCCTACATCGTCGCGCTCACCGGCAAATATCTTTGTTATGCGCTGCTCGCCTTGGCGCTCGATCTTGTCTGGGGCTATTGCGGCATACTCTCGCTCGGTCACGGCGCCTTCTTCGCGCTCGGCGGCTATGCGATGGGCATGTATCTGATGCGCCAGATCGGCTCACGCGGCGTCTACGGCAATCCCATCTTGCCCGACTTCATGGTGTTCCTGAACTACAAGGAATTGCCCTGGTTCTGGTACGGTTTCGACCATTTCTGGTTCGCCGGCCTCATGGTGCTCGCGGTGCCCGGCCTGCTCGCTTTCGTCTTTGGCTGGTTCGCTTTCCGCAGCCGCGTCACCGGCGTTTATCTCTCGATCATCACCCAGGCGATGACGTACGCGCTGCTGCTTGCCTTTTTTCGCAACGACATGGGGTTCGGCGGCAACAACGGCCTGACCGATTTCAAGGATATTCTCGGCTTCAACGTGCAGGCCGACGCGACGCGCTCGGCGCTGTTTGCCGCCAGCGCCGTGATGCTCGCGCTAGCCGTCTTTGTCACCTGGGCGATCGTCGGCTCCAAATACGGCAAGCTCCTGATGGCTGTGCGCGATGCCGAGAGCCGCACGCGCTTCCTCGGCTGGCGGGCGGAGAACGTAAAACTGTTCGCCTTCACCGTCTCGGCCGTCATGGCCGGCATAGCCGGCGCGCTCTACGTGCCGCAGGTCGGCATCATCAATCCGGGCGAGTTCGAGCCGGCCAATTCGATTGAAGTCGTCGTCTGGGCGGCTGTCGGCGGGCGAGGCACCATTGTCGGGCCGATCATCGGTGCGTTGCTGGTCAATGCCGGCAAATCTTGGTTCACCGGCGTGCTGCCGGAATTCTGGCTGTTTGCCTTGGGCGGGCTGTTCGTCGCCGTCACGCTTTTGCTGCCCAAGGGCATTATCGGCATGTGGGACAGCTGGCGCGGCAACGCCAGGGCGTTGCGGGCAGCTTCCGTCGCCGAGGAAGCCGGTAGCGACCCCGACGTCCCGCCGCCGGCGAAAATCGTTCGCAGCGAGGCGAGAAAGCCCGGCGACTGGTCCGCCAGCAACCCCGAGCCGCAGCCGGCGGAGTGAGCGACCATGTCAAAATCGAACACGATCCTTTATCTCGACGGCGTCTCGGTCTCCTTCGACGGCTTTCGCGCCATCAACAATCTGTCGCTGGTGCTCGACAAGGGCGAGATGCGCGCCATCATCGGCCCCAACGGCGCCGGCAAGACGACGATGATGGACATCGTCACCGGCAAGACGCGGCCCGACGAAGGCGACGTGTTCTTCGACGGCGAGGTCGATCTGACCAAGCATGATGAGGCCGAGATCGCCATGATGGGTATCGGCCGCAAGTTTCAGAAGCCGACCGTGTTCGAAAGCCACACGATCGAGGAAAACCTGATGCTGGCGCTGAAGGGGCCGCGCTCGATCTTTCCGGCGCTGTTCCATCGCCGCTCGGCCGCCGAGACGCGGCAGATCGATGATATCCTCGGCATCATCCGGCTTGGCGACAAGCGTGACGAACTGGCGGCCAATCTGAGCCATGGGCAAAAGCAGTGGCTCGAGATCGGCATGCTCTTGGCGCAGGACCCGAAACTGCTTCTGGTCGACGAACCGGTCGCCGGCATGACCGATGCCGAGACCGAGGAAACCGCGCGGCTGCTCAAGGATATTGCCCGCGACCATTCGGTCATCGTCGTCGAGCACGACATGCATTTCGTGCGCGAGCTCGGCGTCAAGGTCACCTGCCTGCATGAGGGCTCGGTGCTGAGTGAGGGCACACTCGATTTTGTGTCGGCCGACGAGCGTGTCGTCGAAGTCTATCTGGGGAGATGAGCATGGTCTGGCGGGTGCAATTCCATCACTTCGATCTGTCGTTCCTGCGGTTGTGGAAAAGGCGCTGACATGCTCGAAGTTTCTAATGCCACGCTGCACTACGGCGCCGCCCAGGCGCTGCGCGGCGTGTCGCTGAAGGCAGGCGCCGGCAAGATCACCTGCGTGCTCGGCCGCAATGGCGTCGGCAAGACCAGTTTGATGAGATCGATCGTCGGCCATCACCGGCTGACGAGCGGAAGCGTTGCCTTCGAGGGGAAGGCGCTCGACCGGAGCGCGGCGTATGACCGCGCCCGGTCGGGCATCGCATTCGTACCGCAGGGCAGGGAGGTCTTTCCGCTGCTCACCGTGCGGGAGAACCTGGAATCAGGCTTTGCGCCGCTGAAACGGGCCGACCGCAACATTCCGGCGCATGTCTTCGAATTGTTCCCGGTGCTGAAGCAGATGCTCGGCCGTCGCGGTGGCGATCTTTCCGGCGGCCAGCAGCAGCAGCTCGCCATCGGCAGGGCATTGGTGATGCGGCCGAAGCTGCTGGTGCTCGACGAGCCGACCGAAGGCATCCAGCCGTCGATCATCAAGGACATCGGCCGCGCCATCCGCTACCTGCGCGACCAAGCCGGCATCGCCGTGCTTGTGGTCGAACAATATCTCGATTTCTGCCGCGAACTCGCCGACGAGGTCAACATCATGGACCGGGGCGTGATCGTCCATACCGGTCCGGCGGAAGATCTGGACCGTGCCGATGTCCGGAAGTTCCTGACGGTGTAGAATCGCCGCCGCACTTCAGTTGACGATCCGAAGTCCTTGCCAAGTCCAATATTTCTCCGGCCCTGCATCAGCGTCTCTGGTGCATCGGCAACTGCGTGCTAGTCTTTTCCTAGGCTTTTGTGAGTCGGCCGCTTCCGTACCAGTCTGGTTTATCGCAGATCGAGCCGCGGCTATCACCGGCAAGTCTCACGCAAGCAAGGCTTCCTAGCTTCTCTCCTGCGATCTTTGTCGTTCAACGCGTTTGGGCACACAGGCTAAGGGACAGCCATGGAACGTTACGTCGAGGACTACCAGAAGCGGCGGCTTACCGAGCGCGTCGATATCATCACTGCCATCAACATCTTGAAGTCCCAAGGCTACGGCCATGACGACCTGATCGAGGAGATCACCAAGGTCTTCTATGTCGACCTGGATGCATTCAATGAAATCGTGATGGCGGCGTAGAGCAATTCTGGGAAAAGTGCGAAGCGCTTTCCCTGGACAATTGCATCAGGGTTAGAGCAGCTCGCCGTTTCCTTGAAACGGTGAAATGCTCTGGAAGTCGCACCGCTCATCGTGATCGTGCCTGCCACAGATGCGCGATCAGCCTGCGCGCCTGAACGGAGAGGCGGTGACGCGGTTGCGGCCACCGCGCTTGGCGTCGTAGAGCGCCTTGTCGGCGGTATTGAGCACCTTGTCGAAGCCGAGACCTTCCTTGGTGCCGAAAGCAAATCCGGCACTGACCGTGCATATCAGCGAGCCTGTCTCGGTTTCGATGCGGTGCGCGGCAAAAGCTGTCCGTATGGCCTCGGCGGTGGCCTCCACCGTTTCGGGCAAGGTCCGCTTCAGCACCAGCGCGAATTCCTCGCCGCCCATGCGCGCGGCGACGTCGCCCGGGCGGAGATTGCCGGCGAGTTCCCGTGCGAACACCTTCAGCACCTCATCGCCGGCGGCGTGGCCGAATTCGTCGTTGACGGCCTTGAAGTTGTCGAGATCGAAGACGACCACCGCCGTGAAGGCGCCGACCGGCGCATCGCCGTGCAGGTCGAACAGGGCGCGGCGGTTGAGCAGGCCGGTCAGCGGGTCGGTCAGGGCATTGTGGCGGTGATGCCGGGCCAGACGTCCCTGGTTCAGGGCCAGGGAAAGCGCCCCGATCCCGGTCATGCTGGCGATGACGATGATGAGGCTCAGTTCCTCGGCCCAGTTGCTTGGCGCATGTCCAAGGACCAGCTTTCCATCCAAGGCTAGAACCATGGCGCAGAGAGCGAAGGATGCGGCCGTGGCGGAATAGAGCGCGGTGATACCGATCGTCAGGGCAGGGGCTTCGTCGCGGCCTTTCCAGTATTCGACCGCCGTTGCGAACAGAAGCAAGGCGGCGAAGGCATTTTCGAACATGAAGCCCAGCCCGTCATAGCCTAGAGCCATCGGAGGCAACGTCACGGCCAGCGAAATGGCGCTGCCAAGCACCGTTCGCGGCACTGGCGAGCCGCCGGTTCTGAACTGGTAGGCCGCGCCCAGCATTGTCGAGAAACCGAGCAGGAGGAAAGCCAGCGTGGCGATGCCGAGCAGGCGCCCGGGCATATCGATATAGGCGTCATAGACAAAAATATCGCCGACCACGAACACCAGACTGATCGCCCATGTCAGCAGGAATTTCTCCGAGCGAGCGGTCAGCCACATGCCAAACAATGTCAGGCTCAGGCAGGCAGCGGAAAAACCGACAGCCAGCAGAAGTGAAGTGTAGTCGAGCGACATGCCCCTCGTCCTTGCCCGCGGCGGCCCAAATCTGCGACTGGTTCGGCTGGATTCATGCAGCAAGGAGGTATCGATAAGGTTACGACGGTAGCGAAGATGCCATGATTCCGCTGCGTCAGGGCACCGGCTGACCCTGGTCCACTCGCTTCATCAGTGCCATGGCGCCGAACGGCGCGCGCACCTTGCCCTCGGTGATGAAGTAGACGAACACGTCGCGCGGCTTGACCGGCGCATCGGTGGCGGGGTCGGCGCGCCGCAGGTCGGCCGGCTGCTTGCCTTGCGCCCAAATCTTTACCCGCGCGGCCCATTCATCGAGGCCTTTCGGCGTGTAGCAGTCGGGATTGTCATCGCTGCCGGTCTGCAGCCGGGCGTAGACGAAATCACCGGTGACATCGGCGATGTCGGGATATTTGGCATGGTCGGCGTAAACGATCGCGGCCTTGTATTTTCGGGCAAGTGCTGCGAATTCCGGCACGACAAAACTGTCGTTGCGGACTTCGAGCGCATGGCGCAGCCCAACGCCGTCCTGCTTTTCCGGCAGCAGTTTCAAAAAGGCTTCGAAATCGTCCGGATCGAATTTCTTGGTCGGCGCGAACTGCCACAGGATCGGCCCGAGCTTTTCACCGAGCGCGGCAACACCCGAGCCGAGGAAGCGCATCATCGATTCGCCGGCCTCGCCGAGCACGCGCCGGTTGGTGACGAAGCGGTTGCCCTTTAGCGAGTACACGAAACCGTCCGGCGCCTCGTTGGCCCATTTAACGAAGGTCGGCTCCTTGAAGCTGGAATAGTAAGTGCCGTTGACCTCGATGCTCGGCACCTGGCGAGTGGCGTAGTTCAGCTGCTTGGCCTTGGGAAGCTTGTCGGGATAGAAGGACGTATCCCAGGGCTCGAAGGTCCAGCCGCCCATGCCGGCGCGGATTGTTCCCGATGTGCTCATTGTCATCCTCCCAGTGCTGAAAAAATCAGGCCGCGGTGGTCTCATCGACGACTTTTGCCATGTCGACGAGCACCCATCCCGGCCGGTAGGGATTGGGCCGGCGACCCGTTTCGTGGAAACCGTAGGCCAGATAGAGCGCGATGTTCCGCTCCATCCTGGCGTTGGTGTAAAGCCGCACCTCGGGCAAGCGCCACAGCCGCGTCTGTTCGTCCGCGTGTTTGAGCAACGCAATACCGAAGCCTTTGCCCTGAAAGTCAGGAGAGACCGCGACGGAGAAGATCATCGCGTGATCGTCGTGCCGTTCCAGTGTGAGTACTCCGGCAATTTCGCTGCCGCTTTCCAACACCCACACCTCGCCGCGCGCGATGCGCGGCGTATAGTCTTCGGTGACTGGGATCGGCGGTGCGCCTAACAGTGCAGTGTAAGGCGCATAGGCCGCTTCCGTCAGCGAGACGACAGTTTGGAGATCACCGGCAAGCGCTCTTCTGATTTTCATTCAAAAGCTCTCCAGGCGCCAACCGGTCCGATCACTCCGCCGCTTCGCGCTTGCCTCCGGGGCGCCGCTCCAGAAGCTCCTTGAGGAACTGGCCGGTGTAGCTGCGCTTCTCGCGCACGATTGCTTCCGGCGTGCCGGAGGCAACCAGTTCGCCGCCGCCGTCGCCGCCTTCGGGGCCGAGGTCGAGCACCCAGTCGGCGGTCTTGATCACTTCGAGATTGTGCTCGATGACCACCACCGTGTTGCCCTGGTCGACCAGTTCATGCAGCACTTCCAACAGCTTGGCGACGTCGTGGAAATGCAGCCCGGTGGTCGGCTCGTCGAGGATATAGAGCGTCTTGCCAGTTGCCTTGCGCGACAGTTCCTTGGCGAGCTTGATGCGCTGCGCCTCGCCGCCGGACAGCGTCGTCGCCTGCTGGCCGATGTGGATGTAGCCGAGGCCGACCTGCTTCAGCGTTTCGAGCTTGTCGCGCACGCCGGGCACGGCGGCGAAGAAGTCGACGCCTTCCTCGACCGTCATGTCGAGCACGTCGGCGATCGACTTGCCCTTGAACACGACATCGAGCGTCTCTCTGTTGTAGCGCTTGCCGTGGCAGACGTCGCAGGTGACGTAGACGTCGGGCAAAAAGTGCATCTCGATCTTGATGACGCCGTCGCCCTGGCAGGCCTCGCAGCGGCCGCCCTTGACGTTGAAGGAGAAGCGTCCCGGCTGGTAGCCGCGCGCCTTGGCTTCGGGCAGGCCAGCGAACCAGTCGCGGATCGGCGTGAAGGCGCCGGTATAGGTGGCGGGATTCGAACGCGGCGTGCGACCGATCGGCGACTGGTCGATGTCGATGACCTTGTCGAGGAATTCGAGGCCCTCGATGCGGTCGTGGTCGGCCGGATGTTCGCGCGAGCCCATGATGCGGCGCGAGGCAGCCTTGAACAGCGTCTCGATCAGGAAGGTCGACTTGCCGCCGCCGGACACGCCGGTGACGGCGGTGAAGGTGCCGAGCGGTATTTCGGCGGTGACGTTCTTCAGATTGTTGCCGCGCGCGCCGACGATCTTCAGGCGGCGGTTCTTCTTCGCTTCACGTCGCACGCCGGGCGTCGCCACTTCGAGCGCGCCCGACAGGTATTTGCCGGTGATCGAATTGGGATTGGCCATCACCTGCTGCGGCGTGCCCTGGGCGATGATCTCGCCGCCATGGATGCCGGCGGCCGGGCCCATGTCGACGACATAGTCGGCATGCAGGATGGCGTCCTCGTCATGCTCGACGACGATCACCGTGTTGCCGATGTCGCGCAGATGCTTCAGCGTATCGAGCAGACGGGCATTGTCGCGCTGGTGCAGGCCGATCGATGGCTCGTCCAGCACATAGAGCACACCGGTAAGACCCGAGCCGATCTGCGACGCCAGCCGGATGCGCTGGCTCTCGCCGCCCGACAGCGTGCCGGAATTGCGCGACAGCGTCAGATAGTCGAGCCCGACATCGTTGAGGAAGCGCAGCCGCTCGCGGATCTCCTTCAAGACCCGCACCGCGATCTCGTTCTGCTTGTCGTTGAGCGACGCAGGCAGGTCGGTGAACCACTGGTCGGCCTTGCGGATGGAAAGTTCGGTGACTTCGCCGATGTGCTTGCCGGCGATTTTCACCGCCAGCGACTCGGGCTTCAGCCGATAGCCCTTGCAGACCGGGCAAGGCGTCGCCGACATGAAGCGCTCGATTTCCTCGCGCATCCAGGCGGATTCAGTCTCTTTCCAGCGCCGCTCGAGATTGGGGATGACCCCTTCGAAAGTCTTTGTCGTCTTGTAGGAGCGCAGGCCGTCATCATACTGGAAGGTGATCTCGCGCTCGCCGGTGCCGCGCAGAATGGCTTCCTGGGCCTCTTCGGTCAGGTCTTTGAACTTGTCGCCGAGCTTGAAGCCATAGGCCTTGCCCAGCGCTTCCAGCGTCTGCGCGTAATAGGGTGAGGTCGACTTCGCCCACGGGCTGACGGCGCCGTCGCGCAGCGAGATGTTCTCGTCCGGCACGATCAGATTGCCATCGATGGCGCGCTGGCTGCCGAGACCGTCGCAGGTCGGGCAGGCGCCGAACGGGTTGTTGAACGAGAACAGCCGCGGTTCGATTTCCGGAATGGTGAAGCCGGAGACCGGGCAAGCGAACTTTTCCGAGAACAGGATGCGCTCATGCGTCTCGTTCTTCGACTTGTTGACCGAATCCTCGCCGGTCTGGCTGGCATCGAGCGGCTTGTCGGCGAATTCGGCGACCGCCAGCCCATCGGCCAGCTTCAGGGCGGTCTCGATGGAATCGGCAAGCCGCGTCGCCAGATCGCCGCGCACGACGATGCGGTCGACGACGACGTCGAGGTCATGCTTGTACTTCTTGTCCAGCGCCGGCACGTCGGCGATTTCGTAGAAGACGCCATCGACCTTGACGCGCTGAAAGCCCTTTTTTTGCAACTCCAGCAATTCCTTGCGGTATTCGCCTTTGCGGCCGCGCACCATCGGCGCCAGGATGAACAGGCGCGTGCCTTCCTCGATCGCCAGTACGCGGTCGACCATCTGCGAAACCGTCTGGCTCTCGATCGGCAGGCCGGTGGCCGGCGAATAGGGGATGCCGACGCGCGCAAAAAGCAGCCGCATATAGTCGTAGATCTCGGTGACGGTGCCGACCGTCGAACGCGGGTTCTTCGAGGTGGTCTTCTGCTCGATGGAAATGGCGGGCGACAGGCCGTCGATCTGGTCGACGTCAGGCTTCTGCATCATCTCAAGGAATTGCCGCGCGTAGGCCGACAGGCTTTCGACGTAGCGGCGCTGGCCTTCGGCATAGATCGTGTCGAAGGCAAGCGATGACTTGCCGGACCCCGACAGGCCGGTCATGACAATCAGGCTGTCACGCGGCAAGTCGAGATCGACATTCTTCAGATTGTGTTCGCGCGCCCCGCGAATGGAAAGATATTTATGGTCGGCCATAGCCGGTCGCCGCCTCAGAATCTGGAATTTCCTGGAATGGCGGGTTTTCCCGGCCATCCCCTATGTAGGTAGTTTTGCCGCCACGTCGAGAGACGCCACAATTCCCGACCAAAGCGTTTAACCGTCTTTCGCGTGAACGGGCAAGCGGAAAGAACAAAGGCCGAACACGCTCCTGACAAAGCTGTGCAAAAGCTGACCTGCACGTAACCTCCCGGCGATCACATTTTTCGGTAACCGGCTATTGATGGTTGACGCCACCAGCTGACGGGAGCAGTCTCCAGCAGTCAACGAAGACGGCCGTCTTTCGATGGCCTCGCCGCCCAAAGGCGGCCTGCGAGACGCCGCAGGCATTTGCGATTTGTGCTTCGTGACGACAACGTCGCAATGGACAAAGGAGCGGAGCTATGACGCCACCGGATCGTCCCATAGGGTTCCAGTTGTTACTGGAGCGGCGGCAGGCATAAGTGCCAGGGTTTAGCGTTTTCGCCACCCGACAAACCGTGACCTGCCATATCCCCGTAAAAATCAGAGACTGTTAGTCGGATCGTCGGTTGAACGCCGCGTTGCATCCGAAATCAAATGCCGGCAGTACACTCCCGGTAGAGATTGGATTTGAGATCCAAAAAGGCCCCGTCCGTTTGCGCAAAGCACGGCGGGGCCGTTTTCATGTGCGGATTGTCTGTTTGGCGCAACGCAGCACGCGCCGACAGACTGTCAGTGGCGCGGCGGCCCGATCGAGCCGGCGCCGACATCGACGGTGATGCTGCCGGAAATCCTGACATCCGTATCGCCGATCTTGAACTGGCCGTTGCCGGGAAACGCGTCGTCGGACTCCGGAGCCGGCTTGGCGATGCGGTAGTCACCGGTTACGCCGGGCAGGGCGCCTTTTTGCGTTGACGGCGAACTGTCTTCGGCAAGTGCCGCGCCGCTGGTGAGGCCCCCAATGGCGAGCGCTATAACGGCGATGACGCGGTGCAATGATCTGGACTGATGAGTGTCGGTCATCCCAAGACTATAGTGGCGCGCCGCCGATGGAACCAGACCGGCATCGTCAAATCTTCGACAGCCGGACGTACTCCGATCCGGCCCTGGCTCACGCCGCCTTTTTTCGCGTGTCGAAAACATGGTCGACGATGCCCCATGCCTGGGCCTCGCGGGCGGTCATGAAGTGGTCGCGGTCCAGCGTGCGCTCGACCTCTTCATAGCTGCGGCCGCAATGCTGCGCGTAGAGTTCGGCCATGTGCCGTTTCGTCCGGCCGATGCGCTCGGCATGGCGCTGGATGTCGGAGGCCTGGCCCTGGAAGCCGCCCAGCGGCTGGTGCAGCAGGATGGTGGCGTTCGGCAGGGAAATTCGGCGCCCCGGTGTGCCTGCCATCAGCAGGAACGAGCCCATCGATGCGGCAAAGCCCATGCATACGGTCGACACCGGGCAGCTGATGTATTGCATTGTGTCGTAGATGGCGAAGCCGCTGGTGACCACGCCGCCCGGCGAGTTGATGTAGAGCGAGATCTCCTTGTCGGGATTGTCCGATTCCAGCGACAGAAGCTGCGCGCAGACCAACGCCGAGATGTCGTCGTTGATCTCACCGTTGATGAAGATGATGCGCTCGCGCAGCAGCCGCGAAAAGATGTCGAAGGCGCGCTCGCCGCGGCTCGATTGCTCGATAACCATCGGCACCAGACTGGCAACACCGCTCATTATCTCTCTCCGTCCGTTTTGTTTTCAGGCCGCGCGAAGCAGGAGGCGAGGCGTGTTTGCGGCGATTGGCTTAGATGACCTGTTTGCACCGAGCGAAACCCGGCAGCCGGCGCCTGCCATGGCGACGGCAGGCATGGCCTTGCGGGCAAAGCCGTCATGGACGACACGCAGATGCGTGCCGCCGGAAACGGTTCGGGCAAGTGTGAAGGTGACAATGCTGTCCAATGGGCTGTCGAGCGGATCCTGCCGCGCGGCGTCGCCTGGCTGCTCCCGCCAGGAATAGCGCAGCAGCTTCTCGGGATCGGCGTCGAGGATTTCGCATTCGATCGACGCGCCCGTTCCGGCGAAGGCAAAACGGTTGCCGATCTCGGGTCTCATGTCGTTCGGCATCATCCAGGCGGCCAGCAATTCCGGTACGGTCAGGGCCCGCCATACCTTTTCCGGCGGCTCGGCAAGCTCGTACTCGAACTCGAGCGCATCCGGGGCGTCGCTTTGACCGTTGTTGGTCGTTGATCCCGCCTTCTTCATTGATCCATGTCCTTCAAAACCGCCTTCAGCCTTTCGATGCGTTCCGGCCAGAAGGTCCGGTAGCGTTCGATCCAGGAGAGCAAGGGGGCGAGCCCCTGCGGATCGGCGCGGTAATAGGCGTTGCGGCCGGCTCGCCGCTCGACCACCAGCCCGGCGCCACGCAGCACCGCCAGATGCTGCGACACCGCGGGCTGCGACACCGTCATCCCGGTGCGCAATTCCGACACGCTCATCTCGCCGGCGGCCAGCCGCTCAAAGACGGCGCGGCGCGTCGGGTCGGCCAGTGCGCGAAAAATCTCTGCTTCGATCATGCCAAAAGCATAAGTGCATACTTATCGATTTGGCAAGCGGTCTTTTCGAGCCCATATGATCGGCTTCGGCATTGCTGCCATTCCTTGACAATAAACAGCGATGCGGATAAGAACGAAAAGGGAACAAAAACCTTGTGGGTAAAGGCAGCCATGGCAAGCGGCGATCGCCTGCAACCTGTAAGGTGCTGCGACAAAAATTTGTTTCGGATGAGCGCGGAGAAATATCATGGCGGGTAGCGTCAACAAGGTCATTCTGGTCGGCAATCTCGGCGCGGATCCCGAAATCCGTCGCCTGAATTCGGGTGAACCGGTCGTCAACATCCGCATCGCCACATCGGAAAGCTGGCGCGACAAGAATTCCGGCGAACGCAAGGAAAAAACCGAGTGGCACAACGTCGTCATCTTCAATGAGGGCATCGCCAAGGTGGCGGAGCAGTATCTGAAGAAGGGCATGAAGGTCTATGTCGAGGGCCAGTTGCAGACGCGCAAATGGCAGGACCAGACCGGTGCCGACAAGTACACGACGGAAGTCGTGCTGCAGAAATTCCGCGGTGAGCTGCAGATGCTAGACGCACGCGGACAGGGCGAGGGCGGTCAGGTCGGCGGCTATACCGGTGGCGGCAGCAGCCGTGGTTCCGATTTCGGCCAGTCCAGCCCGAGCGAAGGCTTCAATCGCGGTGGTGGCGGTGCCAAGAGCGGCGGCGGTGGCGGTTCGTCGCGCGAATTGGATGACGAAATCCCGTTCTGATCGCAACAGTTATGTCAGACACAGTGCCCCGAGAGTCATTCATGGACTTTCGGGGTTTTGCATCATGATTGAGGTTGACCGGGCCGATCAAGGAAATACGGTGAAAGGACGAGTTCGGTGAAAGCACGCGTAAAGTGGGTCGAGGAGCGCACCTTCGTCGGGGAATCCGGCAGCGGTCACAAGGTCGTGCTCGGAACAGCGCACGGATCGGAAGGCAAGACGCCGGGTCCAAGCCCGATGGAGCTGGTGCTGATCGGCACCGGTGGCTGTTCGGCCTATGATGTCGTGCATATCCTCGAAAAAGGCCGCGAGGCGGTCGAGGACTGCGTCGTCGAACTCGACTCCGACCGGGCCGAAACCGAGCCCAGGGTTTTTACACGCATCCATATGCATTTCGTCGTCAAGGGCAGGGCACTCTCCAGCGACAAGGTGAAACGCGCGATCGACCTTTCGATCGAAAAATATTGCTCGGCGTCTGCGATGCTGGCCAAGACCGCGACGATTACCCACGATTTCGAAGTGATCGACACGACTGTGAAATAGGGCCGGCTTCGGCGGCAGCTCGTCGCGTTACCCCGCCATCAGCGCCTTGATGCCATCGGCCACGAATTGCACGGCCAGTGCCGCCAGGATGACGCCAAGCAGCCGGGTCAGGATCGAACGACCAGTCTGGCCGAGGATGCGGTCGATGCGTTCCGACAGCACGAACACCAGATAGGTGATGGCGAGGCAGACGAAGATGATGCCCACCAGGGCGGCCTGCGCGGCAAATCCCTGAAATGAACCGGAAAGCAGCACCGTCGCCGAAATCGCGCCGGGGCCGGCGATCAGCGGGATCGCCAGCGGGAAGGCGGCGATGTTGTGGATCATGTCCTTGGTGATGGCGACGTCGCCGATCTTCTCCTTACGGTCCTGCCGGCGCTCGAACACCATCTCGAAGGCAATGAAGAACAGCAGGAAACCGCCGGCGACGCGGAAGGCCGGCAACGTTATGCCGAACACCGACAGGATCGATGCGCCGGCAACCGCAAACAGCGCCATCACCAGGAAGCCGATGATCGAGGCACGGACGGAAACCTGCTGGCGCTCCTCGCGGTTCATGCCGCGCGTTACGGCCAGGAACAGTGGCGCCAGGCCAGGCGGATCGATGGTCACGAGAATGGTGACGAAGGCGTTGAACAGGCTGTCGAAACTCGGCATCTCTGACCCTCCCGCCGGGCCGTGCCCGGACAGAATATTGGTAGAGCAAAGCCCGGTCGGTGGGAACTGTCAGCGGGAAAGTGGTTGATGCCGGCGCAAAGGATCGCGACGCTTTTATTCTGGGCTGCTGCTGCATTCCTCGGCGATCAAACCTCTCGGCGCGCCAGGAACTCGACTTCCAGCCGCCATGTCGCGCCATTGTCTTGCGAGCGTTCGCCCAGCCATCGGAAGGAGTTTTCGGTGATGCGTGAAAAGCTCCAGCGTACTGAACTGCCGATGCCGTCGGCGCCCACTTGCACGATCGTGTCACCCTCGGCGCGGCCGAGCTGGCGGCTGAAATACTGGTTGCGCGGGTCGCTCCAGAAGATGTGCCAGGCATCCGCGCCGGGATCATAGACGCGCAGCGTCGTGCCATAAAAAGTCCATTTGCCGAGCGAAGGCTGGGAACCAGTGTCCCGCGCGGGCAGGATCCACACGTCCTGAATCGCCCGGCCTTCCAGCACCCAGCCGAAATGCACCTCGCCACGCCCTGTCAGCACCGTACCGTCCTCGAGATGGCGCGAGGCGTTGAAAGTCCAGGCGCCGACGAAGCGGCCGTAAAGGCTCAGTTTTTCGGCAAGCCCTTCGATCGGTCCGGGGCTATGCAGGGCTTCGGCAAACGAGGATTGATCGAACATGGTTGTGGCCTCTTCTTGTCAGGAGACTGGGAGGGAGTAGGCGGTGATGGGGTTCTGGGCTTGGGAAAAATTGCTATATTTCGTCCATGACAGCGACAACGCATACGCTTGCATCCGGCCCCGGCTGGCGCGTGACGGACGTGATCTGCTCGGCCGGCGCTGGCGATCGGCCGTTCGAGGAAGCTCATCAGGATTTCTGTGTGGCCGCCGTCACCAGCGGCACGTTCCGCTACCGCGCGCAACAAGGTACGGCAATGCTGGCGCCCGGCGCCCTCCTGCTCGGCAATCCCGGCACATGTTACGAGTGCGGGCATGAACATGGCAGCGGCGACCGTTGCCTGTCGTTTCATTTCGGGCCGTCCTACCTGGAACGGATCGTGGCTGGCGTGCCGGGCGCCAGGAAGCTGGCCTTCGCCACACCGCGCCTGCCGCCTTTGCCGGTGCTGGCGCCACTGCTGGCCGAGGCGGAAGCCGCGCGCGAGACTGCCGACCTGGATGCCTTCGAGGAACTTTCCCTGCGCATAGCCGGTGCCGCCGCGACGGCTGCCGCCGGAGCCACGCATGTCAGGCGCGCGCCGAGCCGCCGCGATCAGAAACGGGTAGCCGAGGCAGTGCGGCGGATCGAACTGGACGCCGATGGGCCGGTCTCGCTTTCAGCACTTGCCGATGAGACGGCGACCAGTCCGTATCATTTCCTGCGCATTTTCCGGCAGGTCGCGGGCATGACGCCCTATCAGTTCCTGCTCAAGCTCCGGTTGCACAGGGCCGCGGTGCGGCTACGCATGTCGAACGATACGGTCTCGGCGATCGCCTTCGAGGCCGGCTTCAACGATCTGTCGACCTTCAATCGTCGTTTTCGGCGGATCATGGGGGAGACGCCGGGCCAGTATCGCAGCCGCCGTGGCGCACAGGCCGTTTCTGCTTCGTGAATCGGCCCCGTGCCCGCAAAGGCACACACGCAGGCTTTTGCGAGAGGGCGGCGAAAACCGCCTTGGCCATATCGTCGCAATCAGCGGTATCCATTTGAAATTACCATCAAAAATGACACTGGAAAAGTGCCGTGAAGGTTGGAGTTTCGGGCTTGCTTCCTATATAAGCACCAAGTGATTCCTGATTAGATTGTGATCCGATTTGACCGACCAGAAGACACCGCGCGGCGCCGACGGCGGCCCCACCGGCATCGAGCCGATATCCATCGTCGAGGAGATGCAGCGCTCCTATCTCGATTACGCCATGAGCGTCATCGTCAGCCGTGCGCTGCCGGACGTGCGCGACGGCCTCAAGCCGGTGCATCGCCGCATTCTCTTCGCCGCCCATGAGAGCGGTTACCACTGGAACCGCAAATATGTGAAGTCGGCGCGTCCTGTCGCCGACGTGATGGGTAAATACCATCCGCATGGCGACGCCTCCATCTATGATGCCTTGGTGCGCATGGCACAGGACTGGTCGCTGCGCGTTCCGTTGATCGACGGGCAGGGCAATTTCGGCTCGATCGACGGCGATCCGCCTGCGGCGATGCGCTACACGGAAGCGCGCCTGACCAAGGTCGCGCACGAGCTCCTGGAGGATATCGACAAGGATACAGTCGATTTCCAGGACACTTATGACGCGTCGGGCAGCGAACCGAAGGTTCTGCCGGCACGGTTTCCCAACCTTTTGGTCAACGGCTCGGGCGGCATCGCCGTCGGCATGGCGACCAACATCCCGCCGCACAATCTCAGCGAAATCTGCAACGGCGCCATTGCCCTAATCGACAATCCGGCGATCGACCTGCCGGCGTTGATGGAGATCATTCCGGGACCGGATTTCCCGACCGGCGGCATCGTGCTTGGCCGTTCGGGCATCTACAACGCCTATTCGACCGGCCGTGGCTCCATCGTCATGCGCGGCAAGGTCAACATCGAACAGCGCGGCAATGACCGCGAGTCGATCATCATCACCGAAGTTCCCTACCAGGTGAACAAATCGTCGATGATCGAGAAGATGGCTGAACTGGTGCGCGACAAGCGTATCGAGGGCATTTCCGATATCCGCGACGAGAGCGACCGCCAGGGCTACCGCGTCGTCATCGAGTTGAAGCGCGACGCCGTTGCCGACGTCATCCTCAACCAGCTCTATCGCTTCACGCCGCTGCAGACCTCTTTCGGCGCCAATATGGTGGCACTGAATGGCGGCAAACCGGAAGTGATGAACCTGACCGATATGCTGAAGGCGTTCGTCGCCTTCCGCGAGGAGGTGATCACAAGGCGGACAAAATTCCTGCTGCGCAAGGCGCGCGACCGCGCCCATGTGCTGGTCGGTCTCGCCATCGCCGTCGCCAATATCGACGAGATCATCAAACTGATCCGCACCGCTCCGGATCCGCAGACAGCGCGTGAGCAGTTGATGGAGCGGCGCTGGCCCTCTGGCGACGTGGAATCTCTGATCCTCCTGATCGATGACCCGCGTCATCGGATCAATGAAGACGGCACCTACAATCTGTCAGAGGAACAGGCGCGCGCCATCCTCGAACTGCGCCTGCAGCGCCTGACCGCGCTCGGCCGCGACGAGATCGCCGACGAGTTGAACACGATCGGCGCTGAAATCATTGATTATCTGGACATTTTGTCGTCCCGAGCGCGTGTCCAGAAGATCGTCAAGGACGAGCTTGCCGCCGTGCGCGACGAGTTCGGCACGCCGCGCCGCACCGAACTCACCGACGGCGGTTCGGACATGGAAGACGAGGATCTGATCCAGCGCGAGGACATGGTCGTGACGGTGAGCCATTCCGGCTACATCAAGCGTGTGCCGCTGTCGCTCTACCGGGCGCAGCGCCGCGGCGGCAAGGGCCGCTCCGGCATGTCGACCAAGGAAGAGGATTTCGTCACCCGGCTGTTCGTCGCCAACACCCATACACCGGTGCTGTTCTTTTCCTCGCGCGGCATCGTCTATAAGGAAAAGGTCTGGCGGCTGCCGATCGGCAATCCGCAATCACGCGGCAAGGCGCTGATCAACATGCTGCCGCTGGAGCAGGGCGAGCGCATCACCACCATCATGCCGCTGCCCGAGGACGAGGCCAGCTGGAGCGAACTCTACGTGATGTTCGCCACCACACGTGGCACCGTGCGCCGCAACGATCTATCCGACTTCGTCCAGGTCAACCGCAATGGCAAGATCGCCATGAAGCTGGAGGAAGAAGGCGACGAGATCCTCGGCGTCGAGACCTGCACCGACAAGGACGACGTGCTGCTGACCGCCAGTTCCGGCCAGTGCATACGCTTCTCCGTCGGCGACGTGCGCGTCTTCCAGAGCCGCAATTCGGTCGGCGTGCGTGGCATAACCATGGCCGAGACCGACCGCATCATCTCGATGTCGGTGATAGAGCATGTCGATGCTTCGCCGGCGGAACGCGCCGCTTACCTGAAGCGCGCGGCGGTGGAGCGGCGTCTTGCCACAGAAACGGCCGGCGAAGAGGAAGAGATCGCGCTGACCAATGAGGAGATCGGCGAGGAGACGGAGCTTTCCGAAAGCCGATACGAAGAGCTCAAGGCGCACGAACAATACGTGCTGACGGTGACCGAGTTCGGCTACGGCAAGCGTTCGTCGTCTTATGATTTCCGGCTGACTGGACGCGGCGGCAAAGGCATCCGCGCCACCGACGTGTCGAAGGCAGCCGAGATTGGCAGGCTGGTGGCGACGTTCCCGGTCGGCAATGACGACCAGATCATGCTGGTGTCGGACGGCGGCACCGTCATCCGGGTGCCGGTCAACGGCATCCGTTTCGCCAGCCGCGCCACCAAGGGCGTGACCATCTTCAACACGGCTGAAGGTGAAAAGGTGGTTTCGGTCGAGCGGATATCGGAACCGCAAGCGGACGAAGAAAGCGACGAGACGGTCGAGGGCGGTCCCGATGCCGCTCCGGCGCCTGACGCCGGTCCGGAGGGTACGGACTAAGTCCGGCACCCAGGTTTTGACATGGCAACGCCGGCCAGTTGGCCGGCGCAGCAGCAAATCAGGCTTTATCTAGTGACGATATGGCTTGCGCGGGCCGAAGCCTTCGAAGCGCTTGGTGTTTGCCTTGACGCGGATGCGTTGTGCCTCGTGATGCAGCCCAAAGACGGTGGCGATCAGCATGGCGACGGTCATTGCGGTGGCGAGCATGTAGATCAGCATGTGCGTGTTCTCCTGCGCCTAACAACGGATAGATGGGATTTTGGTTTCATCTTATTAAGGTGCAACCTAGTGAACGCTGCGTGAAGGCTTCGTGATCAGCGTGTTCATCTGTCGTTCATGTGCCGGAAAAGGTTCATGGCCGGCGCGCCGATCGGATTTGCCTTTGCGAGAGAGGCTCGCTAGAGCCTGTTCCATCTTGATGGACGGAAGATGGAACAGGCTCCAGCTTTCATTTGAGCATGATCTCTAGGACAAACGAAAAACCGTTTGTCCGCAAAAACCGGTTTCCACTTTTTGGGATCATGCATTAGAAGCACCAGCCATGACTGAACGCATCGCCCTCTATGCCGGCTCCTTCGACCCGCTGACCAACGGCCATCTCGATGTGCTGAAGGCCTCGCTGGCCGTGGCCGATATCGTTTATGCGGCGATCGGCATCCATCCGGGCAAGCAGCCGCTGTTTTCCTTCGAGGAGCGGGTGAAGCTGATCGAGACGGCGACGAAGACGGAATTCGGCAGCGATGGTGCCCGCATCAAGGTCGTCGCCTTCGACGGGCTGGTCATCGACGCCGCCAGGAAGCACGGCGCCTCGATCATGATCCGCGGCCTGCGCGACGGCACCGACCTCGACTATGAGATGCAGATGGCCGGCATGAACGAGACCATGGCGCCTGAACTGCAGACGGTTTTTCTGCCCGCCAGTCCTTCGGTACGCACCATTACCGCCACACTTGTCCGCCAGATTGCCTCGATGGGCGGCGACATTCGCCCCTTCGTGCCGGCGGCGGTTGCCGGCGCGCTCACAGCCAAGTTCAAGAAGTAAGTTTTCGGAGAAAACCATGCAGCTGAAAAAGCTAGCCTCGTTCCTTGTCGTGCTCGCCGGTCTTGTGGCTGCGTCGGTCTCGGCTTTCGCCGCCGACCCGGAAAACACAATGATCATCACGCTGAAGGACGGCGACGTCACCATTGCGCTGAGGCCCGATCTGGCGCCAAAGCATGTCGAGCAGATCAAGAAGCTGGTGCGCCAAGGCGCCTATGACAACGTCGCCTTCCACCGCGTCATCGACGGCTTCATGGCGCAGACCGGCGACGTCAAGTTCGGCAATATGAAAAAGGGTTTCAGCGCCGAGGCCGTTGGCACCGGCGGTTCCGACCTGCCCGACCTGCCCGCCGAATTCTCACAGACCGAACATTATAAGCGCGGCGTGGTCGGTATGGCCCGCTCGCAGGACCCCAATTCGGCCAATTCGCAGTTCTTCATCATGTTCGCTCCGGCACCGCCCCTCGATGGCCAGTACACGATCGTCGGCAATGTCGTCAGCGGCATGGAACTGGTGGATCACATCAAGAAGGGCGACCAGGCGGACAACGGCACGGTCACCGATCCCGACCGGATGATCAAGGTGCGCATCGCCGCCGACAAGTAAATTGTCGAATAACTCTGTTTTTCTGAAAAAGGATATCTGACATGGCCGAAATCAAGGACCGCGAGAACGCGCTCATCATGGAAACGACCAAGGGCAATGTGGTCATCGAACTTTTCCCCGACCTGGCGCCGGGCCATGTCGCCCGCATCAAGGAACTGGCCAGGGAAGGCGCCTATGACGGCGTGGTCTTCCACCGCGTTATCGAGGGTTTCATGGCGCAGACCGGCGACGTCAAGTTCGGCAATTCCAGCAAGCATTCCTTCGCGCCGTCCCGCGCGGGCATGGGCGGCTCTGAAAAGCCGGATTTGAAGGCTGAATTCTCCAACGCCAACCATGCTCGCGGCACCTGCTCGATGGCCCGTTCGCAGAACCCGAACTCGGCCAATTCGCAGTTCTTCATCTGCTTCGACGATGCCGCCTTCCTCAATCGTCAGTACACGGTCTGGGGCCAGGTCATCGAAGGCATGGACAATGTCGACAAGATCAAGCGCGGCGAGCCGGTGCAGGATCCCGACAAGATCGTCTCGCTGAAGGTCGCGGCCGACGTCAAGTAAGGGCAAACGACAATGATGGGCGTCGTCTGGTCGCTTCTCGGCATCCTGTCCGGCGCCTTCATTGCCATTCAGGCGCCGATCAATTCGCAACTGGCGCGCGGCCTGGGCCTCCCGGTCGCGGCGGCTGCGTTTTCGTTCCTGTCGGGCGCGATCGTGCTCGGCATTATTTCCGTCACGGTGGTGAAGCTGCAGGGCATCTCGCTCGACTGGAAGGCGCCGGCGCCCTGGCTGTTCGTGGCCGGCGGCATGCTGGGCGGTTTCTATGTCACGCTGTCGACGATTCTCACGCCACGCATGGGTGCGGCCGCGCTGATGGCGTTTCTGGTCGCCGGCCAGTTGCTGGCCGGCATGCTCATCGACCGCATCGGCTTCCTCGGCGTCGCGGTGCGTGAAATCTCGCTCGGTCGCATCGCCGGCGCGGTGCTGCTGCTGGTCGGAGCGCTGCTCGTCCGGCTCTACTGATGCGCGTCGATCTCTTTGACTTCGATTTGCCGGAGGAGCGCATCGCGCTTCGCCCGGCGGAGCCGCGCGACAGCGCCAAGATGCTGGTGGTCAAGCCGGGCGAGGCGCTCGACGACCGGACGGTTGGCAACCTGCCATCGTTGCTCAGGGCCGGCGACGTGCTGGTGTTCAACGACACCAAGGTCATTCCAGCGCAGCTCAAAGGCATCCGGCGGCGGGGTGAGGCGACGGCGCAGGTCGAAGCCACGCTGCATATGCGCATGGCGCCGGACCGCTGGCTGGCCTTCATGCGGCCGGGCAAGCGCATCGCAGCCGGCGACCGTATCCATTTCGGCCATGACGGCAATTCCTGTTTCCTCGGTCAGCTCGACGCCACGGTGATCGAGAAAGGCGAGGGCGGCGAAGCGCTGCTTGACTTCGATCTGTCGGGGCCGTTCCTCGACGAGGCGCTGCACGCGGTCGGCCACATTCCGCTGCCGCCCTACATCGCCTCGAAACGCGACGACGACGAACGCGACCGGGCCGACTACCAGACCATCTATGCAAGCGAGGAAGGCGCCGTTGCGGCTCCGACAGCGGGCCTGCATTTCACGCCGGAGCTTTTTGCAGCGCTTGACAGCAAGGGCATCGAACGCCGCTTCGTCACCTTGCATGTCGGCGCAGGCACGTTCCTGCCGGTGAAGGCGGACGATACCGCCGACCACAAGATGCATGCCGAGACCGGTTCGGTCAGCGAAGCCACTGCGGACGCCCTGAATGCCGCAAGAGCAAGGGGCGGGCGCATCGTCGCTGTCGGCACGACCTCGCTGCGTCTGCTGGAGAGTGCGGCGCGTGAGGACGGTACTCTGGCTGCGTGGTCCGGTCCGACCGATATCTTCATCACGCCCGGCTACCGTTTTCGCACCGCCGACGTGCTGATGACCAATTTCCATCTGCCGCGCTCGACGCTGTTCATGCTGGTCTCGGCCTTCAGCGGCCTCGGCACGATGCGCGCGGCCTATGCGCATGCCATCGAGAGCCGCTACAGATTCTATTCCTATGGCGACGCAAGCCTGCTTTTCCGAGCGGAGACGAGCGATGGACGATGATCTGCAAGCCTTTGACCGTGATGCGCTGGTCGCGGAAGTGAAAAAACTGCGCGCGGGCATTCGCCAGCACCGCGATTCCACCATGCGCGGCATCCACTACCGCCAGTCGCTTGACAATCAGGCGCCGGACGCCCCGGTCCACGACAAGGAATTCAATGGCTAAGCCGTTCAGCTTCAAGGTTCTGGCAACCGACGGCAAGGCGCGACGCGGCGTGATCGACATGCCGCGCGGCGAAATCCGCACGCCGGCCTTCATGCCGGTCGGCACCGGCGGCACCGTCAAGGCGATGTATATGGACCAGGTGCGCGGTGTCGGCGCCGACATCATCCTGGGCAACACCTATCATCTGATGCTGCGGCCCGGCGCCGAGCGCGTCGCGCGGCTCGGTGGCCTGCACGAGTTCGCCCGCTGGCCGCATCCGATTCTGACCGACAGCGGTGGTTTCCAGGTGATGTCGCTGTCGAAGCTGAGAAAGCTGACCGAAAAGGGCGTCACCTTCCGTTCGCATATCGATGGCGCTGCCTACGAGATGTCGCCGGAGCGGTCGATCGAGATCCAGGGACTGCTTGATTCCGACATCCAGATGCAGCTCGACGAATGCACGGCGCTGCCGGCCGAGATGAAGGAGATCGAGCGCGCCATGGAGCTGTCGCTGCGTTGGGCCGAGCGCTGCAAGACGGCGTTCGGCGATCAGCCGGGCAAGGCGATGTTCGGCATCGTGCAAGGCGGCGACAACGCAGCGCTCAGGGTGCGTTCGGCGCAGGCGCTGAGCGCGATGGAGCTGAAGGGCTACGCGGTTGGCGGCCTGGCCGTCGGCGAGCCGCAAGCGGTGATGCTCGAAATGCTCGACATCACCTGTCCGGAATTGCCAGCGGACAAGCCGCGCTATCTGATGGGCGTCGGCACGCCTGACGATATCCTGAAATCGGTGGCGCGCGGCATCGACATGTTCGACTGCGTAATGCCGACGCGGGCCGGCCGCCATGGTCTTGCCTATACCAGGCGCGGCAAGGTCAATCTGCGCAACGCCCGCCATGCCGATGATCCGCGTCCATTGGACGAGGAGAGCGACTGCCCGGCGGCCCGGGACTACTCACGCGCCTATCTCCACCATCTGGTGCGCTCGCAAGAGGCGCTCGGCGCCATGCTTTTGACTTGGAACAACCTGTCCTACTACCAGAAACTGATGCAGGACATCCGCGCTGCGATCGAGGCCGGCACCTTCGAGGCGCGCGGCGCGGAAATCACCGAGGGCTGGGAGAGGGGCGATATCCCGTTGCTGTGAGGCCTCAAGTGCTGAGCGAATTGGAGGCGCGCAGGCTGCAGCCGGTGATCTGGAACGTGCCGTCGGGCTGTTGCTGCAACGTGTAAACCGCCTCGTAGTCCTTGCCGTCGGGACCGACGATCAGTACTTGCTGGACAATCGAACCCGGAGCCGTCTCCTCGACCTTGCCGAAGGAATAGGTTTGCGGCTTGCGCACCGGCGGGTAGCCGTTTGTCACCATGTTCATGAAGGCGTCGACGGTCGGGAAGATACGCTTCACATTCGGGGCGGCGAAGCTGTAGGCGGTGGCGCCGTCATTGGCGATGAGGGCCTTCAACTGGCCATCAATGACGGACTGGCCTGCCTTGATCTCGGCATCGCCTGCCAATGCCGACGACACAAAGAGGAATGGAACGACTGCGATTGCGAAAAAGGCGTGGCGCATGGCCTGTCTCCGTTATCCCGCGAAATATCTTCCCTCAAAAATGGTGCTGTCCGAAGACGCATCATAACATACGCTTGGCAGCGCATCGCGGTTTCAGCGATTGCGAATAATCGCTGGCGATCGGCGGCAGGTTGCATGCTGGTGTAGGGGCTGCGGGAGGTTGCAGCCCAGGCCTGGGCCGGCTGAGTACGGATTCCAGCGCTTGAAAGCCCGCCTCCAGTCTGCCAGAAGGGCCGCTGGACTTGGACGTTTAGCGGGACGAAGCCATGAAGGCGTTTTTCGTGCAGATCAAATGCGAGCTCGGCAAATCCTATGAGGTTGCCAGCGCGCTTGCCGATGCCGAGATCGCCTCGGAAATCTACTCCACCGCCGGCAATTACGATCTGCTCGCCAAATTCTACGTCGACGACGAGGAAGACGTCGGCCATTTCGTCAACGAAAAGGTGCAGATTCTCCCCGGCATCAAGGACACGTTCACCGTCGTCACGTTCCGCGCTTTCTAGCTGGCAAACGCATTTGCCCGGGCACGAGGCAAAGGCTGACCAAGGTCATATTTCACCTGCCTCAATTTTAGGCAGGCGCAACATACTGATCGCCCGTATCTCCCAAATCACCGATTGCGCTTGATTTTCTCCGGCGACGCCAGTGAAATGGCGTCACAGGGGAGTATGCGATTGGCAGCGTTCGATGAAATGCTTCCGGAAGTCTCCGGATTGAGAAGACCGTATTCGGCTTATGATCGCTGGCTGAAGGAGCAGGACCCAGCCAGGTTGACCGAGAAGATGCAGGACGCCGAACGCGTCTTCCGCAAGACCGGTATCACCTTCGCCGTTTATGGCGAGCAGGAAGCCTCCGAGCGGCTGATCCCGTTCGACATCGTTCCCCGCATCATTTCAGGCAATGAATGGCGGCGCCTCACGCAGGGCATAGAGCAGCGCGTGCAGGCGCTGAACGCCTTCCTCGACGACATCTATCATCGCCAGGAAATCCTGCGCGCAGGGCGCGTCCCCAGGGAATTGATCGCCAGGAACGAGGCCTTCCTGCCGGAGATGATCGGGGTCAGGCCGCCGGCCGGCGTCTACACCCATATCATCGGCGTCGACATCGTCCGCATCTCGGAGGACGAATTCTACGTGCTGGAGGACAATGCGCGCACACCGTCGGGCGTCTCCTATATGCTGGAGAACCGCGAGACGATGATGCAGCTGTTCCCCGAGCTGTTCCAGAAGATCAAGGTGCGGCCGGTGGAAAACTACCCTCAGCTTCTGCGCCAGTCGCTGGCGGCGGTGCGGCCGCAAAGCACAAAGGGTGCGCCGACCATTGCGGTGCTGACGCCCGGCAGTTTCAACTCCGCCTATTTCGAACACGCCTTCCTCGCCGACCAGATGGGCGTGCAACTGGTCGAAGGCCAGGATCTGCGGGTCGTCGACGGGCATGTCGCGATGCGCACGACCGAAGGCTACAAGCAGATCGATGTGCTTTACCGCCGCGTCGATGATTCCTTCCTCGACCCGCTGACCTTCCGGCCGGACTCCGCACTTGGCATACCCGGCATCATGGATGTCTATCGGGCCGGCAACATCACCATCGCCAACGCGCCGGGCACCGGCATTGCCGACGACAAGGCGATCTATTCCTACATGCCCGAGATCATCGAATTCTACACCGGCCGCAAGGCGATCCTGGGCAACATCCCAACCTGGCGCTGCTCGGAGCCGGACAGCCTGAAATACGTGCTCGAACACATCGACGAACTGGTGATCAAGGAAGTGCACGGTTCCGGCGGCTACGGCATGCTGGTTGGGCCGGCAGCAACCAAGAAGGAATGCGAGACGTTTGCCAAGAAACTCCAGGCAAAACCTTCGAATTACATCGCCCAGCCGACGCTCGCGCTGTCGACATGCCCGATCCTGACGGAAAAGGGGTTGGCGCCGCGCCATGTCGATCTCAGGCCTTATGTGCTGGTCTCCGACCGCATCCAGATCGTGCCCGGCGGGCTGACCCGCGTCGCGCTGAAGGAAGGCTCGCTGGTGGTCAATTCCTCGCAGGGCGGCGGGACGAAGGATACGTGGGTGCTGGATGATTGAAGTGAGTGAGTAAGGAATTAGGCAGTAGGCAGCAGGCAGCAGGCAGTAGTGGAAGCAGAGGACAGGGAAATGCCATATTCCATTGAGATTCAAACTCTTACTATTCCCTACTGCCTATTCCCTACTCACTAGCCCGAGGGGCCAATTCAATGCTTTTAGGCCGCACCGCCAACGGGCTCTATTGGATGAACCGCTATATCGAGCGGGCGGAAAACATGGCGCGCTTGGTCGATGCCGGCCTGCGCATGGCGCTGACCCGCACGCAGAGCGCCTCGGAAGAGTGGAGTTCGGTGCTGCTCAGCGCCGGTTCCGACGTCACCTTCAGCCAGAAATATTCTGACTATACCGCCGCCAATGTCGCCGACTTCCTGTTGCGCGACACGTCGAACCCGTCGAGCACGATGGCGTCGATCGAGACGGCCCGCAACAATGCCCGCATGGTGCGTACCGCGCTGACGCGCGAAACCTGGGAAAGCATCAACGAAGCCTGGATGTCGCTGAAGCGGATGCTGGCCAGGCCGATCGACGAGCGCGACCTGCCCAGCGTGCTCGACGCCATCAAGCGCGAGACGGCGCTGATCCGCGGCTCATTCTACGGCACCATGCTGCGCAACGAGATCTTCGACTTCTCGCAGCTCGGCACTTATGTCGAGCGCGCGGACAACACGGCGCGCATCCTCGACGTGAAATATTATGTGCTGCTGCCGTCGATCTCCTGGGTCGGCTCGACGCTCGACAATTATCAGTGGGAATCGATCCTGCGTTCGGTCTCGGCGCATCGCTCCTATCGCTGGGTCTACGATGCCGATTACAAGCCGACCAACATTGCCGATTATCTGATCCTCAACGTTCGTATGCCGCGCTCGCTGATGTTCTGCTATCGCTTCCTGTCGGAGCATCTGAAATTCCTCGGCGACGATTACGGCGAACGCCATGCCTGCCACGCAACGGCCGAGAAGACGCAGACAATGCTGAGAGCCGGGTCGATCAAGGGCATATTCGACGCCGGCCTGCATGAATTCCTGGCCAATTTCATTCGCGACAACACCAAGCTGGGCGAAGAGATCGCACAAGATTATCGGTTCAATTGAGCATGGTCCCGAAAGGTGGAGCCGGTTTTCTCAGACAAATGGAAACCGTTTGTCCGGAGATCGTGCTCACAAACGGAATAGATGCATGCGGCTGAAGATCACCCATCGGACCGAATACCGCTACGATGCGCCGGTGCACTATCTGTTGCAGCGGCTGCGGTTGCTTCCGGTCAGCGGATCGACGCAGACTGTTCTGTCCTGGGCTCTGGCGATCGAAGGCGCGCGCGAAGAGGTCCGCTTCGTCGACCATTTCGGCAACGACACAAGGCTGTTGAGCGTCGAGGGCGAGCGCGACTTCATCACTGTGGAAGCATCAGGCGAAGTGGTGACGCGCGACACCGCGGGTGTCTCGGGACCACACCAGGGCTTTACGCCGCTCTGGCTGTACAGCCATGAGACACCATTGACGACGATCGGCAGCGGTGTTCGCGATCTCGCCGCGTCGGTCGGCAAGGGCAGCGACATTGAAAGGCTGCACCGGCTGATGGCCATCATCGGCGAACGCGTCGCCTACACGCCCGGCACCACCAACGCGACGACGCCGGCGGAGGAAGCCTTGGCGCTCAAGACCGGGGTCTGCCAGGATCATACCCATATCTTTGCCGCCGCCGCCCGCGCCATGGGCTTTCCAGCTCGCTATGTCAGCGGCTATCTGATGCTGGATGCCACGGTCGAGCAGGCGGCCAGCCATGCCTGGGCCGAAGCGCATGTCTCGGGTCTCGGCTGGGTTGCCTTTGATGCCGCCAATGGCATTTCACCCGACGAGCGTTATGTAAAGGTGGCAACGGGCCGCGATTACCGCGACGCCACGCCGGTGTCGGGAATTCGGCTGGGACAGGCGGAAGAACGGCTTGCGGTCACCGTCACGGTGGAGCAGTAATCCTCCGCACGATTGCTGCCGAGCGATTCATCGTTTCAAGGAACGCCGAACCGCTCTATCCCCTTGTTTTAACGCAATTCCGCACGGAAAACCGCTTCACACTTTTCCTGGAATTGCTCTAGAAGAGATTCCATGACCTATTGCGTTGGCCTGAAGATCGACCGCGGGCTCGTGTTCATGTCGGACACGCGCACCAATGCAGGCATGGATTCCATCTCCACCTTTCGCAAGATGCATGTCTGGGAAGAGCCGGGCGAGCGTGTCATCGTTTTGATGTCGGCGGGCAATCTGGCGACGACGCAGGCCGTGGTCAGCCTGCTCGACGAGCGCACCAAGGCGATCTCCGAAAGGCATTCTACGGTGCTCGAAACGCCGTCGATGTACCAAACGGTCCGCATTGTTGGTGACACGGTCAAGGAGGTCATCGCCAATTCGTCACCCGCTGGCGAAAAGGCGGATTCCTATTTCAATGCGTCCTTCATCCTCGGCGGTCAGATCAAGGGCAGCGAGCCGCGCCTGTTCATGATCTATCCCGAAGGCAATTTCATCGAATCGACCGATGACACGCCGTTTTTCCAGATCGGCGAGACCAAATACGGCAAGCCGATCATCATCCGCGCCTACGAAAGGACGATGAGCCTGGCCGAGACGGTGAAGCTGCTTTTGGTGTCGTTCGATTCGACGTTGAAGTCGAACCTGTCCGTCGGCTTGCCGCTCGACCTGCTCTTCCTGGAGAAGGACGCCTTCAAGGTCGGATTGAAGAAGCGGATCGGCCAGGATGACCAGTACTACCGCACGATCTCCGACGGCTGGTCGAATGCGCTGAAGACGGCCTTTGCCAGCCTGCCGGATTTCCCCGGCTGAGGCGTGCGGCATCCGTTGCTGGTTGCATATATTTCACGCGTTAATTAATAAGGAGGCCAGCCGCGATGGATGGTGGCGGTCGATCATGTCGGGAGGACAGGATGAACAACGATGATTTCCGGCAATGGTCGCGGCGCGCCGCCGACTGGGGCGCTGACTATCGCAACAATCTGCGCGACCGCCCCGTGCGGCCACTGGTAGAACCCGGCGCCATTTCTGGAAGCATTGAGGTTTCGCCGCCCGAAGACGCCGAACCGATGGACCGGATCTTCGCCGACTTCGAAGAGAAGATCCTGCCGGGAATGACGCATTGGCAGCATCCGCGTTTCTTCGCCTATTTCCCGGCCAATGCGGCGCCGGTCTCGGTGGTGGCGGAATATCTGGTTTCGGCGATGGCCGCGCAATGCATGCTCTGGCAAACGTCGCCGGCGGCGACCGAACTCGAAACGCGCACCGTCGACTGGATGCGCCAGGCGCTCGGCCTGCCCGAAGGGTTTTCCGGGGTGATCCAGGATTCAGCCTCGTCGGCGACACTGGCCGCGGTGCTGACCATGCGCGAGCGGGCGCTCGATTGGCAAGGCAACAAACAAGGCCTGGCAGGGCAGGCGCGGCTGCGCATCTATTCCTCCGATCAGGTGCACACGTCGATCGACCGGGCGATCTGGGTGTCCGGCATCGGCGAGGACAATCTCGTGCGCATTCCGGTCGGCGGCCGCTTTCGCGCCATGGACACGGCAGCACTCGAGGCGGCAATCGCCGCCGACCTGGAAGCCGGCATGCAGCCGGCCGGCATCATCGCTTGCGTAGGCGGCACCAGCACCGGCGGCACCGACGACATTGCAGCGGTTGTCGAGGTCGCACGGCGGCATGGGCTTTATCTTCACGTCGACGCCGCATGGGCGGGATCGGCGATGATCTGTCCGGAGTATCGGCATTTCTGGACAGGCGTCGAAGGCGCCGATTCGATCGTCTTCAATCCGCACAAATGGCTGGGCGCGCAGTTCGACTGCTCGATCCAGTTCCTGCGCGATCCCGAGAGCCATGTCAGGACGCTGGCCATCAAGCCGGATTATCTGAAGACGCACGGTCATGACGGCATCATCAACTATTCCGAATGGTCGGTGCCGCTTGGCCGGCGCTTCCGCGCGCTGAAATTGTGGTTCCTGCTGCGCGCCCATGGCCTGGAAAATCTGCGCACGATGATCCGCAATCATGTCGGGTGGAGCGAAGGGTTGGCGGCGCGGCTGGCAAGGGAGCCGGATTTCGAGATCGTCAGCGAACCGATGCTGTCGTTGTTCTCGTTCCGACACAAGACCGCAACCGATGCGGACGAGCACAATCTGCGCCTGGTCAATGCGATCAATGACGATGGCCGTATTTACCTGACGCAGACGAGGGTCGACGACAGGATCGCAATCCGGTTCCAGGTCGGACAGTTCGAGGCGACCGCCGCCGATGTCGATGCGGCTTTTGTCGTCATTACTGAAGTAGCACGTGGCCTGGATCGCTGATTTCGTTAGCCGGCTTATGCCTTTCCATCGATTTCGTTTTCGACTATAGACAAGAAAAACGAAAACGGGAGGTTGCCCCATGTATCTGTCGCCACGCCATGCCGAGATTATCCAGATGGCCAAGGATCATGGCCGCGTGCTGGTAGATGATCTGGCCACCCACTTCAATGTGACGCCGCAGACCATACGCAAGGATCTCAACGATTTGTGCGACCAGCGGCTGCTCTCGCGCATCCATGGCGGCGCGCTGTACCCCTCCGGCATCGAGAACATGGAGTATGAGGCGAGACGCAAGATCGCCGCCGACGAAAAGGAGGCGATCGGCCGTGCGGCCGCCAGGTTGATTCCCGACAATGCCTCGCTGTTCATCAACATCGGCACCACGACAGAGTCGGTCAGCAAGGCGTTGCTCGATCACAACGGTCTCATGGTCATCACCAATAACATCAATGTTGCCAATAGGATGCGGATATATCCGTCGATCGAGGTGGTGATTGCGGGTGGTGTCGTGCGCGGGTCCGATGGCGGTGTGGTCGGCGAGGCGGCGGTCGACTTCATCAGGCAGTTCAAGGTCGACTACGCGGTGATCGGTGCATCCGCCATCGACCATGACGGCGCCTTGCTCGATTTCGATTTTCGCGAGGTCAAGGTGGCGCAGGCGATCATCGCCAATGCAAGGCATGTCATCCTGGTTTCCGACCAGACCAAATTCGAGCGAACCGCACCGGTGCGCATCGGCCATCTGTCGCAGGTCAACACCTTCATCACCGATCGTTGCGACATCCCGTCAGTGCGCAAGATCTGCCAGGACGCCGAGGTTCAGCTGATCGAGACGTCGCTCGCCTAGGCGGTTTTCACCCGATATCACGCGCTCGCGATATTTCGTTTGACATTCGTTATCATTTCGAAATAATTCCGACACGGTTTCGTAAAAGCCCAAAAATGGTGCAATGCGAAATCGTTGGAGGAATTGTGGACGCATCTCCGATCCGTGACATTTTCGTCATAGGTGGCGGCATCAATGGCTGCGGCATTGCCCGTGATGCCGTCGGTCGTGGCTTTTCCGTGTTTCTCGCCGAGATGAACGACCTCGCCAGCGGAACCTCCTCGGGTTCGACCAAATTGATCCATGGCGGCCTGCGCTACCTCGAATTCTACGAATTCCGCCTGGTGCGCGAGGCGCTGATGGAGCGCGAGGTTTTGTGGAAGAACGCGCCGCACATCATCTGGCCAATGCGCTTCGTGCTGCCCTATGCCAAGGGCCTGCGCCCGGCCTGGCTGATCAGGCTCGGTCTCTTCCTCTACGACCACATTGGCGGGCGCAAATTGCTGCCCGCGACCCGGACGCTGGACATGGCCAGGGATCCGGCCGGTAAGCCTTTGAAGCCGCTGTTCAAGAAGGCCTTCGAATATTCTGATGGCTGGGTCAATGACGCGCGGCTGGTGGCGCTGAACGCACGTGATGCCGCCGACCGCGGCGCCACGGTTCGCACCCGCACGAAAGTGACCGGCGCGCGCCGCGAAAACGGCCTGTGGGCAATCCAGATCGAGGATCTGCAGACCGGCGAGACCGAGGAGATCAAGGCGCGACTGCTGGTCAATGCCGCCGGCCCCTGGGTCGATCATGTGCTGTCCGGCGTCGTCGGGCTCAACGATGTGCACAATGTTCGTCTCGTGCAGGGCAGCCACATTGTCATCGCCAGGAAGTTCGACGATCCACGCGCGTATTTCTTCCAGAACAAGGATGGCCGCATCATCTTCGCCATTCCCTATGAGGAAGAGTTCACCCTGATCGGCACCACCGACCAGGATTATCCCGGCGATCCGCATGACGTGAAGATCAGCGACACCGAGATCGATTATCTCTGCGCCGCGGCAAGCGAATATTTCGCCCAACCCGTCAAGCGCTCGGACATCGTTTGGACCTATTCGGCCGTCCGTCCGCTCTATGATGACGGCGCCTCCAAGGCGCAGGAAGCGACGCGCGACTATGTGCTCAAGGCCGATGGCGGCGAGGGCGCCGCCCCGATCGTCAACGCCTTCGGCGGCAAGATCACCACCTATCGCCGGCTGTCGGAATCGATGCTGGAAAAGATCGAGGGTTTTCTCGGCAAGCGCGGCAAGCCGTGGACGGCAAACGCGCCACTGCCGGGCGGCGATTTCCCGGCCACCGGTTTCGATGCCGAAGTGGCGAAATTGAAAACCGCTTATCCATTCCTCGACGCGCGCCTGGCTCGCCGGTTGACCCGGCTCTATGGAACCCGCGCGAGGATGCTGTTGGGGCTGGCCAAATCGAACGTCGATCTCGGCCGCAACTTCGGCGCCGATCTCTATGAGGCCGAGGTGCGCTATCTCGTTCAAAACGAATGGGCCGTCACATCAGAAGATGTATTGTGGCGCCGGACCAAGCGCGGTCTGCATCTCAGCCGCGAGCAGGTGGCGGCGCTCGATGAATTCATGCGCGGCATAAGCCGGCGCCATGTCGCGGCTGCCGAATGAAGAGGGGTTTGAGCTGATGCGGAAGGCCTGGGAGGAGGCGTCATGCTGGAACTGAGAAACGTCACCAAGACGGTCGGTGCGGTCGAGCATATAAGCGACGTGTCGCTGACGCTCCAGCACGGCTCGCTCAACGTCCTGCTCGGACCGACGCTTTCGGGCAAGACCAGCTTGATGCGGCTGATGGCCGGCCTCGATGTGCCAACCTCCGGTTCGATCTGGTTCGACGGTCAGAATGTCACCGGCGTGCCGGTGCAGAAGCGCAAGATCGCCATGGTCTACCAGCAGTTCATCAACTATCCGGCGATGACCGTCTATGAGAACATCGCTTCGCCGCTGCGGGTAGCCGGCATCGAGCAGGCCAGGATCGACAGCCAGGTAGGTGAAGCCGCCGCACTTCTCAAGCTGACACCCTATCTCGACCGCACGCCGCTCAGCCTGTCCGGCGGCCAGCAGCAGCGCACCGCACTGGCGCGCGCCATCGTCAAGAACGCCAGCCTGGTCCTGCTCGATGAACCGCTCGCCAATCTCGACTACAAATTGCGCGAGGAACTGCGCGCCGAATTGCCCAGGATATTCGCCGCCGCCGGCACCATCTTCGTCTACGCCACCACCGAGCCGCACGAGGCCCTGCTGCTTGGCGGCAACACGGCGACGCTTTCGCAAGGCAAGATCACCCAGTTCGGACCGACCATCGAGGTGTTCCGCAAGCCGGTAGATCTGGTGACAGCCAGGACGTTTTCCGATCCGCCGCTTAACACCATCGTGCTCGCCAAGAAGGGTCGGGATTTCCTGCTCGAGGGCGGCGTGAACCTACCGGTGCCGGCCGAACTCTCCGGCATTGCCGACGCCATCTATACGATCGGTTTTCAGCCGCACCACTTGTCGCTCGAGCGGCCCAATGCGGCGGCGGTGCCGGTGCGTGCCAAGGTGACGATCACCGAGATCACCGGATCGGAGAGCTTCATCCATCTCGATTTCGCCGATGCGCGCTGGGTCATGCTGACCCATGGTATCAGGCATTTCGAGCCAGACGAGGTGGTCGAGGTGTTCATCGATCCGCGCCACATCATGGTTTTCGACGAGCACGGCAGCGCCGTGACTGCGTCGAAGCTGGCGGCTTGAGGGCAAAGAGATGGCACGCATCGACGTCAACCATGTCCGACATTCCTACCTGCCGAACCCGCAGAAAGATGCCGATTTCGCGCTGCGGGAAGTGCATCATGTCTTCGAGGACGGCGGCGCCTATGCGCTGCTCGGGCCCTCCGGTTGCGGCAAGACCACGCTGCTCAACATCATTTCGGGATTGTTGCACCCCTCGCACGGCCAGTTGCTGTTCAACGGCAAGGACGTGACCAATTTATCGACGCAGGAGCGCAACATCGCGCAGGTGTTCCAGTTCCCGGTCATTTACGACACCATGACCGTCTACGATAATCTGGCCTTCCCGCTGCGCAACCGCGGCGTGCCGGAAGCCGATGTCGACCGCAAGGTTCGCGAGACGTTGGAGATGATCGATCTGGCGTCCTGGGCGAAGAAGAAGGCGAGGGGCCTGACCGCCGACCAGAAGCAGAAGATCTCGCTCGGCCGCGGGCTGGTGCGCTCCGACGTCAACGCCATCCTGTTCGACGAGCCGCTGACCGTCATCGATCCGCACATGAAGTGGGTGCTGCGCTCGCAGCTGAAGCAGTTGCACCGCCGCTTTGGCTACACCATGGTCTATGTGACCCACGACCAGACCGAGGCGCTGACCTTCGCCGAGCAGGTCGTGGTCATGTATGATGGCGGCATCGTGCAGATCGGCACACCGGCCGAATTGTTCGAACGGCCACGCCATACCTTTGTCGGTTATTTTATCGGCTCGCCGGGCATGAACGTCATGCCGGTGGCGATCGACGGCAAGACGGCGACACTCGGCTCGCAGCGCATCGAACTGCCGGGCGCGCCAAAGGCAGGCAGCGGCGCCGTCGAGCTCGGCATCCGTCCCGAATATGTCCGGCTCGGCCGCGAAGGCATGGCCGTGCAGGTCAGCAAGGTCGAGGATCTCGGCCGCCACAAGGTGGTGCGCGCCAAGCTCGAAGGCCGCGATATTTCTGCCGTGATCGGTGAGGACGAGACCCTGCCCGCCGATCCGAAGGTGCGGTTCGACCCGGCCGGCATCAACATCTATGCCGATTCCTGGCGTGTCGAGATGGAGGCCTAGATGGAGAAGACCTGGAACAACAAGGCCTGGTTTATGGTGCTGCCGGTTCTTCTGCTGGTGGCGTTCTCGGCGGTGATCCCGCTGATGACGGTGGTCAACTATTCGGTGCAGGACACGTTCGGAAACAACGTCTTCTTCTGGAACGGCTCGGACTGGTACACCGAAATCCTGGAGTCGGAACGCTTCTGGCTGTCGATGGTCCGCAACCTGATCTTTTCCGCAACCATCCTCGCCATCGAGATTCCGCTCGGCATCTTCATCGCTCTTAACATGCCCAAGAAAGGCTGGGGCGTGCCAGTCTGCCTGGTGCTGATGGCTCTGCCGCTGCTGATCCCGTGGAACGTCGTCGGCACGATTTGGCAGGTATTCGGCCGCATCGACATTGGCCTGCTCGGCTACACGCTGTCGGCGCTCGGCTTCGACTACAACTACGTCAACGATCCGACTGATGCCTGGGTGACGGTCATCCTGATGGACGTATGGCACTGGACAAGCCTCGTCGTTCTGCTCTGCTACGCCGGACTGGTCTCGATCCCCGATGCTTTCTACCAGGCGGCCAAGATCGACGGCGCCTCACGCTGGGCAGTGTTCCGCTACATCCAGCTGCCGAAGATGAACCGCGTGCTTCTGATTGCAGTGCTGCTGCGCTTCATGGACTCGTTCATGATCTACACCGAGCCGTTCGTCGTCACGGGCGGAGGCCCTGGCAATTCGACGACGTTCCTGTCGATAGACCTGGTCAAGATTGCGATCGGTCAGTTCGATCTCGGGCCGGCGGCCGCCATGTCGATCATCTACTTCCTGATCATCCTTTTGCTGTCTTGGGTGTTCTACACCGTCATGACCAATGTCGATGCGGAGCGCTGAGATGAGCGGCGCCAACGAAGGAACGACGAGGCAGGACCGAGTGCGTGAGACGGCGGTTTCGGACGGGCTCGCCAGCACATTGTCGCAGGACCAGCTTGCGCGGCTGATGCGCCGGCGCGGCGAAGAATCCCGGTTCTGGTGGTTGGTGCCAACGATCTACATCATCTTTCTGATGCTGCCGATCTACTGGCTGGTCAATATGAGCTTCAAGACCAATCAGGAGATTCTGGGCGCGTTTTCGCTGTGGCCGAAGAGCCCGACCCTGGCCAACTACATCGTGATCTTCACCGACCCGTCCTGGTACAAGGGCTACATCAATTCGATCATCTATGTCGTCATGAACATGGTGATCTCGGTTTCGGTGGCGCTGCCGGCGGCCTACGCTTTCTCGCGCTACCGGTTCCTCGGCGACAAGCACCTCTTCTTCTGGCTGTTGACCAACCGCATGGCGCCGCCGGCAGTGTTCGCGCTGCCGTTCTTCCAGCTCTATTCGGCGTTCGGGCTGATCGACACGCATATCGCGGTGGCGCTGGCGCACTGCCTGTTCAACGTGCCGCTGGCGGTCTGGATCCTCGAGGGTTTCATGTCCGGCGTGCCGAAGGAGATCGACGAGACCGCCTATATCGATGGCTATTCCTTCCCGCGCTTCTTCCTGAAAATCTTCATGCCGCTGATCGCAAGCGGCGTCGGCGTGGCCTGCTTCTTCTGCTTCATGTTCTCATGGGTCGAACTGCTGATCGCGCGCACCTTGACCACGACGGCCGCCAAACCGATCGCGGCGATCATGACGCGTACGGTCTCGGCCTCCGGGCTCGACTGGGGCGTGCTGGCCGCCGCCGGCGTGCTCACCATCCTTCCAGGCGCGCTCGTGATCTGGTTCGTCCGCAACTACATCGCCAAGGGCTTTGCCCTAGGGAGGGTATGACCATGAACCTCACCTGGATGGCATGGACGCTGCCAACGGCGATCTTTTTCATCACGATCCTGGTACTGCTCTGTGGCATGGCGGTCTGGGAATACGCCTCGCCTGGCGGCAATCCCCGGGTCGGCCTCCTGCGCTTCGAGACGACGCGCGGCGACCGCCTCTTTGTTTCGCTGCTCGGCAGCGCCTTTATCCATCTCGCTTGGCTGGGTCTTGTCGGACCCAACCTGTGGTGGGCTCTCGCTCTCTCCGTAGTCTACGCCGTCGGCGTGTTCCGCTACGTATAGAGGGGGAAACTGTTGGAGCGACCGCGTGCCGACGGCCGCTCCAGATCGCACTTGAAACTTGAAAAGTGGAGGAACGAAATGCGAAGGCAATTTTTAACATCAACGACTGCGCTTGTCCTGCTCTGGGGAGCAGGCCAGGCCTATGCCGGAATGGACGAAGCCAAGACTTTCCTCGATACCGAAATCAAGGACTTGTCGACGCTCGATCGCGGCGCCCAGGAAGCCGAATTGCAATGGTTCATCGATGCCGCGAAGCCTTTCGCCGGGATGGACATCAAGGTGGTCTCCGAGACCATCGATACGCATAGCTATGAGTCCAAGGTCTTGGCGCCCGCCTTCACCGCGATCACCGGCATCAAGATCACTCACGACCTGATCGGCGAAGGCGATGTCGTCGAGAAGCTGCAGACGCAGATGCAGTCGGGCGAAAACATTTACGACGCCTACGTCAACGACTCCGACCTGATCGGCACCCACTGGCGGTACCAGCAGGCGCGCAGCCTGACCAAGTGGATGGCGAATGAGGGCAAGGATGTCACCAATCCCAACCTCGACCTCGCCGACTTCATCGGCACCAAGTTCACGACCGCTCCGGACGGCGACCTCTACCAGCTGCCCGACCAGCAGTTCGCGAATCTCTACTGGTTCCGCTACGACTGGTTCAACGACGAGAAGAACAAGGCCGATTTCAAGGCCAAGTACGGCTACGACCTCGGCGTTCCGGTCAACTGGTCGGCCTATGAGGACATCGCCGAGTTCTTCACCGGCCGCGAAATCGACGGCAAGAAGGTCTATGGCCACATGGACTACGGCAAGAAGGACCCCTCGCTCGGCTGGCGGTTCACCGATGCCTGGCTGTCCATGGCCGGCAATGGCGACAAGGGCCTGCCGAACGGTCTTCCGGTCGACGAATGGGGCATCAAGGTCAACGAGAAGTCGCAGCCTGTCGGCTCGTGCGTCGCGCGCGGCGGCGACACCAACGGCCCGGCTTCCGTATATTCGATCCAGAAGTACCTGGATTGGCTGAAGGCCTATGCGCCGCCGGAAGCCCAAGGCATGACGTTCGGCGAATCCGGCCCCGTCCCGTCGCAGGGCACGGTCGCGCAGCAGATGTTCACCTACACCGCCTTCACCGCCTCCTTCGTCAAGGAAGGGCTGCCGGTCGTGAACGCGGACGGCACCCCGAAATGGCGCTTTGCTCCCTCGCCGCATGGCGTCTACTGGAAGGACGGCATGAAGCTCGGCTACCAGGACGTGGGTTCATGGACGCTTCTCAAGTCCACGCCTGACGATCGCGCCAAGGCCGCCTGGCTCTATGCGCAGTTCGTCGTATCGAAGACGGTCGACGTGAAGAAGAGCCATGTCGGCCTGACGCTGATCCGCGAGTCGACGATCCAGGACAAGAGCTTCACGGAACGCGCTCCGAAGCTCGGCGGCCTGATCGAGTTCTACCGCTCGCCGGCCCGTGTTCAGTGGTCGCCGACCGGAACGAACGTTCCGGACTATCCGAAGCTGGCACAGCTCTGGTGGCAGGCGATCGGCGATGCGTCGTCGGGTGCCAAGACGGCACAGGAGGCGATGGACTCGCTTTGCTCTGAGCAGGAAAAGGTCATGGAACGCCTGGAAAAGGCCGGCATCCAGGGCGATATCGGCCCGAAGATGGCCGAAGAGCATGACCTCGCCTACTGGAACGCCGACGCGGTCAAGAAGGGCAATCTCGCTCCTCAGTTGAAGATCGAGAACGAGAAGGAAAAGCCGGTCACCATCAATTACGACGAGCTGGTGAAGAGCTGGCAAAAGTAAGACTGTTCTAAGCGGGCGTCTGCGCCCGTGTGACATTGGGGGAGGCGGCATCTTGCCGTCTCCCCTGTTTGTGTAAAAGACAAAGCGGGGAGGCATAATGACCGGATATATCCTTGCCATCGACCAGGGCACGACTTCGACCCGGGCGATCCTGTTCGACGGCGAGATGAAGGTCGCCGGCAGTGGGCAAAAGGAATTCGCCCAGCACTATCCGGCCTCCGGCTGGGTCGAGCACGATCCCGAGGATATCTGGGCGAGTGTGGTGTCGACCGTGAAGGCGGCGCTGAAGAAGGCCGGCCGGAATGCTTCCGACGTGGCCGCGATCGGCATCACCAATCAGCGCGAAACCGTGGTCATCTGGGACAGGGCGACCGGCAAGCCGATCCACAATGCCATTGTCTGGCAGGACCGGCGCACCGCGCCGCTGTGCCAGAAACTCAAGAAGCAAGGGTTGGAGAAAAAGTTCACCCGCAAGACCGGCCTGCTGCTCGATCCCTATTTTTCCGGCACCAAAATCGCCTGGATGTTGGACAAGGTGAAAGGCGCGAAAAAACGCGCCGAGAAGGGCGAATTGCTCGCCGGCACCATCGACAGCTTTTTGATCTGGCGGCTGACCGGCGGCAAGGTCCACGCAACGGACGCCACCAACGCCTCGCGCACGCTGGTCTACAATATCGCTGAGAATGCCTGGGACGACGAGTTGCTGTCGATCCTCAACATCCCGGTAGAAATGCTTCCCGAGGTGAAGGACTGCGCCGATGACTATGGAATCACGGAGAAAAATCTCTTTGGCGCCGAGATAAGAATCCTCGGTGTCGCCGGCGACCAGCATGCGGCAACCATCGGCCAGGCCTGCTTCGAGCCAGGCATGATGAAATCGACCTACGGCACCGGCTGTTTTGCGCTCCTCAACACAGGCAGCGACCTGGTGCGTTCGAAGAACCGGCTCTTGACCACCATTGCCTACAGGCTGAACGGCAAGACGACTTACGCGCTGGAGGGCTCGATCTTCATTGCCGGTGCTGCGGTGCAATGGCTGCGTGATGGCATCAAGGTGATCGGCAAGGCCGAACAGAGCGGCAAACTGGCTGATGAAGCCGATCCGACCCAAAACGTCTATCTGGTGCCGGCCTTCGTCGGGCTCGGCGCGCCGCATTGGGACGCCGAGGCACGCGGTGCGATTTTCGGACTGACGCGCAATTCAGGACCGGCGGAGTTTGCCCGCGCCGCGCTCGAATCCGTCGCCTACCAGACACGCGACCTGCTCGACGCCATGCGCAAGGACTGGAAAGGCGCTTCGGCCAAGACAGTGCTGCGTGTCGATGGCGGCATGGTGGCGTCGGACTGGACCATGCAGCGGCTGGCCGACATCCTCGATGCGCCGGTCGACCGCCCGACCATTCTCGAGACGACCGCGCTCGGTGCAGCCTGGCTGGCCGGCTCGAAAGCTGGCGTTTGGCCGGATGCAAAGAAGTTTGCGAAGAGTTGGGCACTCGAACGGCGCTTCAAGCCGGACATGGATGGCTCCGTGCGCGCAGCTAAGCTCGCTGGTTGGCGCGATGCTGTGCGCAGGACGCTCAGCGTGTCATAAACAGCCATCAGTGGCGGGTGATGGGGCGCGAGGAATGCAGCCAGATTGGTATCCTGCTTGGCGCGACGAGGCTATCGAACAGCTGAAGGCCAAGAATGCACGCTTGAAAAAAGATCTCCACCTCGGTAGCTGGTTGCGCTATGACTATGACCTGACGGCCGGAACGCTTCTGTTCTCGCAAGACGGGGTCGCCAAGGTCGTTACCGAAATCCAGATTGTCGGCTCAACGAGCACGGAGGCCGGAAACTGGCTGTGGGCTTGGGCAAATTCCAGCCTGCCCAGCGAGCTCCTCAGCGATGCAAAGCTAGTCCGATCCTTCGGGGAGCAGAATGGCATCGACGAACTGGCCCAAGCCTATGCGACGGATGCGGACAATGCGCTGGAAGTGGTTGGTTGGGAACTCAGTGCGGTGATGGCCCGTATCTGCAATGGGTTGGGTATCTATCGTTGTCCCAGCAGAGAGGACGGCGGTGGCTTTTATCTGATGCTCAAGAGCATCAACTGGGCAAGCTGACGGCAACTGTTCGTCTTCCGGCCAAAGGATCAAAAGCCCGCGCCGTTGCCGGCGCGAGCTCCACTAACGCATCTCAGCTACTTAAACGCGCCTTGATCAGTAAGGCGAACGGCACTCCTTGCGAGGGCCGTAATTCGGCTGGAACGTGTTGTCCGAAGCACGGTAGCTGCGATAGCGGTCGTAGCACCATTGGACGTGGGCGTTGCCTCCGTAGACGCGGTTGTTTTCGTTGTTGATGATTGCGCCGGTAATCAGCGCGCCAGTAGCGAAGGCGGCAAGCGGGAACCAATAATCGCCGTGACGACGGTAGCCGGGGCGATATTCGCGATAGCCCCGATGGCCGTTCCAATATGCGCCGCGATTGCGGGAAAAATTGCGGTCACGCGAAAAACTGCGGTCACGCGAAAAATTGCGATTGTGGCGGTCCTTACGCCACTCCCGGTACTGGACTGTCTGCACATCCGGCACCGCGACCTGGGATTGCGGCACATAGTTCGGTTGGGCATTAACGGACACCGCCTCCGCCGCAACGAATGTGACGGAGAGAGTGGCCGCCAGCAGGCTCGTTGTGATTCTGTTCATTGGTCTTCTCCTCGATAGTTTGGCGGACGTCCCTGTGCCGGGAAAACGAGCGGCGCATACAATTGTTCCCCAGACTGGATGCCGCTGTCGGGCAGAAATGCCAGTGTTCCCTTGGCTGTTCTCCCACCGATGGCGCGGCTGGCAAGTGTCGCGACAGGGCGAAGCCGCCCGTGTTTGCGAGCCCTCTTTTTCCGGTTGACCGGTCGAGGCACTCTCCCTATGTTCCGCGCAATTTCGAGGGCCGCCTTTCGCCCGCGGGAGCGCGTAGCTCAGCCGGTAGAGCAACTGACTTTTAATCAGTAGGTCATGGGTTCGAATCCCATCGCGCTCACCAAATCCACGCGATAAACTGTCACCCATCTCTCGGGAAGGGCACACCACAACCGGTGGGGAAGCCGTCAACGCTTCCAGAAAGCGCGGTGCGGTGCGAGCATCTCGTCGGCGATTTCGGGGAAGGGGCCAAAGACCTCGATCTTTTTCTGGCCGGAGTCGAGGACGGTGCGCGAAGAGAGGCTCATCGTCGGATTCTCTGCGTGATCCCCGGTGAGCGCCAGCAGCTCGGTCTCCTCGAAGCCGTAGACCAGCCGGCCGATATTCGCCCAGTAGAGCGTTCCGGTGCACATCGCGCAGGGCTCACCGGTTGAGACCAGCGTGCATTGCCATAAGAACTCCGGCTCGTAGGCTGCCGCGGCGCGCCGGGCGAGCTCCGTCTCGGCGTGGCGCACCGTGTCGAGATTGCCTTGCCGCATCAGCACCCGATCGTCCGGCCCGACCAGCACGCAACCAAACGGATGATGCCCATGCGCCGCCGCCTCGCGCGCGACCGCGTCGGCGGATCGAAGGTGGGCGAGCATCTGATCGCGTGTCATGGCAAGATCCTGTCATGCCGACATCCACCGATGAGCGGCTGAGCGAGATTGGTGCCAACGGACGCGAGTGGCAAGAGCCAACTTTTGCTTGAGACCTTTGCCTCGGGATATCAGACCTTTGCCCTACAATCCGCCGGCCGGTCTTGGCGTCGAACAGATGAGCACAGGCGCGGCAAAGCGGAAAGCCGGCTGAAAAGGCCATCCTCGCCGAGCTTCTCGAAGGAGTTCGGCGGCGCGAAAATGCGAACAGCGTCAGACCGAAGGCTCCCCGAACACCAGCGAAACATTGGCGCCGGCGTGGCGTTCGAGCCGGCCGGCGAGGTCGAGTTCCAGCAGCACCATGAAGACCTGGGCCGGGTGCAGGCCGGTGTGGCGGATGATCTCGTCGACCGCCACTGGCGTCGGGCCGAGCGCCTCGATGACGCGGGCGCGGTCGCTTTCGCCGGGCGGTGGTGTGGCCGAGAAGTCGGGCGGCTCTTCGAACGGCGGCACGTCGGGCGCCCGCATGCCGGTCAGCGGGGCGATCGCCCTGGAAATATCCGATGCCTCGGTGACCAGGGTGGCACCATCCTTGAGCAGGCCGTTGGTACCGGCGGCGCGTGGATCGAGCGGTGAGCCCGGCACGGCAAAGACCAGCCGGCCCATTTCGCCGGCAAGCCTGGCGCTGATCAGGGAGCCGGAGCGTTGCGCTGCCTCGACCACCACCAGCCCAAGGACCGCACCCGCAACAAGGCGGTTGCGGCGCGGAAAATCCTGGGCGCGCGGCTGCCAGCCGAACGGCATCTCCGAAATGATGGCGCCACGCTCGGCGATTTCCTCGCACAGGCCGGCATTTTCAGGCGGGTAAGGCAGGTCGAGACCGCCAGCCAGGACGCCGATCGTGCCGGTCGCAAGACTGCCCTGATGCGCCGCGGTGTCGATGCCGCGCGCCAGGCCGGAGACGATTGCGTAGCCGTCGCGGCCGAGGTCGGCTGCCAGCATGCGTGCCATCTTGATGCCGGCCAGCGACGCGTTGCGTGCCCCGACGATGGCGACACCCGGCAGCCGGAAAACAGCTGCGTTGCCCTTTACCGCCAGCAGGGGCGGCGGATGGTCCATGTTGCGCAACAGGGGTGGGTAGTCTGTCTCACCGATCCCGACAAAGCGGGCGCCGGCCTTTCCGGCTAGTTCCAGTTCCGCCTCGGCTTCGGCAACGGAAGGGATGCGAGCGATCCGGATGGCGCCGCCCGAAATCATCAGTTCCGGCAATATCTCCAGCGCCACCTCGGCCGAACCGAAACGGTTGATGAGGTCGCGAAAGGATGCGGGGCCGACATTCTGGGTGCGGATCAGCCGCAGCCAGCTCAGCCGCTGCCGGTCGCTGAGACGCGGCCCGGCGGCCGGCCCACTCACGACGGCGGCAGGCTCGCTCACCCCTTGGCTCCGATCTTGCCCTCGGTGCCGGCAAGCAGGCGTGAAATGTTTTCCCGGTGCTTGATGAAAACGATGATGCTCATCAGCACGAACAAGGCCGCATTCTGCGGTGTGCTCAGGACATGGAGGGCGATCGGCACGATGACCGCCGCTGTCAGCGCCGCAAGCGAGGAATACCGGAAGAGGAATGCCATCACCAGCCAGGCGACGGCGAAGATCAGCGCCACCTGCCAGGAAAGGCCGATCAGCACACCGAGATAGGTGGCGACGCCCTTGCCGCCCTTGAAACCGAGCCAGACCGGGAAGAGATGACCGAGAAAGGCGCCGAGACCGGCCCAGATCGCCAGGTCAGGCGCGAAATGGCCTGCTATCAGCACGGCGGCCGTGCCCTTCAGCGCGTCGAGCAGCAGCGTCGCGGCGGCAAGGCCCTTGTTTCCGGTGCGCAGAACGTTGGTGGCGCCGATATTGCCGGAGCCGATCTTGCGCACATCGCCAAGGCCAGCCGCGCGGGTGAGCAGGAGCCCGAACGGAATCGAGCCAAGCAAATAGCCGAACACGAGCGCTGGGATGAGGCTGTAAATCATTGTTTCCCCCGCATTTCCCCAGTTCGGCCGGATCAGGCGCGATGCGCCGTGGCCGGTTCAGGCGGAAAACACTGTGCGGCCCGCAACCAGCGTTTGCAAGACCTTGCCTTGCAGTCGCGCGCCTTCGAAACAGGTGTTTTTCGACCGCGAACGAATGCCGCTTTCGCTGACGATCCAGGGTCCGTCGAGGTCGACAAGCGCAAGATCGGCGACAGCGCCCGGCTTCAGCGTGCCGCCGGGCAGGCCGAACAGTTTTGCGGGAGCGGTGGACAGGGTTTCTATCAGCCGCAGCAACGGCACATCGCCATTGTGGTAGAGCCGCAGTGCGGCGCCCAGAAGCGTCTCCAACCCTATGGCGCCGGCCGCCGCATCGGCGAAGGGCAGGCGCTTGGTGTCGACATCCTGCGGATCATGCGAGGAGACGATGATGTCGATCGTGCCGTCCCTGACCGCCTCGATCATCGCCAACCGGTCTTCCTCGGCGCGCAAAGGTGGCGTCAGGCGGAAGAAGGTGCGGTATTCGCCGACATCGTTTTCATTCAGCGACAGATTGTGGATCGCCACGCCTGACGTCACCGTCGCGCCGTCGGCTTTCGCACGCGTTATGGCGTTTGCCGCCATCGCCGTCGAGATCTTTGCTGCATGGTACGAACCACGCGTCAGCCGGGCCAAGGCCAGATCGCGCTCCAGCGGGATGGATTCGGCTTCGCGCGGAACGCCGGAGAGGCCGAGCCAACTGGCGTAGAGGCCTTCATTCATCACGCCGGATGAACCGAGGTCCGCATCCTGCGTCTCATGCACGATGGTGGCGTCGAAGTCGCGCGCATAGGTCAGCGCGCGGCGCATCACCAGCGCGCTCGATATGGTGTGGCGGCCATCGGTGAAGGCGACGGCGCCGGCTTCGCGCAGCAGGCCGAACTCGGTCATTTCGCGCCCGTCGAGGCCCTTGGTGATCGCCGCAGCCGGAAAGACGTTGACGATGGCCGTGTCCTTGGCGGTGCGCAGCACGAATTCGACCAGCGCCACATTGTCGATCACCGGATCGGTATCGGGCATCATGACGATGGATGTGACGCCGCCGGCCGCCGCCGCGACACTTGCCGACGCAATGGTCTCGCGATGCTCGCCGCCCGGTTCGCCGATGAAGACACGGCCGTCGATCAGGCCTGGAATGATCGCCTTGCCGGCGCAGTTGATAACGGTGGCGCCCTCGGGCGCGCCCTGGTTCAGCGCTGCTTTGCCGGCGGCTACGATCTTGCGGCCATCGACGAAGACGGCGCCGACTTCATCGATGCCGCGCGAGGGGTCGACAACGCGGGCGCGCTCAAAGACCGTTATGCTCATGCGCCGCGGCCCTCTTGATTACGGCGCGGGTCAAGAAGCGCTTCCATCACCGCCATGCGCACGGCGACGCCCATTTCAACTTGTTCCTGGATGACGCTTTGCGGACCGTCGGCGATTTCCGAGGCGATCTCGACGCCGCGGTTCATCGGCCCGGGATGCATCACCAGCGCGTCATCCTTGGCGGCCTTCAGTTTCTCGGCATCGAGGCCGAAATAGCGGAAATATTCGCGGACCGAAGGCACGAAGGCGCCCTCCATGCGCTCGCGCTGCAGGCGCAGCATCATCACCACATCGGCGCCCTTGAGGCCTTCGGCCATCGAACGGGTTACGATGACGCCCATCTTCTCGATGCCGGTGGGCAGCAGCGTCGACGGAGCGACGACGCGCACCTGCGCGCCGAGCGCGTTGAGCAGCATGATGTTGGAACGCGCCACGCGCGAATGCAGGATGTCGCCGCAGATTGCCACGATGAGCTTCGACAGCGGACCCTTGGCGCGACGAATGGTCAGCGCATCGAGCAGCGCCTGTGTCGGGTGTTCATGCGCGCCGTCGCCGGCGTTGACGACGGAGCAGCCGACCTTCTGCGCCAGAAGGGCGGCAGCACCGGCCGATTGGTGGCGGATGATCAGGATGTCGGGCCGCATGGCGTTCAGCGTCATCGCCGTGTCGATGAGCGTTTCGCCCTTCTTCACCGAAGAGCTTGCCACCGACATGTTCATGACATCGGCGCCGAGCCGCTTTCCGGCAAGCTCGAACGACGACTGTGTGCGCGTCGAGGCTTCATAGAAGAGGTTGATCTGTGTGCGACCGCGCAGCGTCGAGGTTTTCTTCTCCGACTGCCGCGAGATCGCGACCGCCCGGTCCGCCCTGTCGAGCAACAGCTCGATATCGGCGGGGGAAAGGTCGCGGATGCCCAGAAGATGGCGATGAGGATAGGGGGACGAAGCGTCGGTCATCTCAAGGCGCTGCTATAGGGTGGAGACTTTGCGGCTGCAAGCGCCAGCTTTGCATTGTAGCCGTTCTCCTCAATTTTTTCGTGTAGATAGCCGATTGTATCGGCCGGTATTTTCATCTCGCGCGCTGCATGGCTTGGCTATATCTAGCCGACAGCCCCGGATTCGTGGCTTTCTGACGATAGAAGGATTGGGCGTGACCGACGACGTGACGAACCAGCCGCCGCCGCTGACGGGCGGCAACGCCTGGCGGGGCGATCCGTTGCTGATCCAGCTAGCGGAGCGTTTTTCCGATCCGGTGCGCCGGGAACTCGATGGTCTCGGCCGCTTTGTGCTGACGCAGGAGGCGCAGGAATTGGCGCGCCTCGCCAATGTCGAGACGCCGAAGCTCAGGACGCATGATCGCCAGGGACGGCGCATCGACGTGGTCGAGTTCCATCCCGCCTATCACGCCTTGATGCGCCGCTCTGTGGCCAACGGGCTGCATTCCTCGGTGTGGGAGAACGGCGACACCGAGATCGGCCGCCGCCATCAGGTCCGTGCCGCCCGGTTTTATCTGACGGCGGAGCTGGAGACCGGGCATCTGTGCCCCATCACCATGACCAACGCTTCGCTGGCGGCCTTGATGGCCAGCCCGAAACTGTTTCGCGAATGGGCGCCGCGCGTGACGACGCGCAAATACGACCAGAGCCAGAAACCGCCGGTCGAGAAGACCGGGCTGACCCTCGGCATGGGCATGACCGAGAAACAGGGCGGCACCGATGTGCGCGCCAATGTGACGAGGGCGGAACGCGCCGGCAGCGGTTTTTATCGTCTGAACGGGCACAAATGGTTCATGTCCGCGCCGATGTCGGATGCCTTCCTGGTGCTGGCGCAGGCGCCTGAGGGACTATCGTGCTTCCTCGTGCCGCGCGTTCTCGGTGACGGTTCGGGCAACGGCTTCCGCTTTCAGCGGCTGAAGGACAAGCTCGGCAATCGTTCCAACGCCTCCTCCGAAGTCGAATTTGTCAATGCTATCGGCGAGATGGTCGGCGAAGCCGGTGCCGGTGTGAAGACGATCATGGACATGGTCACCCTGACCCGGCTCGATTGTGCCATCGCATCGTCGGCGATCATGCGCGCGGGCCTGGCCGAGGCCGTTCACCACGCCCGCCATCGCCAGGTGTTCGGTTCGACCCTGATCGAGCAGCCGTTGATGCAGCGCGTTCTGGCCGACATGGCGCTCGATGTCGCCGCCGCCACCGCGCTGTCGTTCCGGTTGGCGCGCTCCTTCGACGAGGCGGCCAGCGATCGCGGCGAGGCGGCGTTTGCTCGGGCCATGACGCCGGTCGTCAAATACTGGGTCTGCAAGATCGCGCCGCCTTTGCTCTATGAGACTATGGAGTGCCTCGGCGGCAATGGCTATGTCGAGGAGGCGCCACTCGCCCGCTACTATCGCGAGGCCCCGGTCAACGCGATCTGGGAAGGCTCGGGCAATGTCATGGCGCTTGATGTGCTGCGCGTGCTCGGCCGTGCGCCCGGCCTGTTCGAGGATGTGCTGGCCGGCATCGACCGTGATCTCGGCGCCGGCGGACGCGGCACGATCGGCGTGCTGAAGGCGGCGATGCAGGTTGCCTCAACCGACGAAGGTTCTGCCCGGCTGCTGACCGAGCAGCTGGCGCTGTCGGCTGCGGCGGCGGAATTGCGCCGTCTGGGGGCAGGGCGGATCGCCGACGCTTTCGTCGAGACGCGTTTGGCCGGCCAATGGCGCAACACCTATGGCATGATCGATTCGCGCCACGATGCACGCATGATCATCGACACGCTCTATCCGCCGGTGAACTGAGCCGCGAGCATCGCAAAAACCGGCGCCATCCACAGTTTTGACGCGTTGGCGGGCATCTTCACGCGTATGGCTAATCGCCGTTAACCTTAACAAATGGTTTCCATTGCGATGGCGGACGGCAAGGCCCACTGTCCTAGTGCAAGCAGGGAATGGTTCAGATTGGCCGTCTCTTGCTTTGCGAAGCAGGAACACCGATGCGACAGGTACTGACCTCTTTTCTGGCCTTGCACTGGGCGATTGTTTTCGCCCTGCTTGCGCTAATCTGCATCGACGGAAACCGGGGTGTGGCGGCGGCGCTCGGCGTGCTGGGCACTACAATCGAGGGTACCCGCTTCGTCGACCTCGACAATTTCGTCGTCGTGGCGCCGCTCGCCACCGCATTGCTTGTCGTCGCGGTTCTGTTTTTCTGGGCCTTTGTCGAAGCCCTGGTCAACGACGCGACCAGCGCGGGCGCCGACAGCGTCGCCCGCATCGCCTTCATATGCGCGTCCGGCGTGTTGTCGCTGATCGTCGTCGGTGGCGCCGCGCAAGGCATCAACGGGCTGTTCATGGCTGTCGCCGTGCAACTGGCGGCACTTCTGGCGTCCTATGTCGCCATGCTTGCCGAACGGCGATCCTTGGTTGCGACAGCGGCTTCGGGCGAAAGCGAGATCCATGCCATCGCGCACGGCATGGCAAAAGCCGCGGCCCACAATTCGCTGCTTTCACTCATATCAGGCCGAACGGTGTCCAAGACCGGCTCCCATCCCAGGGGAGGCCGCTGATGCGCTACATCTTCGGATTCTGGGCGGCGCCGATGGCGATTTTCTGGGGCTGGTTCTATCTGTCGGCCAATGACATCAATTTCGGCTACACGATGCTCAGCCGACAGATGCACGACTTCTTCTTCCAGCTCTATGGTCAGATGCTCGGCATCGACCCGGCGATCATTCCCGGCATGGTGGCGAAGACGTGCGTCTTCGACGGGTTGCTGCTGATGGCGCTTTGGGCCTTCCGCCGTCGCCGCGAAATCGCCGGCTGGGTCAGACAGCGCTGGGCGGGTCCGGTTCCGTTCGAGCGGATGCGTGGAGCGACTGAAGCCGGTCCAAAACTCCCTGCAGAATAAACGCGGCAGCCGCCGAATCGATCTTGCCGGCGCGTTTGCGGCGCGAGAAATCCATCTCGATCAGCGTCCTTTCGGCCGCGACCGTCGATAGTCTCTCATCCCAGAGCACGAACGGCAGGTCGCTTATCTGGGCCATGTTGCGGACGAAGGCGCGTGATTTCTGCGCACGCGGACCTTCCGAACCGTCCATGTTGATCGGCAGCCCAATCACCACCGCGCCGGCATTCTCCTTGTGCAGCAAGGCGAGCAGCACCGCCGCATCGAGCGAGAATTTCCTTCGCATGATGACCGGGCGCGGATGGGCGAAGGAAAACCTCTGGTCCGAGACCGCGACGCCGATCGTCTTGTCGCCGAGGTCAAGCCCCGCCAGCGTCTTGCCGCCGGTTAGCCGCGCCGGCAATTCTTCGATCGTGATAATGCCCACCGGCCGTCCTTCGCCTTTCACCACCAGGTGTTTTGTCAAACGCGTGGCGGACAAGTAACCCTTTGATCTCGGGGCCATCGGCGTTCTATCCTTTGGCAAGATAAAAATCGAGGAATGCATTCATGAAACTGACCTGGTACGGCCACTCGGCCTTTCGCATCGAGACCGCTGATGCCAAGATCCTCATCGATCCCTATCTGATCGGCAATCCGTCCTGGACGGGCGGCTGGGAGGGACCGGCCGAGGGGATCACGCATGTGCTGCTGACGCATGGCCACAGCGATCACATCAGCGGCGCCGTGGAAGTGCTCGGCAAAAGCGGCGCGCAGCTGGTCGCCAATTTCGAGATCTGCATGTATCTGGTCGGCAAGGGGGTCAGCGACAAGAAGATCAACCCGGGCAACATCGGCGGCACCGTCGATTGCGGCAGCTTCACCACCACTTTTGTCCAGGCGCTGCACTCATCCTCGTTCCCCGGCGAGGGCGGCCAGAACACCTATCTCGGCAATCCGGGCGGCCTCGTCCTGCATTTCCCGGAAGACAAGACGCTCTATCACATGGGCGACACCGACATCTTCTCCGACATGGCGCTGATCAACGAGTTGCATGAACCGAAGATCGGCATCGTGCCGATCGGCGACCGTTTCACCATGGGCGGCGCGGTGGCTGCACTTGCCTGCCGGCGCTTCTTCAAATTCGATACCGTGGTTCCCTGTCACTTCGGCACGTTTCCGATGATCGATCCGACCGCCGACAAGTTCGAGGCCGGCATGGAAGGGTCCGGCGTGACGGTGGCATTGCCTGATATCGGTGAGACGATTACGATCTAGGCGTGGCGAAAGCGGAATAAGACCATGGCTTTGAGGAAATCTCTTTGTGTATCGATGTTGGTCGCGGCGTCGCCCGCGCTCGCCGCGGATGATTTCATCGAGGGCGTCTACCTGCAATCCGAGGAGCTTTGCAAACAGGCCAAAAAGGACACGCTGCAAACGCTGATCGACGCAGGCAACATCGTGCTTTCGGCGCACGGCCTGCAGAGCGTCGAATACAATTGCGAGTTTCTGCAGATCAGCAAGGCCACGGCTTCGCCGAGCTGGGCGGTGACGGCCATCTGCCAGGAACCGGGTTATGTCTTTCCCGACGTTCTCTCCGTGACGCAAATGAACGCCAAGCAGATCGATCTCGTGTCGGTTCGGCCCGTCGACGACGAAAGCGAAGCAAGCGGCAACAGCGGCAGCTACTATCTGTGCGAAGGCGTTGCTCTGCCATAGACGTATTCTGAGGGCCCACGAGCGGGCCGCCGGCACAGCCTGGTCTCTCGCACGATGCATGTTGCGCAGCGCGCGCGGCGCCGCTATAGCCCGAACTGGTTTTCCCCGAGGCAAAAACATGTCCGTAGATCTTCAGACAGTGAAGCGCGTCGCGCATCTCGCCCGCATCGCGGTGAGCGAAGAAGATGCCGAACGGATGACCGGGGAGCTGAACGCCATTCTGGGCTTCGTCGAGCAGCTGAACGAGGTCGATGTTTCCGGTGTCGAACCAATGACCTCGGTAACGCCGATGGACATGAAGAAGCGCAGCGATGTCGTCACCGACGGCGGCAAGGCCGCCGACATCGTCGCTAACGCGCCGGCGACCGAAGAGAATTTCTTCCTCGTGCCGAAGGTCGTGGAGTAAGTCGGCCGATGGCAATCGAGATCGCCATTGAGAAGCCGCTCCAGGACGACGTGCGCAGGCTGGTCACGGAACTCAACGAGACCTTGCTCGAACTGACGCCGCCGGAGCATTGCTACCATTTGACGGTCGAGCAGATGGCCGGTGAGGACACGACGGTTTTCATCGCCCGCGATAATGGCCTGGCCATTGGCTGCGGCGCGCTGAAGCGTCATGACGGCGCCATTGGCGAGGTCAAGCGCATGTATATCAGGCCGTCGCATCGCGGGCAGAAGATCGGCGCGAAAATCGTTGAGCGGGTCGGATCGCTGGCGCGCAACGAGGGGCTGAAGCGCCTGGTGCTGGAGACGGGCGATCGTCATCCCGCGGCGTGGACAGTCTACGAACGCGCCGGGTTTTCGCGCTGCGGCCCGGTGCTGGATTATCCCGATTCTGAGTGGTCGGTGTTTTACGAAAAGAGCCTTTGATGAGCGACCTGACCCAGCTGACGATTTCACAGGCCCGCGCCAAGCTGCGCGACAAGGAAATCACCGCGACCGAGATCACCGAGGCCTATCTCGGCGCTATCGAGCGCGCCAATCCGGCGCTCAATGCCTATGTCGCCGTGACCGGCGACAAGGCGCGCGACATGGCCAAGGCGTCCGACGCCAGGCTGGTCAAGGGCGAGGGCGGTGCGCTGGAAGGCATTCCGTTGGGGATCAAGGACCTGTTCGGCACCGAAGGCGTCCACACGCAGGCTTGCAGCCATGTGCTCGACGGGTTCAAGCCGCGCTACGAATCGACCGTTACGTCAAATCTGTGGGCCGACGGCGCCGTTATGCTCGGCAAACTCAACATGGACGAGTTCGCCATGGGCTCGTCCAACGAGACGTCCTACTATGGCCCGGTCATCAATCCGTGGCGGCGCTCGCGCCTCGATACTGCGGTGATGCCCACGACGCATCAGGGCGACGGCGGCTTCGTTTCGGCCGGCGGCACGAGGACCGTGCGCAGCCTGGACAATGCGCAGTTGGTGCCGGGTGGCTCTTCTGGCGGGTCGGCCACGGCAGTCTCCGCCTTCCTGTGCGCCGGCGCGACCGCGACGGACACTGGCGGCTCGATCCGCCAGCCGGCCGCCTTCACCGGGACGGTCGGCATCAAGCCGACCTATGGCCGCTGCTCACGCTGGGGTATCGTCGCGTTCGCCTCGTCGCTCGACCAGGCCGGCCCGATCGCGCGCGACGTACGCGATGCCGCGATCCTGTTGAAATCGATGGCCTCTGTCGATCCGAAGGACACGACGTCGGTCGACCGGCCGGTGCCGGATTATGAGGCGGTGATCGGCAAGCCGATCAAGGGCATGAAGGTCGGCATTCCCAGGGAATACCGCGTCGACGGCATGCCCGAAGAGATCGAAGCGCTGTGGCAGAAGGGCATTGCCTGGCTGAAGGACGCCGGCGCCGAGATCGTCGACATTTCCCTGCCGCATACGAAATACGCGCTGCCCGCCTATTACATCGTGGCGCCGGCCGAGGCTTCGTCCAACCTCGCCCGCTATGATGGCGTCCGCTACGGCTTGCGCGTGCCGGGCAAGGATATCGTCGACATGTATGAGAAGACCCGCGCCGCGGGTTTCGGCCGCGAGGTCAAGCGCCGCATCATGATCGGCACCTATGTGCTGTCGGCCGGCTATTACGACGCCTACTATCTGCAGGCGCAGAAGGTGCGCAATCTGATCAAGCGGGATTTCGAGACTGTCTTCGCCGCCGGCGTCGATGTCATCCTGACCCCGGCAACGCCGTCCGCCGCCTTCGGCATCGCCGACGAGGACATGGCTGCCGATCCGGTCAAGATGTACCTGAACGACATCTTCACCGTCACTGTGAACATGGCGGGCCTGCCGGGCATCGCTGTGCCCGCCGGGCTCGACGCCAAGGGCCTGCCGCTCGGCCTGCAGCTGATCGGCCGGCCGTTCGATGAGGAAACCCTGTTCCAGACCGCTGCCGTCATCGAGCAGGCCGCAGGCACGTTCCAGCCGGAGAAGTGGTGGTAGGGACGTCGCTCGTCTAGCGCATGCCCTGAAAGTCGAATCGATTTTCGGAAGGATCCTGCGCAAAATCAAAGTGTTAGCGTCCTTTGAGCGCGCACGCCCGCGCGGCGCTGCAATGGGGTGAGCGATGTTCTTCTACCTGTCCAAGATCTTTTGGTTCTTCATCCAGCCGCTGAACCTGGCGATCTTTCTGCTGCTGGCGGGATTGCTCGCGGCCATGATCGGGCGCCGGCGGCTGGCGGCTACCGGCAGCGTGCTGGCATTTCTGGTCCTTGCGCTGTCAGCGTGGACGTCGCTCGGCGCCATGATGCTCAATCCGCTGGAAGAGCGCTTCGCGCGCCCGCCGCTGCCGGCAAAGGTCGACGGCATCGTCGTGCTCGGCGGCGGCTTCGAGGGCGCCATCAATCTGGCGCGCGGCGGCTATGAGTTGAACAGCAGCGGAGATCGGATGGTCGAGACCGCAGTTCTGGCCCGGCGCTTTCCTACCGCCAAGGTGGTCGTCTCCGGCGGCACCGGCGCGTTGTTTCTCGATGGCGAGGGCGATGCCGCAACCGCGCCGCGCCTGCTCACCGCGCTTGGCGTGGCCGCCGATCGTCTGATCCTGGAGAACAAGTCCCGCAACACCTATGAGAACGCGGTCTTCACCAAGGAGTTGCTAACGCCGAAGCCCGGCGAGACCTGGCTGCTGGTGACTTCGGCCTTCCATATGCCGCGCGCCAAGGCGCTGTTCGACAAGGCTGGCTTTGCGACTGTTCCCTGGCCGGTCGACTATCGCACCTCGGGCAAAGAAGGCATCGGCCTGTTCCGCGACAATCCAGCCGATTCGCTGCAGGCCGCCACCATGGCCATCCGCGAATGGATCGGGCTTTTTGCCTACTGGCTGTCAGGCCGGATCGATCAGCCTTTTCCAGGCGGCTGACCGATCACCGCCTGCCTGGCGGCCGAGAAGAACTGGCGCCGCACCAGAACGGCCAGCAGCAACAGCGTCGACAACACGAACACCATTGGGTCGACGAACCAGCCGAGATAACCGATCGAGAAGAACACGCCGCGCAGGCCGGAGTTGAAGTGCTTTCCGGCCAGCATGTTCATTTGCGCCGCACGCCACACCGCCGTTTCGGTGACCGGATTGCGTGAGGCTTCGCCATGCGGGATCGGCACGGCGCCGATCAGGATCGTGCAATAGTTGAACAGCCGGTACGCCCAGCCGAATTTGAAGAACGAAAACGCCAGGATCAGCACCAGCCCGAACACCTTTATCTGGAAGGCCGCGCGCGACGGCGCGCCACCCAGGGGCAGGTCGCTGAGCACTTCAAGAACCCGGTCGGATGCGCCGAGCAGGGCAAAACAGCCGCCGATGGCGATCAGCGAGCTGGAGGCGAAGAAGGCGGTGCCTTGCTGCAGCCCGCTCATGATGGCGGTATCGACGATGCGGATCTCGCGCTCGGCCATGGTCCGCATCCAGGCTTGCCGCTGTGCATTCATCGCCGTCGTCAGTGACATGCGGCTGACCAGCTTGCCGTCGGAGGCGAACGTGTGCAGCAGCCACGCGACGAGGAAGAAGGCCAGCGCCGCGAGATCGGCTGTCGAAAGATCGAGGGAATCGCCCATGGCCTGAATTTAGCACATTCAGCGCGATCGCTTCGATGTCCGCCTACAGCGATAAGGCACCAATGTCGCTGCCGGAGCAAACAAGGTCGGCGGGTGCAGCGCCGCGATTTCCAAAAGAGCGGAAACATCGTGGGAATTCCTATATGTAGTCATCGACCTGACGCCAGGAGACAACGCCGCGTGTTCCTTTCGGTTTTCGACCTGTTCAAGATCGGCATAGGACCCTCGAGTTCGCACACGATGGGGCCGATGACAGCCGCTGCGCGGTTTCTCGACGAGGTCGCGGGAAATGACTGGCCGCGTCCGGCGGGCGTCAAGGTCGATCGGCTTGGCGCAAGTCTGCACGGGTCACTCGCCTACACCGGTATTGGCCACGGCAGTGATCGCGCCGTCATGCTCGGCCTTGCCGGCCTGACGCCGCAGACGGTCGATCCCGACCAGGCCGATGGCATTGCCAGCCGCATCGCCGCCGAAAAGCGCATTTCGCCGCCCGGCCATCCCGCCTATCGCTTCGATCCGGCCACCGATCTGGTGCTGGACCGCAAAACGCCGCTCACCGGTCACGCCAACGGCATGGCGTTCTACGCCTATGATTCCGGCGGCCGCCTGCTGCTCAAGCGCATCTATTATTCGATCGGCGGCGGCTTCGTGGTTTCCGAAGAAGAACTGCAGCGGATGAAAGCCAAAGGTTCGGTGACAACCGAAGGCAAGAAAGTGCCTTATCCGTTCAAGAATGCGGTCGAGATGCTGGCCATGGCCGGCAAAAGCGGCCTTTCCATCGCCGACATGAAACGCGTCAACGAGGAGACGCAGATGACGCGCGAGGAGCTCGACGCCGGCCTCGACGGAATCTGGAGCGCCATGAAGGGCTGCATCGACCGTGGCCTGTCGCAGGATGGCATCATGCCGGGTGGGCTGAAGGTGCGCCGCCGTGCCCGCATGCTGCACGATAAGCTGCAGGAGCAGTGGCAGCAGAACAAGCCCAATCCTTTGCTCGCCAATGACTGGCTGTCGATCTACGCCATGGCCGTGAACGAGGAAAATGCCGCCGGCGGCCGCGTCGTCACCGCGCCGACCAATGGCGCTGCCGGCACGCTGCCGGCGGTGCTGCGCTACTGGCTGCATTTCCATCCCGAGGCGGACCAGCCGAGCATTCGTGATTTCCTGCTGACGGCTGCCGCCGTTGGCGGCATCATCAAGACCAACGCGTCGATCTCGGGCGCCGAGGTCGGCTGTCAGGGCGAGGTCGGCTCGGCATCGGCGATGGCGGCGGCCGGCCTGTGCGCCGTCATGGGCGGCACGCCCGAGCAGGTCGAGAATGCCGCCGAGATCGCGCTCGAACATCATCTCGGCATGACCTGCGATCCGGTCGGCGGGCTGGTGCAGGTGCCGTGCATCGAACGCAATGCGCTGGGCGCGGTCAAGGCGGTGACGGCAGCGTCACTGGCCATCAAGGGCGACGGCATCCATTTCGTACCGCTCGATGCGGCGATCGAGACCATGCGCCAGACCGGCCTCGACATGAACGAGAAGTACAAGGAAACCAGCCTTGGCGGGCTTGCAGTCAACGTCGTGGAGTGCTGAAGGCTGGCCTAAACCGCTACTGTGGAGAAGTCGATCCGGTCGTTGACGCGTTCGCGTGCAGGACTAACCTTAAGCGATGTCTCTCAATCTCATAAAACTCTGTGTCGGCTGCGACAGCGTCGAGGATCTCGAAGAGTGGATCGCCTTCCGCCTCGACGAGCGGCGGCGCGCCGGTGAGCCGGTCGAGCAGTATCACACCACCCGTATGATGCCGACGCGCGGCGCCGAGGTTACCGATGGCGGTTCGCTCTATTGGGTGATCAAAGGCAATGTGCAGTGCCGCCAGTTGATCACCGAAATCCGGCCGTTCACCGACAGTGAAGGCATAGGCCGTTGCCATCTGATACTCGACCCCGAGGTTGTACGCACCGACTGGCAGCCACGCCGGGCTTTTCAGGGCTGGCGCTACCTGAAGCCGGCGGACGCGCCGCTCGATCTGGGTAAGGGCAAGGCCGGATTGATCGAGATGCCGCCGAAACTCAGGCGCGAGCTGGCCGATCTCGGTCTGCTCTGACCCCAGGTGGCATCACCGCCTGGCCCTTTGCACTGCCCGATGTGGGGCTTGCAAGCGATGTGGCAACGCCACATCTTGTTTTTCATGAGCGATAAGAAGCAGCCTGTGCCAGCGGGGACCAATCCTGCGCCGATCAAGCCTCAATCCAACGCCGGCGAGATCGACGCCTTCATTCGTCAGGCGAGGACACTTGCCGCGTCGGCGACCGATTCGGGCAGGCTGATCCTTGCTCTCGACGCAACAATGAGCCGCCAGCCGACCTGGGATCTGGCTTGTGAGCTGCAGGGCCAGATGTTCGACGCTGTCGGCAAGGCCGGAACCCTCAGCGTGCAACTGGTTTATTTTCGTGGTCTCGGCGAGTGCCGTTCGTCCGCTTTCGTGAGCGACACCAATGCCTTGAAGCAGCTGATGACGCGGATCGAATGCCGCAGCGGCCACACCCAGATCGGCAAGGTCCTGACGCATGCGTTGAAACAGACGGCGGCCGCCAAGGTCAATGCGCTGGTCTACATCGGCGACGCGATGGAAGAGAATATCGACGATCTGGCCGAAAAGGCCGGCAGCCTCGGCCTTCATGGCGTTCCCGTCTTCGTGTTTCAGGAAAGCCATGATTCCGGCGCAGAAAAGGCGTTCAAAGAGATTGCGCGGCTGTCCAAGGGGGCTTGGTTTAGATTTGATCGGCGGGCTGCCGCGACCCTGGCAGGACTGCTTTCGGCCGTCGCCGTGTTTGCGACCGGCGGGTTGAAGGCGCTCGAAGCCAGGGGCAGGCCGGAAGACCGGCTGATGATCGAGTATCTGCGGGGCGGCGGAAAATAATGGGCGCGATCATCGCTTTTGGAGCGTTGCTTCTGCTGCTCCTCGGCGCGGTGACGATCTTTCTGCGTGCCGAGCCGGCGAAACTGGCGAGCACGCTGCGAACGCTCGGGCCGGCTCTTCTGGCACTTGTCGGCGTCGCCGTGCTTGTGGTCGGCCGGGAAGGCATCGGCGGCATGATTCTCACCGGCGCAATTGCCTGGTATGGTTCCATGCGCATGAAACGCCAGCCGGCCGGGCTTGCACCGGGCAAACGCTCGACGGTGCGCACAGCGGCATTGGAAATGGAACTCGATCACGATACCGGCGGCCTCGAAGGACTGGTCCTGGCTGGCCGCCACGAAGGCAAGATGCTTGGCGCGATGGGGCTGGCGGAATTGCAACACCTCTACCGCGAACTCTCCGGCGATCCGGAGAGCCGACAGCTGCTAGAGACGTATCTTGACGGCAGATTTCCCGTCTGGCGCAAAAACGCTGAGACGAACGGTGGCGAAGGGCTGGGTGTTGCGCCAGGTCCGGGCGCCATGACTAAGGAGGAGGCCTACAAGGTCCTTGGTCTTGAAGCGGGGGCCGCCGCGGCGGATGTCCGCAAGGCGCACCGCCGCCTGATGCAGCGCCTGCACCCCGATGTCGGCGGCACGTCTTTCCTGGCGGCGCGGATTAACGAAGCCAAGGACGTCTTGCTCTCCAATCACAACTAGTCTCCTTCGACGCAGAATTTTTCCGGGAGATGGCTTGCACGCCGTCCTACTGCTGGACGGCGTAGCACTCGATGTTCTTCTTCTTCAAAGCGGTACAGGCCTTCCAGGCGGCGGTCTTCGAACCGAAGCCACCGAAGCGGGCGCGGTAGTAGGTGACGCCATCCTTGTCGAAGGCGACAGTGAAACCGGAAGCGTCCGCCAGCACCTTGGGCGCCTGCTTGGTGGTCTTGTCGAGAAAGGCCTGGGCCTCGGACTGCTTGGGCGACGAGGCGACCTGAATGGCCCAACCCGAAGGCACCGACGCGGTGTTGACCGGGTCGACAGCCGCCGGCGTCGGCTCGGCATAGGCCGCTACAACCTGGGCCGTCGCGACTTGGGGGGCTGAAACGATGACGGTCTTGACCTTTCTGGTCTTGACGACGGGGGCTGCTTCTTCGGCCTGCGCGGTATCGTCTTCCGCGACCGTGGCGTCCTCGGCAACGGTGACATCGTCCTGCGCTATGACAGGCTTGTCGTCCGGTGTCGGAGCGTCATGCTTGGGCAGGAGAACCTTGGCAAGGGCGGTGATCGGGTTGTTGCCACCGGCCTTGGCGACCAGATCGCCACCACCGCGAGTCGACGCCCTCGGCAGATAGGTGTTGATCAAGCTGGCCATCTGATTGTCGCGGCTGCCGCCCGAGGTGCCGCCCATGACCACGCCGACGATGCGGCGATTGCCATCGGAAACCGATGAGACGAGGTTGAAGCCGGAGGCGCGGGTGTAGCCAGTCTTGATGCCGTCGACGCCCTTGATGCGTCCAAGCAGACGGTTGTGGCCGTTGATGCGCTGGCGCCCATAGAGAAAGGAGCGCTGCGAGAAATAGCCGTAATACTGGGGAAAATGCTCGCGCAGCGCGATGCCGAGCGTCGCCATGTCGCGCGCGGTGGTGAACTGGCCGGGGTCGGGCAGGCCATTGGCGTTGCGGAACACGGTGCCGTTCATCCCCAGCGCACGCGCCTTGGCGGTCATCATGCGGGCAAAAGTGGTTTCATTGCCGCCGAGCATTTCGCCGAGCGCGGTGGCCGAGTCATTCGCCGACTTGGTGACGATCGACAGGATCGCGGTCTCGACCGTGACGGAACCGCCCGGCTTCACGCCAAGTTTCGTCGGCGCCTCGGCGGAGGCCTTGGCGGAAAACACCACTGGCGTGTTCCTGCTGATCTCGCCCTTCGCCATCGCTTCGAAGGTCAGATACAGCGTCATCATCTTGGTCAGCGAAGCCGGATAGCGCCTGCCGTTGGCGTCGGCGGAGTAGAGCACTTTGCCGGTCTTGGCATCCACGACGATGGCCGCCTGCCTGGCCGCCAGCGACGAGGCAACGTCGCCAAAAACGAATGTCATCGCCAGGGCGATGATCATCATCGTTTTGAGAGGGGAGGTAGATTTGGAAACGATGCCCAACAACGCCTTACGCACTGGTACTTCCCTTGGATTTCTTCGTTGCGTTGGAGGCGGCAAAGGGTCCTGCCTCGCTTCCGGCCAAGCTACCGGCGCAGCGTTACCAATCCGTTTATGGTAACCGCCGCGTTCACCATTTTCTTCGGGCTTGTGGCTCTCTTTATTCGATTTTTAGCCATTGGCTGCGCAGGCGGGTCCGCAAGCCCGCGAAATCTTGACTTTTGTGCGGCGCACAATATATTATCTTGCATTGCACAAGGGCGCCCCGAAGAAGGACGCTTCAACCGTCAAGGGAATCGTGAAATGACCCAGACCTATGAGGACTTCAGCAAATACGGCAAAGAGTTCGCCGACACCGGATTGAAGAGCTTTGCGTCGCTGTCCAAGGGCGCGCAGGCGATTGCCACCGAAGCTGGTGAATACACCAAGAAGAGTTTTGAAACCGGCAGCGCCACGGTGGAGAAGCTGTTTTCAGCCAAGTCGCTGGAAAAGGCGATCGAGATCCAGTCGGATTACGCCAAGCAGTCCTATGAGGCGTTCGTCGCCGAGGCCACCAAGATCGGCGATCTCTATGCCGAACTCGCCAAGGAAGCTTACAAGCCATTCGAATCGATCGTTGCCAAGGCAAAGTAATTTTGCCCGGGCGAACTGATTTCGCCTGACGTGACCCCAGATTCAGCCTTTGAACCCGAGAAAAAGCCCGGCCACGGAAACGCGGCCCGGCTTTTTCGTGTCAATTTCCGTTCCAGAGCCTCGCGCCCCTTCACGATTGCGAAAATCGTCCAAGTTTGGTGACCTAGCCATATTGTCAGCTAACCAGAAGGGCTTAAAATCGTACATCGAACACCTACATGTCGAACTCGCATGGGGAATCGAAAGAGGCAGGAATACGTGACGATCGGTTTGACTGCCACGAGACGAGTGGTGCGGATGCAAGACGGCGACGGTAACGGCAATGGGGCCGGCCGTGGGACGGCCGTCATCACGCGCACCAAAACCAAGACCAAGAAGCCCAGCCTTTATCGGGTCCTCATCCTCAACGACGACTACACTCCGATGGAGTTCGTGGTTCACGTGCTGGAGCGTTTTTTCCAGAAGGATCGCGAAGCCGCCACACGCATCATGCTTCATGTTCACAATCATGGAGTGGGCGAGTGCGGGGTCTATACATTCGAGGTGGCCGAGACCAAAGTGTCCCAGGTCATGGATTTCGCCCGACAGAATCAGCATCCGCTGCAATGCGTGATGGAGAAGAAGTGAGGTAACATGCCGGCTTTCTCCCAAGGCCTGGAAAAGGCGCTTCACCAGGCGCTGACGCTCGCCAATGAGCGGCACCATGAATATGCAACCCTAGAACATCTGCTGCTCGCGCTCATCGACGACACCGAGGCGGCCGCCGTCATGCGCGCCTGCAATGTCGATCTCGATGAGCTCAAGCACACGGTTCTCACCTATATCGACACCGAGCTCGACAACCTCGTCACCGGTTACGACGAGGACTCCAAGCCGACCGCCGGTTTCCAGCGCGTCATCCAGCGCGCGGTGATCCATGTGCAGTCGTCTGGCCGCGAGGAGGTTTCGGGCGCTAACGTCCTCGTCGCCATCTTCGCCGAGCGCGAGAGCCATGCCGCCTATTTCCTGCAGGAACAGCAGATGACCCGCTACGACGCGGTCAACTACATCTCGCACGGCATTGCCAAGCGTCCGGGCGCATCGGAGACACGCTCGCCGCGCGGTGCCGATGACGAGCAGGGCGGCCAGAACGGCGCCGAGCCACAAGAGGAAGGCGGCAAGAAGAAGCAGCAGCAGGATGCGCTGACGGCTTATTGCGTCAATCTCAACAACAAGGCCAAGGCCGGCAAGATCGACCCGCTGATCGGCCGCGAGTCCGAGATCAACCGCACCATTCAGGTGCTGTGCCGCCGCTCGAAGAACAACCCGCTCTATGTCGGTGATCCCGGCGTCGGCAAGACGGCGATCGCCGAGGGTCTGGCCAAGCGCATCGTCGAGGGCGACGTTCCCGAAGTGCTGCACAACGCCACCATCTTCGCGCTCGACATGGGCACGCTGCTCGCCGGCACGCGCTATCGCGGCGATTTCGAGGAACGGCTGAAGCAGGTCGTCAAGGAACTCGAGGACTATCCCGGTGCCGTGCTGTTCATCGACGAGATCCATACGGTCATCGGCGCAGGGGCTACTTCAGGCGGCGCCATGGATGCGTCCAACCTGTTGAAGCCGGCGCTGTCATCGGGTGCGATCCGCTGCATCGGCTCGACCACCTACAAGGAATTCCGCCAGTTCTTCGAGAAGGACCGTGCTTTGGTGCGGCGCTTCCAGAAGATCGACGTCAACGAACCGACCATCGCGGACGCCATCGAGATCATGAAGGGCCTCAAGCCCTATTATGAGGAGTTCCACAAGGTGAAGTTCACCAACGAGGCGATCAAGGCCTCGGTGGAGCTGTCGGCACGTTACATCAACGACCGCAAGCTGCCGGACAAGGCGATCGACGTGATCGACGAGACCGGCGCCTCGCAGATGCTGGTTCCGGAAGCCAAGCGCAAGAAGACGATCGGCATCAAGGAGATCGAGGCGACGATCGCCACCATGGCCCGCATCCCGCCGAAGACGGTTTCGGCCGATGACGAGAAGGTGCTGCAGGGTCTCGATATCGAGCTGAAGCGCGTCGTCTATGGCCAGGACACCGCGATCACCGCGTTGACCTCGGCGATCAAGCTGGCGCGTGCCGGCCTGCGCGAACCGGAGAAGCCGATCGGCTCCTACCTGTTCTCCGGCCCGACCGGCGTCGGCAAGACCGAAGTGGCCAAGCAGTTGGCCGCGTCGCTCGGCGTCGAGCTGATCCGCTTCGACATGTCGGAATATATGGAACGCCACACCGTCTCGCGGCTGATCGGCGCGCCTCCCGGCTATGTCGGCTTCGACCAGGGCGGTCTTTTGACGGACGGCGTCGACCAGCATCCGCATTGCGTGCTGTTGCTCGATGAGGTCGAGAAGGCACATCCGGACCTGTTCAACATCCTGTTGCAGGTTATGGACCATGGCAAGCTGACCGACCACAACGGCAAGCAGATCGACTTCCGCAATGTGATCCTGATCATGACCACCAATGCGGGCGCGTCGGATGCGCAGCGCGCGGCGATCGGCTTCGGCTCGACCAAGCGCGAAGGCGACGATGTCGAGGCGATCAACCGGCTGTTCACGCCGGAATTCCGCAACCGTCTCGATGCGATCATCCCGTTCGGCTCGTTGCCGGTGCCGGTCATTCATCAGGTGGTGCAGAAGTTCGTCATGCAGCTCGAGGCCCAGCTTTCCGAGCGTGGCGTCACCTTCGACCTGTCGGCGGATGCGATCGCCTGGCTCGCCGACAAGGGCTATGATGAGCGCATGGGAGCGCGGCCGCTCGGCCGGGTAATCCAGGAGCACATCAAGAAACCGTTGGCCGACGAGGTGCTGTTCGGCAAGCTCAAGAAGGGCGGCACGGTGCGTGTCACCGTCGAGAAGAAGGAAACCGGCGAGACCGGCCTGAAGCTCGAATCACTCGCCGACGAGGCGCCGGTGAAGCCGAAGAAGGAAGAGCCGGAAGAAACAACGAAGCCCAGAAAGGCCGTGACGAAAAAGCCCGCGGCCAAGAAGCTGGTGGCGCAGAAGCCCGAAGCCAAGGGCAAGGACGGCGGCAAGCGCAGCCTCGTGCCGCAACTGCCCCGAAAGAACTGACCTTGACGAAAGTCGAAAAAAGCCCCGGAAATGAACTGACCCCATAAAGTTGGACGGTTCATTGAGTTGGTAGGTTTAAGGGCTGGTTCCTGTATTGCACAGGGGCCAGCCCTTTCAGTTTCAGTTTGATGCGGCGGTGGTTGTAATAGTCGATGTAGTCCGTGATGGCGTCGTCCAGGCTTTGAACGGTGTCGAAGGTTCCGGGATGGAAGAGCTCGGATTTGAGGATGGCAAAGAAGCTCTCCATTGGGGCGTTGTCGAGGCAATTGCCTTTGCGTGACATGCTCTGTTGGAGGCCTCTGGCTTCC